>JANPHT010000254.1:0-2597 GCA_031424595.1 Planctomycetota bacterium
ATCAACGCACCGCGCCGCTGTTTGGTGATGGTGCGGGGGCGGTGATCATCAGGCTGCACAATTCGACTGTTAACATCCGCACCAATCACCAGAGCACATCGGGCGTTTCCAGTAGCGACAAATTGAGCTCCTGTTGCCAGAGAATACATAAATCCCGAGCAGGCTGCCTGAATATCCATCGCCGGGGCGTCAATATTCAGCTTGTCCTGAACAAGGCAGGCTGTCGACGGGCAGGTGAAGTCGGGCGTGAATGTGCCGACGATCACCAGATCAATGTCCGAGGCGGACACGCGAGCCGAAGCCATCGCACGCTTCGCCGCTTCGACCGCCAAATCGCTGGTCGATTCTCCATCCCCCGCGAATCGTCGCTGCAGAATTCCGGTACGCCGCTTGACCCAGCCCTCTTCAAAACCGTATCGCTGCTCCAGTTCTTCATTGGTAACGATCCGCGACGGCACGTACGAGCCAATTGATCTGATACTGACGCCAGTCAGCCGCTGAACGCGATTCGAACGCCGGAAAAGCAGTCTCGGCTCATCGTCTCTATTCTCAAGGGAAGCTGGCGACAACTCGTTTCGCACCTTATGAACGTCTATGGAAGCATCAATCGATTCAATGAGAGGGGAATTCATATCGTTTTCAGTTCAATGCCGAAGCCGCTTGCCAAATTCCATCCGCATTCGGCCCCTTGCCGACGCATCCATTTTTCAAAGGGTGTTCCAACCTCTGGGGGCGGAGTCTACTCTGGTTTCCACGGTTTTGGAACCTCTGCTGCTTTTCAGAACAAAAGATCTTTCGTGGAAGGCTGGGTCTACGCATTCCGAGCCCTGATCGATCCCATGTCCAACTCGGTCCGATCAGGAAAAAGATGCCGATTTATTGGAATCCCTGCACAAATCTGTCCATGTTTTTTCATGCATAAACGGAAGACTGTGACGAATCGATTCACCATTCTGGCGGCTTCCCTGAAGCCGAAACATTGACTTGCGGGACGTTGGAAATCTTTGCCGAATGAGGTCAATGCCGAGCAACATGGTGGTTGTGCCTCGGAGCTTTGCTTTTACGTCAGGATGACCTTCATGAATCGAATTGCTTCGACCAGCGTTTATGTAGTTGCCGTATTAGCACTCCAGCTGACTTCTGCTGCTCAGGACGGCTCGGTGCCCTCGCGATCCGGGGTGCTTCCCTATTCAGCGGCGCCGCAAATGAACTCACTTTCAAAATTTGCCGCAAAACGCACGGGTGAGGCCCGCCTGCCCGCAGACGCCTTCAATGGCTTCGCTGGTTCGCGATTGGTTCCGGATTTGGGTGCACCGGGCTCGGCGGGAAATGGTTTCAACCATTTTTCCTTACCGATGGACAAGTACACAAATTGGTATCGTCCGCGTGCCGCTACGTTGACTCAATATCAGCGATGTGAGCCGGATAGTTTTCGACCACGCGGGTTCGGGCACCTGTTTGCTCGCCCATGTGATGGGTTTCGTATGGACTATGAGCCGTACGCGTTAAGCGATGGCATGTCCAGTTATGGACCTTCATACCTTGCTCGCATGCCAGATCCTCGTTGCCCGCATTGTGATCCTAACGCTGAAGAGTGCGAAGACTGCAGGAAATCTCACCGCTGATTCCTATGGAATTCGACAGACTCCGTTCAAACGTGGCGTGACCCGTGATCATCAGAATCGCTGGCACGCCGCAAGCATTTTCAGACTTCAGTACCTGGTCGATATATTTCCTGTGCTCGTGGACATCTACGACAGGGCAAACCTTGCAGAAGAAGTCGTTTGAAACTCGCTCGAACCCTGACGCACTGCTAGACTGTCACGCTGTTGGCAGAATTGCCAATTTCAGTCCCGATCCAGAAATGTCCCTGAGACTGTACTGTACCGTTTAATGGCAGCCGAAAGTCTGAACGATGTCAACTCCGGGGAGCGATCTGCGGATGTTGTGGAAACGCGTTTCGCAGACCTCTTCCAGCCTCCGAACCTGCTGAAGTTCGCCAATGGCGAGACGCTGGGACCCGTGAGGGTGGCCTACGAAACGTACGGATCGCTGAACGCCGATGCTTCCAACGCAATCTTCATCTGCCATGCGCTGACGGGTGATGCTCACGCGGCCGGGATCCACTCGACTTCGGATCGCAAGCCGGGATGGTGGGACGGATTCATAGGACCAGGGAAAGGAATTGATACCGACAAGTATTTGGTAATCTGCGCCAATGTCCTGGGGGGATGCCAGGGAACGACTGGCCCGGGTTGTATTAACCCGCTGACGGACAAACGATTCTGTCTGAGTTTTCCATTTCTGACCGTTCGCGACGTCGTCACAGTTCATTCGCAACTCGTTCAGCATTTGGGGATTAAGCAACTCCTGGCAGTGGTCGGCGGCAGTCTGGGCGGCATGCAGGTGCTGGAATGGTCGATACTTTTCCCTGATCAGCTGAGAGCCGCTGTGGTACTCGCGTCGGCCCCAAAACTATCAGCCCAGGGAATTGCCTTCAACGCTGTCGGCAGGCGGGCGATTTACGCTGATCCGGGATTTGCCAACGGCGACTATTACGACACTGAAGGACCACGCTACGGACTTGCCCTTGCTCG
>JANPHT010000255.1:0-4050 GCA_031424595.1 Planctomycetota bacterium
TGCCGGCGCCGTTCTGCACTGGCATCGTCGGCGACGCCGGCACACCGGTGCCGCCGGTGCGCGCTTCTTCGAGGCGGCGGCGCAGCTCGGTCACATGCAACACCCGTCGGCCCCCGGGCAAGGAGCACTGTCGCCCGCAGAAAAGGCAATGGCAATGACACCTGAGGGAGCCGCGAAAGTGCAGGAATTCCACCGGCAGTTGTTCAACACTTCGGCTGAACCACTGCGGAAGGAAATCAAGAGAATCACCGGAGTCGCAGTTGCTGAAACGTCTGCTGAAACTGAATCCACAGCCGGAACTGCCGTGCAGAGTTTCACTTCCGGCGCTATGGTGCAGGTATTTCTGTTGGCAGGCAAAGTCCCAACGGAAACATACAGCGGTGATGGCACGGGGAACTAGTGGGACGCAGTTCCTTTGTCTCGCGGGAGTTTCGCATCGTCAATAGATCTCAACTAAGGGCGTTTACATTGTAGTTATCACGGTCTTTGTTTTTTTGGGAGTCAATCATGTTGTGGACAGTATTTGTCATTTTTCTCGTGTGAATTGTTTTGACGGTTTCACGATGCGTTGACAAAGGACAGATTATGAAATGGTTAGGAACGAAAAATCCGGGTATTCTGCTGTTGGCTGTCTGGCTGATCGCAACCGGAGCGAGTGCATTTGTGCATGTGACATTCGCCAATACCGGTCTGATTCTCTCATCGCTCGCAATTGCGGCAGGTGTCCTGATTCTACTAGATCGGTGATGTGTATTTTCGACCCTAAAGGAACCGTTGAGCATGAAAACACAGGGCGAAATTGAGGCCGCAATTTGCGAAGGAATTCGGCGATTTGAAACCGAGTACATGGGTCGCGGTCCCAAGGAAATCCGTACGTATCTCCTGGGAGACCTCGTCCTGGTAAGGTTGAGCGGCGTGCTGACGGCTGCGGAACAGCATTTGGCACGGTCGCTTCCGGGCGATAAGGGGCGAGATCTGCTGAAACAGGTGCGAACCCATCTGGTTGAAACTGCAAGATCGCAAATCGAAGCGATGCTGAAAGAATCAACCGGTGTGGACTGCAAAAGTATGCACCACGACATCAGTACCGTCACCGGCGAAGAGGTAATGGTTTTCATATTAGACGAGTCGCCTCTTTGTCGCGAATTGAAGAAGCGGTCGTGAAATGGTGGAATTTCGCCAGAGCAATTTTCCGTGCCGAGCCATGGCCGTTTTTGCTGTCGACTCAGGAGTCGAGCAATTGATTGAATCATTTATAAGACTGAAGTATCGTTTGCCCCATGGACTGGCTTAACTATCACCACCTGCTGTATTTCTGGATGGTCGCTCGAGAAGGCACGATTTTGCGAGCGGCAGAGAAACTGCATATCGGGCAGCCAGCGATCAGCACACAACTGCGCAGCCTGGAAGAATCGCTTGGACAAAAGTTGTTCCAGAAGTCGGGGCGTACGCTGCAGTTGACAGAAACCGGCAAGACCGTGTATCGCTATGCGGACGAAATTTTTTCGCTTGGCCGTGAACTGATCGATACGCTCAAGGGACATCCGGTCGGCAAGCCTGTTCGCTTCGTTGTGGGGATCGTTAATGCAATGCCCAAGTTGATGGCCCGTCGCCTTCTGGAACCTGCATTGCGAATATCCGATGACCTGAGACTTGTCTGTGTGGAAGACACCCTGGAACAACTGCTCAGTGAATTGATGCTGCATAACGTCGATATCGTGCTGTCTGACACGCCCGTGACTGCCGCGTTTAAAGTACGAGCATACAATCACCCACTGGGAGACTCCGCTGTGGGTCTTTTCGGTACGAAAGAACTCGCTCGTCGCTATCGAAAGAGTTTTCCTGAATCCTTAAATGGTGCCCCTTTGCTGGTTCCCAGGCGCGATTCTGCCCTGCGACGGGCGCTTGATTCGTGGATGGAAGGACATGATCTTCATCCGCTGATCCGTGCTGAGTTTGACGATACGGCTTTGTTAAAGGCATTTGGACAAACCGGCGAAGGGCTTTTCCCCGGCGGGCTTGTCATTCACGATGAGATCTGTCGACAGTTTGAAGTCGAACTTGTTGGCGAAGTTGAGGGCGTTCGCGAACACTTCTTCGCGATCTCGGCCGAGCGAAAAATCAAGCACCCAGCTGTGCTTGCGATTTCCAGCACGGCAAAATCGGACCTGTTTCTTTGAGTCCCGATTGTTCGGCGACAAGAATCGCGACGGAGTCAACGTTGATTGATCGTGGCCACCCTGGAAACGGCGGGCGGGTTCTATGACAATCTTCTCGAAAAGGCTCGGCCCATTGCATGTATTGATTTTTTTGTGTTTTGATATTTAAAAGTCCAATAAATGAAAGGCGGCGGGCCATGGAGTTCCAGATGTAGGGTTTAGCTGCAGGATTTGCCATGTCTTGCAGGGACGGGGGACTTTCGCCGCCGTTCCAAATTGAGCAGACCCTGCCAGGAAAGTCGGAATTCCATGTCATCCATCAGCTCTGTTGTTGAGCCGTTCCGTTCGTTGAAGCTGCGTTCGTCCCAAGTATCCGGAATGCGAATGCCAGCGACCGCTAGCGTGACAACCGTCTGGTGGTGTCTGATTATTACGGTCTCACTTGTTTCGAATGCCGCACTGCTGATCGCTCAGCAAGTGGCGATTCGGCTCATGGCTCCATTGATCGGTTCGTCGATCGAAACGTGGTCAGCGATTCTCGGATGTTTCCTGCTGGGAATTGCGATTGGAAACTGGATTTCCGGCAAGCTTGCCGACCGATATTCTTCGACAACATTGTTGGTGGCCGGATTGCTGCTGGGTTCCGGATCGATGTTCCTGATGCCTTTCACCGTGGATTGGCTCGCCAGTGCGAATTTGTTTTCTCTGCTTTCACTTGAAAGTCAGATCCTGTCCGGAGCGTTTATCGTTTGCCTGCTGCCGGGCATCACTCTGAGTCTGGTCACGCCACCATCAATTCGCAGTCTCGTGAAGTGTGCGGGCGACGCTGGGTCCGTGTCTGGTCGCATCTTTGCCTGGGGTACCTTTGGCAGCCTGCTTGGAAACTATCTCACAGGATTCGTGTTGCTTGCTGTGTTGGGTGTACGCACGATCGTCGATGCAACAAGTCTGGCACTGTTCCTGCTGGCTGCGATTGTATTCGTCGTCGGGCGTTTCTGTGTTCCACAACGCCGCGCTGTCCGTGAAGATCTTCCTGCAGGGCCGTCTGTCGAAGACGCTGACACTTTAAACCAAGTCGAAAACGCTTCAAAGGCAGGACACTCTGAATCTTGGTACCCACGAGCGCTGATAACTGTCATCGCCTGCAGCTTTGTGTCGGGAGCTTTGGAAGGAGCGGCATTTCGGATTCTGGCTCCTCTCGTGGGAGTCTCGATGTTTCTTTCGGCAGGAGTCGTGGGAGTCATTCTGGCCGGCATGGCGACTGGAAATGCTCTGGGAGGAAGGATTGCTACGCGTTGCGGTTCAATGACAGCTCTTCGAAATTCGCTCGCAGCCTGTGCTGCTGGAACTTTGGCCGTCGCGCCGTTCTGGAAGATTACGATCAGCCATGGTTTGTTTTCCGGACTTCCGATGATTCCGCAAGTGATCGCCTGGTCTTTCAGTTTGTTCTTCATACCCGCCATGGCACTGGGCACAATTACGCCGCAGGTAATCCAGCTGACCGTGCGGGATATGCGCCGTACGGGAGCGATCTCCGGGCAAATCTACGCATGGTCGACAATTGGATGCATCGCCGGAATCTTCATTTCGGCATGGTGTCTGATCGAAAACCTGGGAGCAATTCGAACCAGTATTCTCTGTGGGATTGTGCCGGTGCTGCTGATGTGGCTGGTCAGTCTCTCAGAGACTACAAAAAATCGAACCGAGACGCGGGCTCTGTCCTGGGCTCTCCTGGCTGCAGGCGTCGTGCTCATGTTTGTCTGCAAATCACCGTACGATCGTGAAAGCAAGTATTTCAGCCTTGCCGTCACAGACGATGTCATTGATCAGCGGGAAGTCAAAATGCTGGTACTTGATCGGCTCGTTCATTCTGCTATCGACCTCGACGATC
>JANPHT010000256.1:0-8766 GCA_031424595.1 Planctomycetota bacterium
GGCTATGGTCAGGACACCGACCGACAAATATCACAGCAGGCGGGATTCAATCATCACTTGGTCAAGCCCGCAGAATTTGACCAACTCAAGAAGATTCTGGCGACCGTTCGGGATGGGCTGAAGTTGTAGGGCACGCAAAACGTTGGCATTGAAGTTCGTCAGGCGAGCCGGGGATGTCAGTCCCCTGATTGTGATTCCTGCGATTATGGCAGTTAATTTGTGTGTGGGTGCGTACCCGGCCCGCCGTTTGAATATACCCGTCCTTGTCTGAGGAGAAACGACCAAATGTCAACCACTGAACACAAACCACTTCGAGTCCTCGTTGTCGATGACAACCGCGATGGTGCTGACGCGCTGGGGTTGTTGCTGGAAGAGCTCGAAAACGATGTTCATGTGACCTACGGCGGCGTTCAGGCGCTGGATGTAGCAGCAGCCTTTCGCCCGGATCTTGTGCTCGTCGATCTCATGATGCCGGGAATGGACGGGTGTACGCTGGTCACCAGATTTCGTCAGCTCCCCGCGTTTGCCAAAATGAAAATCGTCGCAATCACTGGTCAGAAAGGCGACGAATATCACACGCTCGCGATGAAGGCGGGATGCGATCTGGTTCTCTACAAGCCCGTATCATTGGCGGCCGTGCGGATGGTTTTGGCAAACATCGCCCCCATTGCTTCTGGCACAAAAAACCCGATGATGCGTTCGAGATCATCACCTGAACCCATCACCGATCTGCGATTGCCCATCGGTGAAGCTCGCAAACTTCGGAGCGGGCGTCCTTCAAAAAGCCTGACTCAGGCGGAAAGTGAAGCCGCCATTTGTGACGGCATCATCCGCTTTCAGGATGAATATCTCGGGTGGCGTTCTGAACGCGTTCACGCGCACCTGATCGAGGATTTGTTGATCGTCCGCATTCTGGGAGTGCTGACGCTTGCCGAACGACAACTTGGAAAATCGGCATCACCGGAAAAAGGCCGAGACCTCATTAAACAGACCAGAAAACAGCTTTTGGAACTGGCTCGCCCCATGCTGGAATCGCTGGTTCACGAAGCGGCTGGTGTGAAAGTTCGCAGTATGCACCACGACATCAGCACTGTGACCGGTGAGGAGGTTGTTGTGTTTTCACTGACCGTTGCACCGAAGTTTCAATAGTCGACAAAGCAGAACAACCCAGAAATCCAGTCTATGCCGTTGCCGAACTTTACGAACCGAATCGGCCCCGGCGAGTCACAAAAGGTGGCAGGCATGAATGGCGTTGTCCACGGCAATTCTGTGATTTTGCGATCGTGATTTTTCACGACCGGTACATCTGACATCAGCAACGCGCGATCTTAGATATCGTATAACTTCCGCACCCATTCCAGCACCAGGCCGCATCACATACTGTCACTGTTCTGAAAGATTTCTCAGGTTTTTTTCCGGATGCCGCAACGAAAAACGGGCCACTCTTCGATGATGAAGAGTGGCCCGTTCAGGAACGATTTGTAATCGTGCGAAAGTGATTCAAACGGCGACTGGTTGCTGATAACTCGCTCGTCGCCGCACCGACTTCAGGTCAATCCCGCGCAGGATCATCGCCAGTTCATCAGCTCCCAGCTCAAGTGTTGTTGATGTTGATCCAGGATGCTGCCATGTCCAAGCTTTTACTACTAAAAGTGGCATTACCCAAACTCGATGTGTCCTGAATTCGTCGATGTTTGGATTTCGCCAAAATGCCAAAACACAACCGAAAAGGATGGAATCAATCCGGGTATCAGTTGCCAGATAGGTTCGCCATTCATTCGCAGCCCACATCCAAACCAGTGCACATCGCCACGCGAGCCCTGTGTGCAAATGCTGGCAAGCAGCACGGAGAACCGCACTCGCGAAACACGACCGTAAAGCGAAACAAACAGGATTGGCCAGACGAGGTAAACGTGTTCTTCAACAGCCAGTGACCACAGGATCCCCGTTCCCGGCATGCCAGCCTGATGTTCAAAGGGTTGGCTGTAGTTTCCTAAGTGCATTATCTGATAGAGCAGCGGTTTCAATTCTGGCTCGTTTAGACCGAATGCTCCAAACGTGCACAATGCAGCCACTATCGTAACACCTCAACGTTCGCGGCGAATTTTCCAGCGGCGATTGAGCAACGCAAGTTGATGAATCTGGGCTGCATTCAGCTTAGGAGTGAATCGATCAATCCATCCGGTTCCCCGCAGGCCGTCTGAGATCCCCCGAAGGCACGCTTTGAATTGACGGGCCCGCAGCCCTTTAAGAAGGTAGACAACAGACAATAGTGCGGTGCGTCGTGTGCGTGGCCAGAAGGGGTAGTGGCGATAAAGAATCCAGATCCAATTGCGGATCTGATAGTAATAGAACCGTTGTGTCGGAACGCGACCGTGTGGCGAAGAACGGTGGAATACCGGAATGTCCGGCGTGTATAAAATGCGGTGTCCGTTGCGAATAATGGCGATCGACAAATCCACTTCTTCGTTGTAAATGAACAGCTCGTCCCAAAATCCGCCCGCCTGGCGTACCGCGTCAGTTCGAAGTAAGGCTCCTGCTCCGGAAAACGAATACGTCTCGAATTCCGAGTCCCCCATCTTGTTGTAACTCTGGGGATAAAACCACTGATCGATGCCTCCGGTGTACCAATTCATAATGCGGCAACCAATGATGCCAATCGAGTCATCCAGCTGCATCCGCGCGACCAGCTTCGACAGGCCACTGCGCCCCAGATAACTATCACTGTCGAGTAACAAAATGAATTGGCCGTTAGCACAACGAATTCCCTCATTGCGAGCTCTCGCGGGGCCAAGGTTTTCGGGCAATTCAATCAGGTGAATGGCGTCGATTTTTCGCAAGGCGGCCACGGATGCGTCCTTTGATCCGTTGTCAACGACGATGATCTCGTGATTTGGCCAGGTCTGCAGCCTTAGCCACCGAATATTATCCAGGATGTCATCGACTCGATTCCAATTCACCAGCACGATGCTGACCAGTGGCGATGAGTCCCCAAGGCTGTTCACGTAGTCGCCGTCTCGTATTCAGGCTTATGATTTGCATCTACGATCGTGTTTTTTTTGGCGGAAGGCAGATCTGCCATAAACAGAGCTAGCAGCTTCTTTGCCTCGATATTCGCATTGTGCTCTTCGCAGACTTTTCTACGTCCCGCCCGGCCCATCTCTCGCAGCCGTTCAGGAGGCGTTGTCATGATTTCACGGAGTGCGTCGACCATGGCCTCAAGAGAACCTGCTGGAACAAGCCAACCGTTTTCACCAGGCAACACTAATTCCGGAATACCCGCGATATAAGTGCTCAGCGCGGGACGTTCCATGGCCAACGATTCCATCAAAACTACGGGCAGACCTTCCGCAAAGCTTGTCAGGACAAAGGCTCGGGCTCCAAGGATCTCATTCCGAACCTGCTCACCGCTGGCCCATCCCGTAATAACGACATGTTCTTCGAGACCACAGCGGCGAATCTCTGATTCGCATTTCAGTCGCATCTCTCCATCACCGACAAGTCTCAACTGAACCTTGAGGCCTTGTTTCACCAATTGATCCACGGCCTGGATCAACAGTAGCTGACCTTTCTGTTCGCACAAACGGCCGACACAAACCAGAGTATTGTTATTCGGAAGCGGGGTTGGGGATGCTTCGAGGTAGGAACCATCGACACTGCAATGGATCACATTCAGCTTGTGCCATTGACTGGCACTGGATGTCCGCATCAATTGGCTGCGGCCGTAAGAAGACACAGCCACCACAAAGGCCGAACGTTTTATCTTATCATGATGCGACAGACACATCGCTCGATCGAACTCTTCAGGACCGTGGAATGTGATGCTGAAGCGTGGTCCGCCGAGCACATGTGTGAGCATACCGATTTCCGATGCATTAGTGCCAAAGTGTACGTGCAGGTGATCTATTCCCGCGGCGGCTAACCACTTTCTCAAAATGCAGGCTTCTGCAAGGTAGGCCAGGTGGAATAACCATGAGCGATCCGAAACTCTTGCAAGTTGAGTGCTGAGAATGCAGGCTTTTGCGAAAAGTCGAGGCCGCGAAAGCAGCGTCGTCAACAGTCCGGTGAGAAAGGCGATCAAGCCTCCTGATTTCACATAGCGGGTTTTTTTCGCCTCAAGCAAATCAGCCTTATCCACCAACGACTCAGGCCACGGCTGCAATGCAAATCGCGATACGGAGACTCCCAGGTCTTCTAATGCCCTGATCTCGCGTCGGATGTAGGCCATGCTGGGCATGGGATACTGATTGATCAGATAGGCGAGTTTCACGCTGAATACCTATTCAAAGCTGTCAATACACAAGTTTGATCACAACACGAATTCGTCGCGTTGAAAGCCACCGGCCAAATCACTGCGGCGACGGAATTCAAACAGCCCACGGCATAGGCTCGATGGGATCAAATGTACTTGTGATAGTGCGACAGATTCCGTTGTCCCTCGCTTCATCAATGGCTAGTGCCAGTTCATTCACATGGAGACTGAATTCGGGCGACAGGCGGCAGGGGCGATTCTCGTTCAGCGAGTTCACCATTTCGGCCGGACCTCGGCAGTAGTCCATGTTTGACGCGCCACCATTGTGAATCTTGCGATTCCGGGTACCTCGGAGGGGGATTCGCTTCTTCCATGGGCTCACGATCATTCGGCGGCGGAAATTGAACAAGCGTCGGATCCAGACCGGCGACTGATAGTCCAGTGCTTCCGTGGTGCCCAGAATGCCATTCTCGCCGAACACCCGAACCTGATGATCGTACTGAGCCACAATGCTGCACGTCAGTCGCGCCACCACACCAGTCGCAAAACGCACGCAGGTCACTGAAAGGTCGGGGGCTGTATAGCGGAGTCGTTCGTCTGTTTTCTTATCCTTGATGGTGGTTGATCCAAATGCCGTCAAGCTGACCGCGGGACCGAAAAGAGTGCATAGCAGGGACAGAAGATAACTTGAATGTTCGAGCGTACAGCCGATCTCAAATTCGTCGCGGCCAGGCCATGGCGCGCCGGATTTTGAGAACCAACTGCGATAAGGCATGCGATGTGTAAGACCATCATTCATTTCCGCATAGACGGCATACACCTCTCCGACCACGTTTTCCCGTAGCGCCTTCCAGAGTGTCTGAGCGGACTCGCCAAGGACGTTACAGGGTGCCGAAACAACCAGAAGTCCTTTCGCCGTACCAAGCTCAACGAGTTCTCTGGCGTCGCTCATATTCATCGCCAGTGGCTTTTCGCAATACACGTGCTTACCAGCTTCGATACAGGCCTTATTAATCTCGTAGTGGGCACGCGGATTCGTGAGATTGAGCACTAATTCGGCATCACTGCTAAGGATGCCATCCAGCGAATTGACTGCTGGAACTTCATAAAATGAGGCAAACTGACGCTGTCTGTCTGCGTCTCGGTCATAGACGGCAATCAGTTCCAATTCAGGATGAAACTGCATTGCCTGGAGATACAGGTCCGCAACGTATCCACAGCCGATGATTGCAATTCTCATGGTGAAACCAAAACTTTTCGTAGCGACAAAAAAACCGCGATCACTATTTCGTGATCGGATTGATCTTGTATTCAATTAACCGGGGTGTCTGGCGGGTCAGCATTCGCCAATAGAAAAGCACTTGTCCCAGACCGCATGGGAGTTTTCCGAGCATGCAAAAAAAACCATAGAGCCAGGCATCAGACCTCAAATCACCGAATGTCCGAATGCGACCGCGAGCGATCTTCCATATCCAAATCACATACAGTGAAAACAAAAGTACGGTCAGTCCACGTGTTGGAATCGCGCTCGCAACGATGATCACCGGAAGAACCAATCCCCAAAAGAAGTTGCTGCGCACGTCACGGCGCCAAGGGCGTTCAGTGGAATGGCGATACATCCATGCACCTTCTGCGTAGGCATGCCCGGCTCTCAAGTTGCGTTTCCAGAGCTGTCTGAAATGCAGCATGGCGACATCATGTCGCGTCATTGGGACTGCTAAACGGCGAAGCTTCCACCCCAATTGCCGCAATCTGACACAGATCTCGGGGTCTTCGCCGGCGATCATGTGATCCATATAACCGCCTGTCTGCCGAAACGCAGCAGCCCGCATCAGGACATCGCCACCACAGAATTCGACGTCGCCAGACTGGCCGCGCCAGTCCATGTCGGTCAGTCGATTGTAGAGGCTCCGTTCCGGATAGCGTTCGGTTCGATCACCGCAGATTGATCCCAACTGTGGCTCAGACTGCAAAACAGCGGCCGCCGTGCTGATCCAATCTGGTTCCACTTCACAGTCACCATCCACAAACTGCACAAAATCCATTTCAGAAAGTATTTGTTCGAGCCTGGCAAATCCTGCGTTGCGACCGCGAGCCATACTGAAGGGCTTGCTTGTGTCGAGGTCTACCACTTCAACTCCAAGGCTCTTTGCAAACTCAATACTGCCGTCGTTTGAACCGGAATCTACGTAGACGATTTGATCGACGATTCCAAGGAGTGATCGCAGGCACGTCTTTAGCCTCTCTCCCTCATTTCGGCCAATTGCAACGGCTCCAATCTTTGCCGACAGAGAGTTCATTTAAGTACGGTCCGAATTGAGGCCACGTTCGGTGATGACGCGAGCTGGAGCGCCAACAGCCACAGCGAAATCGGGTACGTCGAAAAGGACAACAGAACCCGCACCAATGGTCGCTCGAGTTCCAACTCGCACGTTCCCCAGCACGCAAACATTGCAGCCAATGTCTGCTCCGTCCTCGATCACCGGGATTCTGTCGTTCTGGCCAGTGCGAGCCACGCCAAATGTCGTATTATGGCGAAGATGCACATCGTTACCGATTGATCTCGCGTGCAGAATCATGCCACTGTGGTGCCAGATGCGGACGCGGCGCCCGACTCTTACGGTGTACGGCAGCGTGATCCCGCAAGTCCATTCCACAAAGCGAAACAGAAACCGATAAACAAGGGTCATTGGAGCTCGAAACAACTTCCAGCGGATTCCCATTCGCCAGTTTCCAAACCGATGCACGGCCAACGCCCAGAATCCCTGTTCGAACACAATATTGTCATGTGTTCGAAGGTCTTCACGCAGCAAGCTCAGCAGCGTCAGCCCGGGGGGATTTCCATTTCGATCTCCCCTGGACAAAGGCTCCACGGGGGCTGTCCGGAGTCGAGGTTCATGTCTTGTCACAACTTCCATGCGTCTCGGCTACCGAAATTGAATCGCACAAAATCCCGCCACAGGTGAGGCGGAAAATGATTGCGTTTGCCCTGAAACAAGCATCGCAGATGAAAGAACATTCGACCGCCTATCCACGCCGCATCGCAGGTCAGTTTGTGCAGGCGTCCGTAGTGCGTCAGCCAAAAACGCGCACGAGATTCAAACCAGTATCGCGGCCGTCGTCCAGGGCGCGACGAGGTCACTCCGGTTGACTGACCCACAAGATGCACAACCCGGCTCTGAGGCACGTACCAGCAGGAAAACCCAGCTCGCCTGGCGCGCAGGCAAAAATCCACTTCTTCAAAGTACAGAAAGTATGACTCATCCAATACGCCAATTTTTTCAAACACTTCGCGACGGACGATCAACGCGGCGCCCGGAACCCAGTCGGTGGGGTGCGGAGTCGCCTGTTCGGGATAGGAAATGTTCCAGCGATTCAGCAGTCTTGACACCGGTCCAAACGACACTGCGTCATCCAGCTCACTGAAGAACGTGTGGAATCTTTTGGCAGCCCACTGCGTCGTTCCATCAGGGTTTTCCAGCCGACTACCCGCCAATCCAACATTCGGATGCGACTGCATAAAGGACACCAAAGATTCAATCGCTGATTCTCGAGCAATCGTGTCCGGATTCAGGAACAGAATCAAATCGGGTGGTGCCGGGTCGGCCAACGCCCTCCGAATGGCCTGGTTATTTCCGAACGCGAACCCGCGATTCTCGTTCAACGGCAGGAATTCCACCTGGTCCATCGCCGCCAGAGCCGGTTCGAGCACCGAAACGGAATTATCCGGCGATCCCCCGTCCACGACATAGATTCGATCGTCGCTCCGGATCTGGTGGTGCACCGAGCGCACTGCGTCCAGAGTCAAGCCTGGGGTTCGATAATTCACGATAATGATTGCTAAGCGCACATGAACCTTCTGGAGATATCGCCGAATTGGATGCTCGGTCACATTGTGCGGCGAAGACAGATAAACAGCACTTAATCCTACCTCCGCCGGTTCGCCATGGAAACACTTTATTTAGCGCGGCCGGGGATGAAACGCTGCTGGTGAGAAGATCGACTTCCAGGCTTGAGGGCAGGATGCTCACTATTCAACGTGAGCTGCTCTGATGTCGTATTGATTTGAACAGGGGAACGGTGTAGTTGGTACATCCTTTTTCAGAAGACCGCAGATCGTCTGCCATTTCGTTTCAGAAGCCTCGTCCACATCGATAATCGCGAAACGAGGACTTCCCTGAAAATGATTTCGCACTCTATCGTCATGTCGCCGATAGGCATCCCAATACAGATCCTCGTTAAAGACTTCACTTCCAAGCATCTCACGGTGCAAGCAGGTTGCTTCAAAGAATTGTTTGTGGGATTTGTCCAGGTTCCACCTCTTCGCCGTAAAATGCCGCCGACAAGAATCCAGCCACGCGGCTTTCTCACGGATCGTGTAGATAAACCTGGCCTGCGGAAAGCATCGATCAATCTCTTCGAAGAAAGCCGCCACCGGAAGGTCGGAATGGGCATTAAATCGATTGAGCCACCAGGACCAGTGCCATACACAACGGTCATCTACAACCTTGAAA
>JANPHT010000257.1:0-4210 GCA_031424595.1 Planctomycetota bacterium
CGCCATCGCCAGCGCCGCCAAGATTCTTCGTGGGGAAGAAACTGAAGCAACCGATCGTCCCAAGAACGCCAGTGCGTCTGCCTCGGTACTCAGCGCCAATCGCCTGAGCGGAGTCTTCAATGATCGGAATATCATGAGCCGACGAGAGCCTCCATAATGGCTCCATTTCAGCGCATTGCCCGAAAATATGGACAGGCATCATGGCCGCCGTCCGCGATGTGATCGCCTGTTCGACCTTTTCAGGATCGATGTTAAAACTGTCGGGCTCGATGTCGACCAGTACTGGAATTGCGCCAACGCGATGAATCGCTCCGGCAGAGGCGAAGAACGTAAATGGGCTGGTGATCACTTCGTCGCCCGGTTTTACGCCTGCAGCCAACAGTGCAAGGATTAAGGCATCTGTCCCTGATGCGCATCCAATCGCATATTGAGAATCGCAGTAGGAAGCAATTTCAGTTTCCAGCGAGGCAACTTCGTCACCCAGAATAAATGCTTGCGATTCAAAGCAACGATCAACCGCTGCTTTGACTTCATCCCGAATTGTCTGGTATTGAGCTACCAGGTCGATAAAAGGGATCGGCTCACAGCTGTCTGACGACGCTGCTCGCGAGTGAATTAGGGACATGAGCGACTCCATTCGCTGCTAATTGCCAATCATTCGAGTTGGGAGCCCGAATAGAGGCCGAAAGTTAGGACCTCAAGGGGGCTCTGTCAAGATGAAGGGACCGGCAGAGAATGCCGGTAAATCCTTGTCAAAATGGAACTTGCGCCATTCCAAACGGCCCCTTCAACTTCCTCGTTATCGGTTTCACGGCAAGTGAAGTTGGATCGATTGTGTCGAATTTTCATGGGCGGGAAACCACTGAGGTGATTGCCTGCCGTTTATTGAGCTTGTTTCTCCGTCGACAGGCCCTGAAGAAGCTGCTCAGGTCTACGACAGAATTCGAGAAGTACTTCAAATCACTGAGATTCCAAAGGTTTTTCAGTATTTCGCTGCTGTTCCAGCGTTTTTTTCTTTACGAACTTTCGAAAGATCATTTTTTTACTGGAGGACAAGACTCGGCAACAGAGGATTGCTGATGAAGCGATCAGAATCATCCAGTTCGCGAGAGAACAGGGATGTGTGGCGGAAAGCAGCCGTCTGAGAGACTGGCGGGGCTCTTGGCCATGAGAACTTCGCCTGAGTGTAAGATCCTCCACAAATCACGGCCGTTCAGGGGTCCCCACCCTTGATTCCGGCAATGAAACCTGTCATTCTTCCCCGCTTCGTTTTCCCACGTTGGGAGCCCCTGGATGTTGGGCTCAATGGCGGTCAGTGTTCGCAGAGGATGCGTTTTTGCGAATTGTGTGATGCGACTCGGCGATTTGGTCGATTGCAGGGAATTGAAATTTTGCCGTTTTCGGCCCTGATGAGTGTTTTCGGAGTTGATGAAGATGCACATTCGCAAAGGTGACACCGTTGAAGTCGTTTCTGGAGACGACTCTGGCAATCGGGGCACCGTGCTGTCCGTCGATCGCAAGAACGGTAAGGTTGTGATCGAAGGCGTAAACAAAGTCTATAAGCATGTTCGACGCGGGCACCCCAAAAGCCCTCAAGGCGGAAGACTGCATATCGAATTGGCAGTTGATGCTTCAAACGTTCAGTTGATCTGTCCGCAAACCAATAAGCCGACTCGTGTTGGTGTGAAGGTCAACGCGGATGGCAGCAAAGAACTGGTGGCGAAGAAAAGCGGCGTCAGTCTGCGACAGATTTCACCAGCCAAGAAGGCGTAGTTGAAGATCTTTTTGGTCAGACCGGAATAACGAAACGGGCCGCAAAGTTCAGACTTTGCGGCCCGTTTTTTGTTTGCCCAGCGACGCTGGCGATATTCAGCTCAAGGGCAGTCAACGAAAAAGCCCGCGACGAATCACGGGCTGAAGTGCGTGGCTCTGACCAGATCTTTGATGCGTCCCCTCGCGGCGTGTGCCTTACTCCCGGTAGGATCGGGATTTCTCCGGCGTGCAGGAGAATTGAGAGAAGATTAAGTCAGAGCGAAACTGCACAACGATTGCATCGACGGTCCTGAGTGGCACGTTCACCTGGCCTTCACTCTTTTCAACGGAAATGTCCGCACCCGGATGATTGACAAAATCCGACCGGCGAAATTGCTGCATCTCAACTTCTGAAACGTCCCTCTTTGCCGAAGTTGCTGATAACATCTATTCGGCAGGAACTGCAAGAAGAACGCCGACCAGCAAGTCATACGCAGCATGACAGCCGACGGTGATCCCAAATCCTCTCAACAGGAACACAGTGGCAAAGAACAATCCCGCAGCCGCTCTGAAGGAAAACGCAAACAGGCTAAAAGCATCTGCCGCCGGCCCGACGTGATGCGCAAGGGCAAACAGGAAGCTCGTCGAGACAGCCGCCATTGCTGCCGCCCACTTTGAGGGAAACTCAAACATTCGAAAGGCGAGAAATGCGGCGGGAACAAGCAGCAGGCGAAACATCACCTCCTCATAAACCCCGGCACCAATAAACGAAACGGCTCGAGTCACGGAACCGGCCACAGCATTTACCATTACGGCCTGCGAGAGATCATTTGCATTGATCTGCCGAAAAATGAGATCATGAAATTGACCGACCGCCACCAGCACTATGGCGAGCAAAATGCTTTCTGCCAGCATGCCGCACTGCGTTTCCAGTCGAATCGTCCATGGATGCCTGCGAGCCAAATGCCAGCCGAGAAGCATTCCAATCACAAGCAGCGGCAAAACAACCTGCCCCACTCCCGCTCGAGACAAGAGGGATCGCATCCAGAAGTCAGCCCCATTGCGAACGGCATCCGGCTGATCCTGCCCAACGGCGAACACACCGAACTCGTAAATCGCAATCCATGGAATGAGGAATAGCAGGCTGGAAAGTGGCGTTCTGGCCTCATTCCAGTAGTCGTTATCCGGATTTTCAAGCTGTTCGGTCATGCGTTTCAATGGGTGAGAGAAGCCGGCAATGCTTGTATCGGTCGTAGGCGGTCGGTAACCACGAGTTGCCTTGATGGGGATCGTTATGCCAGGATCTTCAGGCGTTGCGAAACCGGCAATCTTCGCTGCAGGACTCCGCAATCCACGTCATTCGGAGTCGACAGAGAACACCGACCATCGTCGGGAGGCAACCTCAACCACGTCAGACCTCAAACAAGACACAGGTGCAGGTGTCTCAGAATCCCGGTTTCTGAGGCATTCTGTTGGTTTTGTTCGGGCCGCCCTTCCCAGATCGAGGTTTCGGTCTTCCCCTTTCGGCCGCTTCAAAGATTTCCGAAAACGCAGGGCTGGAAGAATACGCAGGACTCTGCGACCTTTGCATGGCATAGCGGCTGAGCCACAAGAACCGACTGCATGCATTGTCCTGAGGATGCAGAACGGTCCTCTCTCGTGCCGATCTGAAGGACGGGTCGGCGAACCTGTTGAAGGACAGAATGCGCTTTTGATTCAAAAGTCGACCGAGGCGAGTCTGAAGATTCGCCCCGCGCAAGGGAAAGCAAATTCGAGAACCAATATGAACCACGATGCTGCTGAGCACAAGTCTCTGGATCAGATCGCCATCACTCTGCTGGAACAGCTGGGTTGTTGTGGCGGTGTGTGTCCGGATTCAACGCCGCTGCCATCGGTGGAGAGCGTCATGACAATTGTTCACGACATTCGTGAACTGTTGTTTCCGGGAGTTCATGGCAACCGCAGGCTCCAGCCGGGAGCCGCAGCGAGGGAATATGTTGCTTCGTTAACTCGCATACAATCGCGACTTCGCATTGAGATCAGTCGAGCCCTGGTGCATTCTCGTCAGGTTCAGTTGCGATTGCACAACGGAGTCGATGCGGTTTCCCTGGCCCCCAGTGCATCGGCGCTGACGGACCGATTTCTCAGTCGATTGCCGATGTTACAGCAAATGCTGAGCAGCGATGTGGATGCCGCATTCAATGGCGATCCCGCCGCAAAAACTCCGGAAGAAATTGTCCTGTGCTATCCGGGCATCGAAGCCATTACGGTCTATCGAATTGCCCACGAACTTCTGATCCTTGGTGTTCCGTATCTGCCTCGCATCATGACCGAGTGGGCTCATCGGGAAACAGGGATCGACATCCATCCGGGCTCAAGAATCGGAGAGGCGTTCTTTGTTGATCATGGCACGGGAGTTGTGATTGGTGAAACCTGTGAGATTGGTTCCAATGTCACA
>JANPHT010000258.1:0-6870 GCA_031424595.1 Planctomycetota bacterium
GTGAGCGCCTTCATGCTGCCAATAGTGTCCACACTGGCGTCCGTGACCGGCGAATCGGCAAGCCCGAGGATTCTGAGGTCGCTGAGTTTCGTCAGTTCGCTGAGGCCGTCATCGTTGACATTAAAATGTTCTGTCAGCAGCGTCACGAGATCAGGATGATGCGCCACAATTGTTGACAACGCGGAATTCGTTGGGGTGTCGGCGACCAGCGAAAGATGTTCCAGTCGCTTCAGTGGCTTCAACTGTGCGATGCCCTTGTCGGTAAACGTGCCTTCGGCGACGACGTAGTTCAGTTGAGGAATTCGTCCAAGCGTCTCGAGCGCTGTGTCGGTAAGATTCAGCCCCTGCAGATTGAGCGACATCAGTGACGCCATGCCGGGAAGTGATTCCAGTCCCTGATCTGTAACGCTCGTGCGGGCCACGCCAAGTTCTCTCAGCGTTTGCAGGCGATGGACCTGGGCCAATTCGGCATCGGTAACAGCACGAGCTCCGTCAATCACAAGTGACTCAATGCGAAATGCTGTGGCTGGCAGTGCCGACGATGAAAACACGTCGTAAGCGTCGCCGTTCTCCGGCAGGATTCGCACTCGGCCGCCTGCACCAACGGCCCACTCTGCAATGGACCGTTCACTGCCTTTGTTGCGAGCATCCACAATGTCGGCTGGCTCGCTGGCCCCGGTCGAGACCGGCGATTCATTCTGAAACACCACGACAGACTTTTCAGGTTCGCGATTGAGAAGGCGAATAATCAGGAATCCCAGTCCGCCAATCATGACAATGGCGCCCACCCCCAACAGCAGCCACATCAAGGAGCCCGTATTCTGGATGATAATGGTTTGCGGCGCGTTGCGTTCGCCATTGCTTGATGATTTGAGTCGCGGTGTTCCTGCGGATCGAGTTTTGGGGGCGCCATGATTCACTGCGGTACCGTAGGGATCTCCGACTTCGTCTTCCGATGTCTGCTTTCGAGCCTTCGTCGTCCCAGCTGGCTTCTTTCTGCTTCGAAGTGTTTCATCGAACCGAGCCTTGTCTGGTGACGTTGTTTGCTCGGCCGTCGCGGGTGTTGGTGTTCGAATAATCGCCGCCTTCTGTGCTTCCGGGCTGACTTCGAAGCGGCAGTCCTCCAGTTTCGCGATCACCGCCGTCATCGTTTGCGTTCGATCTTCCGGATGCTTAGCGAGCATGGTCTGAAACAAGACATCCAGCGACTTTGGGACGTCCGGCCGCTCGCCAGTCAGTGATGGAATCGGATTGTTGCGATGTGCCAACAGGCGCTTCACAAGAGTATCCCCCGCGTACGGCGCATGTCCGGTCAGCAGATAGCACATTGTGCACCCGAGGGCGTAGATGTCTGTGCGTGCGTCAACGGTATGTGTGTCGCTGGCCTGCTCGGGTGACATGTAATCCACCGTTCCCATGACGTCGCCGGTGTTGGTCAACGGCGCGTTGGCCGGTTTGGCTCGACCGGATGCGACTTCAGAGACCGCCGGTTCATCGATCCTCGCGAGTCCCATGTCGAGAATTTTGATATGCGACTTTGCAACATCGGGAGTCAACTTCGTTTCGGCCAGTGCCGGATCGCTTTTCGCCGCCGCGAGATGAGTCGCGCTGACTGACGCCGCCGCCGGGGTCGCCAGCAGGAGATTCGCCGGCTTGATGTCGCGATGAATGATGCCTTGCTGATGAGCGTACTCAAGCCCCTGCGCCGCTTCGATGATGCAGTGAATGGCATCGGACACACGCATCGGGCCGTGGTTTTGAACATAGCCGTGCAGATCCATGCCTGGCACAAGTTCCATCACCAGATAGCGCATGCCCTCGTGCTCGCCGGCGTCGTAGGCTGTGACGATATTTGGGTGCATCAATCGCGAGGCCGCTTCGACTTCTCGCCGAAATCGTTGCCCGGCGTCATTGTCATTGCGAGTTGCCTTTGAAAGGACTTTGATGGCCACCGGCCGATTCATTTCACGGTGCTTTGCTCTCAGTACCATCCCCATCCCTCCCTGCCCAAGTTTGTCCTGAACAAGGTACGGACCGAAGCTGAGCAGTTTTGCTCGACCATTCAGAATTTCTTCTGCCTGGAATCTTGTCAGCCGTCCGGATTTGACAAGATCCTTCGCGGCGGAAATCGCAGTCCCGCTATCACCCAATGCTGCTGTACGAATTTTTAGTTCGTCTGCTTCAGCTGCCGAAAAAAGGCCGCTCTTGACAATGACTTGCAGAAATTCGTCGAGTGATTTCATGACGCTCGTTCCGACGGGAGGTAAAGATGCTGCCGACCTTCAATTCGAAATCGCAAGGGCACGTTCGCATACTATACGAACAGAATCCAGGATCAGGTATAGTCATCCGTTGACAGAAGTTGTTGCGATGTATTGCCAGAGTTGTGATCAGTACCACCGTCTGAGCCGCCATCAGTGCCAGCGCAGGAACAGATCTGGGCTGGTGCCGCCAATCGGAGTTGATAGCCCACCAAGGGTCAAAGCTGTGTAGATACCGGCGAAAATACTCGTCTCAGTCAGTGTGTTTTACGGAAATCCACAGAGACCCGAAAAGCCTTCCCCCGAAGAATACGCGTGATTGACAAGCTCGCGTTTCCCAAGGAGGAAGGCGATGTCCGGCAAGGCGGCCAGGATTGTGCTCACGGAAAAACAGCAGGACATTCTGCTCAAGATTGCCCAGTCCAAAACAGTTTCACAATGCCTTATGCAGCGAGCGCTGATCGTTTTGCTTGCATTTGAGAGGCGGCGTAACGATGGCATTGCTGACGACGTACGTCTGAACCGAAAGCAAGTCGGACTGTGGCGAAGACGGTGGAAAGAATCGTTTGACGCGTTCGTGTCCATAGTGTGTCGCGGAACGCCCGCCAAACTTTATCGAGCGATCGAGGATGTGTTGAGTGAGGCGCCTCGCGCCGGGGCTTTCGGGAAGATTACGGCTGAACAGGAGACTCAGATCATGGGCCTGGAAAGAAAGGCGTCAGCGGCATCCTGAAATCGCAGGAGTCTCGCCGGGCGTTTTTATCCGACCGCAGCCACCTTGTTCGCTTCGTGTATCTCCCGAAACATTCCTCATGGCTGAACCAGATCGAGATCGTCTTCGGCATCGTCAGTCGGCCGGTCATACGTCGCGGCAACTTCAAATCACTGCAGGATCTGAAGGACCGCCTGCTCGATTTCGTCACCTACTTCAACAACACCTTTGCCAAACCGTTCGAATGGAACTACACCGGGCGTCGCGTCCCAAAAGAGGCGATCAAACGGCCAAACACATGGAAGGAAAACTGGGCAAAAAGACTACCGCGAACACTGACTTCCGCTCTGGTGACCCAACAACTATGACTTGCAGCACTCGTTATTGAACTGGATTGCACTATCGGATTGGGACTGGGCCCGGGCCCGAATCGAATGATGCCCAGCGGCGGCCTCGTCAATGATTTTTCGTTGCCATGGGGAATGATAAGGTGGACTGAATGGCCACCATTGACAGTGCGAATTCAGCGGTGTATGTTATTTCAAACGCAACTTCGGGCTCGTTCGCTGCCGTGAGCAAAAGGGAAACCATGAAGAATCCACGATCGCTGTTGAGCATGTTTTCGAAGCGGCCATCGAGATTGCTGCGGCAAAAGAAATGGGTTCTCGAATTTCTGGAGCAGCGGATTTGCCTGTCACTGTCCAGCCCGGCTCTCAGCAGTCTGCCTGCTGCCAACCATACCATCTACCTTGACTTTGACGGCCACGTAACCACCGGGACAACCTGGAATACGGGATACTACGGAGAGGCCACGATCAATTCACCGGCGTGGAGTCTGGACAGCGATCGTTTGAACTTTTCGGACACGGAACTGGCGACGATTCAGCGGATCTGGCAGCGAGTTGCCGAAGACTTCAGCCCATTTAACATCAATGTCACCACGGTTGAACCCTCGGTCAACGACCTTCGCCGGGGCGAGGTTTCCGGTGATACGAAATGGGGCGTGCGGGCCGTCGTCACAATTGAAACCACCACCGTTCGCTGCGGGTGCGGCGGGATCGCCTATATCGGCAGCTTTAACGATCTTTATGACGAACCGGTGTTCGTTTACAACAGCGGCGAAAGCGGCGTTGCCGAAGCCATCAGCCACGAAGTCGGTCACAGCCTCTATCTGGCTCATGACGGAACGAAAGGTGCCGACGGCGTTAAAGGGACCTCGGATGATGTGGAATATTACGGCGGACACGGCAGCGGGAATACGGCCTGGGCTCCCATCATGGGCAGCAGTTACAACCGAAATGTGACAACGTGGGATCGCGGCGAGTATTTTAACTCCAACAACAACGACGCCAGTGCCAACTACAATCGCGGGGCAGATGACCTCGCCATCATTACCTCGTATAACGGCTTTGGCTACCGCAGCGACGATCATGGCGGAACGACGGCCACTGCGACGACGCTGATCCCCTCCGGGACATCCATCAGTGCCAGCGGAATTGTCAGTTCGGGAACTGACATCGACATGTTCAGCTTCACCACCGGGACCGGTACCGTCAGTTTCAGCATCAACCCGGATGCCCTCCGGCCCAATCTGGATATTCGCGCTGATCTACTGGATGCTCTCGGCAATCCGGTGGCATCGTCAAATCCCTTGGATGCTTTGAATTCGTCCTTTTCGCTGTCGCTGGCAGCTGGTACTTACTATCTGCGAGTCGACGGTGTCGGTGCCGGAGATCCGACACTGTCAACACCCACCGGGTACACCGACTACTCCAGTATTGGGCAGTTTTCCATCACCGGGACTCTCGTGGATACCGGCGCGCTCCCCACTCTGTCCGTGGATGACGTGTCAGTGGCGGAAAATGACGGAGTGGCATCGTTCGCGGTCCGCCTGAACGGGACGATTACTCAGGACGTCACCGTATCGTACACAACCGGGAATGGCACTGCTGTCGCAGGAGACGATTATACGGCGACCTCCGGGACGCTGACGTTCAGCCCCGGTGGCGCGACCTCCCAGATTGTTTCGGTGACGCTGCGAAATGATGCCGTTTCGGAACCGACCGAGTCGTTCAGCCTGTCCCTCAGCAACGCCTCCTCCAATGCCCTGATTTCAGACGCCGTGGGGACTGCTTCCATCAGCAACGATGACGCGGTGATCTCCATCAACAATGTCAGCGTGACCGAGGGGAATGTGAGCCGAAAGGGAGTGATCACTTATACGACAGCAACCCTGACCGTCTCGCTCGCCCATCCGGTGAATCGTTCCGTGGCGATCAGCTACGCCACCGGGGCCGTCGGCGACTCCGCGACAGCCGCAGTCGACTATCAGTCCATCTCCAGCGGCTCCCTGTCAATTCCCGCCGGGCAGACGTCCGGGGCCATTGCCATCATAGTCATCGGCGACAATTTGAAAGAGCTGAATGAGACATTTTCTGTCGTGATCAGCAGTACCGACACGGTGATCGATAATATCGGCATCGGTACGATTCTGGACAACGACTCGGGTGGTGGAAAAGGTGGCGGACGGGCATTTGCCAATGGCGTGCTGGCGGGCAGTAACTATAAGGGTGATTCGACGTTGATCAACCACGTTGATGTGTCCGAGTTCACTCTCACAGGAAATGTTCACGCAGACGCCGACCATTCCGAGAATGCCGACCACTCCGATTTCAAACATCATGAGGGTCATTCTGACGATGATTTCGCATTGGATATGAGTGACACGGCGATCGATGCGACATGGCGAGCGAACAGTGTGTCGATATCCAGTATTCCTTCCGATCGCCGGCCAGCCCATTCGATTTTCGCGGGACTGAATCCACGTGACTTCAGCAAAGTGAGGACAGGCACGGAGTATGAAGGGCGTTCGGCGCTGGTGTTCGGTTTGAGTCGTCAGACCCCGTGGCAGCCCGGGCGTAGTTCCCAGTTGCGAGCTGAGGCTGTTCTGCAGAGGTTACTTAACGAGTCGTCAGACGAAAACCGTGCGATAGCCGGCGGCGACGAACTGTTCAGCAATGTCGGGGACATTTTCTATTCTTTGCTGGATGAATCGTTGTCGAGCCTCAGGACAGAAACCAGTCGAAATGATTCTGCGGTGGAACCATCTTTTGCTGCACAGCAATCCACGGTCGAGGTGTCTGCTGCGGAATCGTCAGGCACTGAACTGCCGGTAACAGTTTAATCCCTCTGCACTGATCTTGGCGTAAGATTCGGGATGGAGTAGCGTTTCGGCATTCGGGAAGGATGCCGATGCCATTCCGTTTTTACCCAAAACATGAACACAATTGTCCGAACGTCAGCCACTGCCCGCATTGGACGGCGCGGTGTTGCGTCCGTTGGTGGTGCTTCGCAAGATCCACATGCGGTCATCGCAGTTAAACTGTCATCACGGTCATCGCAGTCATGCGGGGGCCGTTAGAAGGGGGCGATTGATGACAGTCGCAGAGACCGCGAAACGTCACGGTCACCGCCCAAGCGACATCTATTAGGGACTTCTGCCAACAACGACAACCGCAAGGAGAAAGTCTCCCGTCGTCACGGTAACCCTCGCCCAATGCTGAAACTCGGGCGACGGGACATGACCTACGGCCGAGGGACTCAACTGTTACGGTCTCCCTGTCTGAACGCACTATTCGTCTGATTTCGTCCTGTTCTCGCATGGGAGGCCTGTTTGGGTCAATGTCACTCTCCCCGGAAACGACTCAGAGAAGTTCCGTGCCAGGTGATCTGAGACAATACAGCCTTCGTGAGTTCGCTAACAGTCTTGTCAGGCGTTTTTGCTCGAAACTTGCAGGGCATGCAGTCCCTATTTAATCAGCCGTAAACGGCATTCATGACACGACCATCGCAGATCTGGATCGGTCGATTGACCAGATCAAAGTAGTGTTGATGGGG
>JANPHT010000259.1:0-5404 GCA_031424595.1 Planctomycetota bacterium
AAGAGCCAAATTGGTCTGCAAAGCCTGTAGTACTTCGTATCCGTTCAGTCGGGGCAATCCGATATCCAGCAGTACGACATCCGGGCGATAGTCGATCGCGGTCTCAACCGCAGACAATCCATCATAAGCGGTTCGTACATCGTGCCCCGTTGCCTTCAGCAGCATCGAAAATCCCAGGACCGTATCAACGTTGTCATCCACGACCAGCACTTTGAGAGGAGCGGCGAGCGGCGAGTTGTGAGACGCAAGGTCGGAGGCGGCATCGGACTTGTCGCTCGTTTGTTTCGCCGCGTTGCTCATCAAAGGAATTCGCACGACAAACTCGCTGCCTTCACCCACGGTGCTGAAAGCCTCGACCGTTCCACCGTGTAACTCTGTCAGGCGTCGCACCAGAGCCAGCCCAATTCCCAAACCGCCCTGCGAACGGTCGAGGGATCGGTCGGCCTGCGTGAACAGGTCGAAGACATGAGGAAGCAGGACCGGAGAAATGCCCACGCCTGTGTCTCGGACTCGCATCACCACTTGTTCCAAGCACTCAAATGAACCGGGGATATGAGTCGCGGGATTGACTGTAGATGCCGAATCAGGGGACTGATGTCCCGCGATCGGCTTGTCGCTGACGAGTTCAACCGATAGCCAGATGTGTCCGCCTCCTTCGGTGTACTTAGACGCGTTCGTCAATAAGTTCACCAGCACCTGTTGCAGGCGAGCCGCATCGGCAACCATCCAGACAGGCTCCTGTGGCAGAGTCACAGTCAGTTCGTGTCGGTGTTGTTCAATCAGCGGCCGGACCGTCTCCACAGCGTCCTCTGCGATGCGGCAGACGTCAACTTTTTCGAGGCGCAGTTGGACTCGGCCAGTTGTGATGCGGGACACTTCCAGCAAATCATCGACCAGATGCTGAAGCTGTCCTACCTGGCGTTCGATAATCCCACGTGCCTGTTGCTGAATTCGATTCTCACCGGATTTCTGCAGACCCAAAAGCTGGACTGCGTTCGCGATCGGTGCAAGTGGACTGCGCAGCTCGTGACTCAGCATCGCCAGAAACTCGTCCTTGCGACGATGCATGTCTGATAATTGAACGCTTTGCATCCGCAGTACATGTTCCATACGGCTGCGTTCTGTGATGTCACGAATATTACATTGAATAACGCTGTGGTGACCTTCCCGGTAAGCGTTGGCCACGACTTCTACTTCGACCGAACGTCCGTCTTTGGATTTCAGAGGAAGGTGTTCAAACCGCACATATCCTTTCTCCGGCAGTTCCCGCACCATGGATTCGTTCGCCGCCTTGTCACTGAACAGGCCCAATTCCCAGAGTTCTTTTCCCATGAATTCGCTGTGGGAGTAGCCGAGTAATTCACCCATAAACGGATTGACATCGATGATCCTGCCGTCGATCGAATCGAGAATCAGAACTCCGTCTTTGGCTGCCTCAAACAGTCTGCGGTATCGCATTTCGGAGTGCTGCAGGTCCAATTCGATCCGTTTAATGTCATGAATATCTGTGTTCGCCCCCACCCACATCAATATGCCGCCCGTCGCATCGCGGAGCGGAGTTGCGCGGCTGAAATGCCAGCGGTATTCTCCGTCAGCACGACGAAACCGATGTTCCGACTGAAACGGCTCGCCGGTCGCAAAAGCGTGCTGCCATTTCTCGGTTTTGTTGGCAATGTCATCCGGATGAATGAACTGACGCCACCCGGAATTACTCATTTCTTCAAAGGTCATGCCGGTAAACTGAGTCCACTGTGGATTGAAGTAATCGACATGACCGTCGGGAGTTGCCGTGAAGATTTTTTGCGGCATTGCATCCATAATGGACCGCAGTCGCTCATCACTCTTTCTCAACACTTCCTCGAGTTCCTTACGCTCTGTAGTATCTTCGATTGCCAGCAGTATCAGAGGTGCGTGATCGGCCGTCTGAATCAGCCGCGTGGCATTCAACTGCATCCACTTTTGGCCAATAGTCTCGAACTTGTGCTGCATCTCGAAGTCTGTCACTTTTGTTTCCAGCGGCAGCACTTCAATCAGCATGCGGCGCAATTCGGGAATATCCCACTGTCCGTTGCCCAGTCGAAACAGCGATCGGCCCAGTGTTTCGTCCGACGACACTTGAAACGTTTCGTAGAACGAGCGGCTTGCCGATTTAATATTGAGTTCCTGATCCAGCACCAGCAGAGGTTCGCGAACCGTCGCCACGATGCTCTCCGTGTACTCTTGAGCTCGTTTCATCACGTTCACATCAACCAACATCACGACGATGCCGTCGATCACATTGTCAACGGTACGGTACGGATGGAGTCTCAGTGAATACCAGTGACCTGATTTGTCCTGGACGTCGCGTTCCTTTATGTGGAGAGAGTCGAGAACCTCTTTGAGCATGACTTCGAGGTCAGAAAGACCGACGAGGTTCAACTGCATGTCCGTCAACAGTCGACCGACATCGCCAGAGGTCAGGTTGAGCAAAATTTCGGCGGACGGCGTGAATCGTCGAATCCTCAGGTCCATTCCGAGCATCACGATGGCAGCCTGGACGCAGCCAATAAGGTTTACCAGGTCACTGTGCACGAGGCTAAGTTCGGCATTGCGACGATTCAGCTCTTCATTGACCGTTGCCAGTTCTTCATTGCTTGATTGAATCTCTTCCTTCGAAGTTTCCAATTCTTCGTTCGTACTTTGCAGTTCTTCATTGGCTGACTGAACTTCTTCGTTGGCCGACTGAAGCTCCTCGTTGACGGATTCCTGTACTTCAATCAGTGATTGCAGGTAGTCACGCGTGGCGACAAGTTCCTGCTCCAGGCGAACATTGTCCGCGTTAATCAGCTGTGAATCCGGCGTGCCTGGCGGCGTTGGCTCCCGGACAATGTTTTGCTCACTGTCGTCGGGTCCGGGGGCTGAGCTCGTTGGGCTCAAATGGGACAGTTGTTCAAATAGAATCAAATACGCGTCATTCCCGGCCTCACCTTTTCTAAGCGGAATGACCTCGATGGTGACATCGATATGTCCGTCGTTGGTTTTGACTCGCAGGCCTTCCTCACGAATCGACGACCTTTCTGTACCAGCGCGACGAATGGCCGCTCGAACGCCGACCAGCAGTCCTTCACGCAGCATTTTCAGCAGACTGAAACTGGCTTTCCCCGGAGCAGGAGTCAGAAACAAACCTGTGTCGCCACGGTATTGCAGAATCTCCAGATCGGCCGACACGACGACTCCTGGAGGAGCAAACTTCGTCAGCAGAATTCGATCGGCTTCTTTATGAAAGTCGACTGCCGCATCCACCGTCCGGGTTGTGAACGGGACAAACGGTGCTCGAGGTGAACCGCTATGCTGCAGTGCGAAGTGCCCACGATCTGTGCTGGTGCCCGGCTTTCTTGAGTAGATCCTGTGCTGAGAATCGTCAACCTCAAACAGATTACGATAGCTGCCAATCGCTTCAGAGCCGCCCAGCCAGAGAACTCCCCCTGGTTTCAGCGCGTAGTGCAACAAAGACATGATTTTCTGTTGCAGCACAGGTTCCAGGTAAATCAGCAGGTTGCGGCAACTGATAAGATCGATGCGCGAGAATGGTGCGTCTGTCAGAATGTTGTGGCGAGAAAACACGCAGGCATCACGGATAGATTTGTTGATCCGGTAGCCTCCATCGACCTCTGTGAAGAATCTTCGCAGTCGCTCGGGCGAAATGTCCTGAGCGACATCCTTTGAGAAGACGCCCGCGCGAGCCTTTTCAATGTTAGCAGCGTTGACGTCAGTCGCGAAAACCTGCAACGGTGCCTGGCTTCCTGCAGCGTCGGCAGCCTCTGCGTAAACCATCGCTAACGAATACACTTCCTGACCGGTGGAACAACCCAGTGACCAGATCCGCACAGGTTCATGGCGGGTCTTTCCGACAAGTAGCCTTGGAAACACGACCGTTCTGAGAACCTCAAACGCATCCGGGTCGCGAAAGAAACTGGTGACGCTGATCAGAATGTCCGCGAACAACGCTTCAACTTCGAATGGCGTTTTTTCCAGAAAGTCGATGTATTGACTCAGGTCAGTCAGTTTCTGAAGCGCCATCCGCCGAGTTACGCGGCGAAAGAGTGTGTTGAACTTGTAGTGACTGAAGTCAACTCCCGTCGCGTGGTGAAGCAGTTGTACGATCTGGACAAAGCCTGGCTTGTTATTAATTCTGCCCGACGTGAGTGTGGGAGGATCATACGGCTGTTGGCTGAACCGCACGATTTCCCGTGCGATCGCATCGGGTGCCATGACAAAGTCTACGCTCCCCGATTCAATTGCACTGTGCGGCATTCCTTCCTGTTGTGCGGTGGCGTCCTGCGCAAATGTGATGCCGCCGGCGGCCTTGATCGCTTCAAGTCCGAGAGTTCCGTCGCTGGCGGTGCCGGACAGTACGACGCCGATTATGCGATGCTGCCATTCTTCCGCCATTGAAGTGAAGAATTCGTCAATCGGACGATGGAGTCCACTCGTTTCCCGGGGCAAAAGCTGTAACGCACCGTTCGAGATCGTCATTGTTCTTCCGGGCGGAATGATGTAAACATGATTCGGCTCGACAGCGGGTTCGCCCTGCACTTCGGTCACCGGCATTTTGGTCGTGCGTGAGAGTATCTCAGCAAGTGCGCTCGCATGATTGGGCGCCAGGTGTTGCACCAGCACAAATGCCATCCCCGTGTCGCACGGCAGAACTGTGAGCAATTGCGTAAACGCCTGCAGTCCCCCTGCCGAAGCGCCAATGCCGACGATCGGGAACAATGCGGGTTCATTGAACTCGGTTTGCATGTCCCCACGGTCCATCGCGATTTTCGCCGGTAGCGGGTCGCTGGAATGGGTTGGTTGATCGTTGGTCATGATTGAATCTTCAGCACCGTTAATGCGTCTTGAGTACTGATCACTACGTGAGCTGCGGGTGTCGAGTTTGTGGTGCCTATTAGCCGAAAGGTGCCAGCCTCGATCGTTTGTTTCATATTTTCCGTCATTTAGCCACTGCATAAAAAAAGCCGATGTCGAGGGATCTCGCAATGAGATTCCTTCACATCGGCCTACTTCCCGACCCGCACCCGAAATGTTCAAGGTGCCTTTCGATCAGTCTTCCGCAATCAACTTTTAGTCAGCTGAAGCTTATCCGAACTCTTACCAGCGACCTGATGTTACAGAATGTCAGCCAGAAAGCACGCTATTGCTTCAGCTGAATGCCAAAGAGCACGGATTTGATCATTCCGGATATCGTGGGCGAAAAGCGACAAACCCGGCTGCAATGCCGCTTCGGTTGGCTGATGAAGGTGTAAGCCAACCCACTACGGCTGTCCACAGCAGGCTGTGGAGCGGAAAGGTGCAGCGGGCTGCAGCAGTCCAAATAACTGAGGAGGCTGAGCTGAAGATTCACGAATTACGAGCCCGCAAC
>JANPHT010000260.1:0-1904 GCA_031424595.1 Planctomycetota bacterium
GATTGGTGCCGCTGGTGCAATGCCAGAGGCTCCCATCGGGCCAGGGGCCGGATATCCGGGCTCAAGTGGTTTTCCTGGTGCCGTGCAGGCCCCTGGTAGCAAGGGGCCAATATTCAAGGAGCAAGATAAGGCCCAGATCCGACTCATCGACCGAACCGACTTTGTTGTTCAATTCATTTGGGTGCCGACCATTGAACGTGATCGCAAGGTGCTCGATCCGCGAGCCCCACAAACAACAGGCGATCCTTCAACGACGACAACCGATGCAGCGGCAACAACGACTGGGGCGGAAGCAGCGACAATACCTGCAGCACCATAATGCAGGCCCGGGCAACGATTTAGTTTTTAGTTTTAGCGTTCTAACAAGCATGCACGTTTTCTGTCGAATGGACAGTTAAGCAGGGATTTCTCAGATGGAAAAGCTTCAGCCCCTCATCAAGCATCGATATTGGATCTGCTTTTCGCTGGCGGTGATCTTTGTGGTTGTCGGTTGGTGGATGGCCAGCAAGGCCATTGCCGCTGAGATCCTCACTCGGAAAGACTCGGTCGATAAGTCTTTTGAAAAAGCTCAGCAGGGGAAGACCGATCCCAATAAGCTTTGGGTGGAAGTTGCAAAAAAAGAAAACGAAGTAGATGCGTCCTCCTATAAGTCCGCTTCAGCGCAACTATTGCAGCGTCAGAAAGATGCTCGTAAGTGGCCGGACGTGCTGAAGAACGAAATGAAGGGAATCGCCTATCGTGCTGACATTAAGGATTCCACGGCACGAGGCCGTTGGGCGTCGATCTATCGTGATGAGATTGAACGTCTGTTGTCTATTGTAAAACCATTCAAAGACGGCGAAGGACTGGTGGTGGTTGACTCCGGAAAAATCACACACAAACCATTTAACTCGTGGCGAACAGCTTATCCGTCATCTACAGAGATTTGGAACTGTCAGGAAGACATTTGGCTTCTGCAGTCACTTCTGACATCGATTGCACGCGTCAATGAAGGCGCGACACGCCTTACGGAATCCCAGGTCCGACAAATCTTTAAGCTCAATCTGCGAGGTGGCGACCGCAATGCTGCCGGGGCTTCTGCCGCTGGCGGAATGATGGGCGGCATGGGAGGAATGGAAAGCAGCATGGGTGCCATGATGGGTGGCATGATGCCCGGAGGCGAATCCGCTATGGGATCAGTCGGCGGTGGGGGCGCTTCAAGTTCCCATCCAGGTAAAGAGTTTGAAGGCTCACCTGGTGCCGACATTCTCACTGAAGAATTTGGTGCCGCGGCCGGAGCCGGTGGTGGAGCCATGGGCATGGGAACAATGGGCAGCAGCATGGGCATGATGATGGGGGCTGAAGCCATGTCTGGTGGCGGTATGACCGGTGCACCTGCTGCTCCTGCAGAGGAAGTTCGCTACGTGGATGACGTCGCCGGGTACAAGACTCGTGCATTCACATTGGATGTCCTGATTCGTGACGATCAATTACCCAACCTGCTTGCATCCCTCACAAATTCCGATTTTCCAGTCGAAATAGTGCGAGTTGATGTGTCTTCAAAGCATCGCCCCAGCAGCACTGGCGGTGGAGGAATGATGAGCGGTGGCGGGATGATGTCCCCCGAATCAGGAATGCAGGGAAGCGGATTGATGCCGGAAGGCGGTTCCGCTGATGGCATGGGAATGGCCTCTGATTATGCTGGAGCAGATTCCGGCTTCGGTGGTGCGTCGCTTGATCCCTCTGGCGTGGACTCACAATATGGCGGAGGACTTGCTCCAGACCGAGGAGAGGGGCTTATGGCTCCTGGAATGGGGGGATCTTCTGGAATCGCGGGCATGGCTGGTGTCGCCAGTGCAAAAGGTCAGGAAGTGATGCAGGTTGCCATGGCAGACCCGTTGTTGGTTAATGTCAAGATCGGTGGC
>JANPHT010000261.1:0-3623 GCA_031424595.1 Planctomycetota bacterium
GACGACCACCATCATGGTCACGGAGAACATCAACGCCGGACCTGGTGCCGCGACTGGTCAGATCGTGTTTCACGCTTCCGACGCAGAAGAAATGTGGAATGCTGACAACAGTGTTCAGCTGATTCTGGTCCGCAAGGAAACCAGTCCGGAAGACCTGCGAGGCATGAAGGTTGCCAAGGGGATTCTGACTGCATTCGGTGGGGCATCGTCTCACGCGGCTCTCGTCAGCCGTCAGATGGGCAAGACCTGTGTTTGCGGTTGCGACAAGTTAAATATCGACTACGAAGCCGGCACCGTTACGGTGGGTGGCAAGGTGCTCAAAGGCGGCGACTGGATTTCTGTGGACGGTTTCACTGGCGAAGTTTTCGCTGGCAAGATCGAAACGAGTCCTTCAGAAGTCATGGACGTGCTGATGGGCAAGCTGGCTCCGGAGAAGTCCGAAATCTACGCTCGGTACGCTCAACTGATGACGTGGGCGGACGAACATCGCACTTTGCAGGTTCGAGCCAACACCGAATCTGCTGACGCTGTTGCATCAGTCGCTTTGGGTGCTCAGGGCGTCGGCCTGTGCCGAACAGAGCACATGTTCTTCGATCACCTGGACGAAATGCGAGAGATGATTTTCTCGACAACCAAGGTTGATCGCGAGAAGGCTCTGGCCAAGCTGTTGAAGTTCCAACGTGACGACTTCACTCATCTGTTTAAGACGATGGGCGACCGTCCGGTGACGATTCGTCTGCTCGACCCACCGTTGCATGAGTTCCTTTCCGAACACCATATGCACGAAGATCCCACGTTGGGTCCAAAGCTGGCGAAGACTTTTGGTGTCACAGAGGAAGCTGTGGGACGTCGTGTTGAAGAGCTGAAGGAATCAAATCCGATGCTGGGTCATCGCGGTTGCCGTCTGGGGATCGTTTACCCGGAAATCACCGCTATGCAGGCTCGAGCAATCATGGAAGCAGCCTGTGCTGTGAAGAAGTCGGGCGTTGACTGCAAGCCGGAGATCATGATTCCACTCGCTGGGTACAAGACCGAAGTCGACAACCAGACGGCCATCATTCGCTCCACGGCTGAAGCCGTTATGGCGGAGACGGGTGTTAAGGTGGATTATATGGTTGGAACGATGATTGAAGTTCCTCGCGCTGCGATGACTTCAGCAGAAATCGCGAAGACCGCAGAGTTCTTCAGCTTCGGTACCAACGACCTGACTCAGACGTGTCTCGGCATCAGCCGCGACGACTATAAGTCGTTCATTGGTTACTACACTGAGCATGACATTGTTCCGGCGGACCCATTCCAGACGATCGACCAGACTGGCGTTGGCCGTTTGATGAAGATGTCAGTGGAAGACGGTCGCTCTGTCCGCAAGGACCTCAAAATTGGCATCTGCGGCGAACACGGCGGCGATCCAAAGTCCGTCTACTTCTGCCACGAGATCGGTCTGAATTACGTCAGCTGTTCTCCACGCCGAATTCCGATCGCGCGTCTGGCTGCGGCTCAGGCGGCCGTTGAAGGGGCGAAGAAGAAGTCGTAATAGGAGGGTCACTGACGAACCTTGCTGTTACTCGATTCTAAAGAAGCCCGGCATCCCAAAGGTGCCGGGCTTCTTTTTTGCTGAACTGCAGAGCGGTTCGGTAACACTGAATTGTTGGGACTCTTGCAATCCCGGGTGCGATCGACCACGATTCCGGCTCCGCGAAAAACCATGCCTGCCGGAGAGTCGAAATCATGAAGATCATTTGTACTGCGATCATCGCTGGTGTTCTTTCCGGTGCTTATTCGACAGCCGCTGACTGGCCTCAGTTTCGTGGACCAGATGGACAGGGGCACTCCGACGCGACGAATCTGCCTTTGACATGGAGCGAATCGGAAAACATCGTTTGGAAGGTGCCGGTTCCCGGACTGGGATGGTCCTCTCCGTCGATTCAGGGCAATCAGATTTGGTTGACCACAGCCGTCGATGAAGGAAAATCGCTGCACGCAATCGCGCTGGACCGAGTCACCGGACAGACGCTCGTTGATGTCGTTGTTTTTGAGATCGCCGAACCGGGTTCGGTGCATTCCAAAAACAGCCATGCGTCACCAACTCCATTAATCGAAGCCGATAGAGTCTATGTGCACTTCGGGGCTCACGGAACGGCCTGCCTGAAATCTGACGGAACACTCGTCTGGAAGACTCAGGAATTGAAACATGATCATCGACACGGCCCGGGCGGCTCGCCAGTCATCTATCAGGACTTGCTGATTTTGAACTGTGACGGTTCCGACATTCAATTCGTCGTAGCGTTGGACAAGAACACGGGTGAAATCCGCTGGAAGAAGAAGCGTGAGCATATCGGCGAAGCTCGGCTCACTGGCAAGTCCAACGTTCCGATGGCCTATACGACGCCACTGTTGACTGAGATTAATGGGACCATTCAGCTATTGAGCAGTGGGGCAGATAGCATCGTGTCGTATAACCCGGTCAATGGGGATGAGTATTGGTGGTTTCGCTATGACGGATACTCCAATGTCCCTCGACCTGTGGTCGGAAAGGGGCTTGTGTTTATCAGTTCCGGTTATGATCGCCCGGAGTTCTTTGCTGTCAAGGTTGATGGGACTGGCGACGTGACGGAGTCCCATCTGGGATGGAACATGAAGAAGGCTGCACCGCTCAATCCATCGCCATTATTGGTTGGCGACGAATTGTACCTGATCAGCGACAATGGTATCGCAACTTGCCTGGATGCCGTGACCGGGCAGCAGCATTGGCAGGAACGGATTGGAGGCAACTATTCCGCGTCGCCCACATTTGCCGACGGTCGCATTTATTTCCTTGATGAAGAAGGCACCACAACTGTGATCGCACCAGGCAAAACATTTGAAAAGCTGGCCACCAGTAAACTGGATGGACGCACGCTCGCGACTCCGGCATTCCTTGATCAGGCAATTTATTTGCGGACCGATAAAGATCTCTACCGAATCGAAAAAAAACAGGGTCTGTGAACAAAGACAAGTCAAACCAGTGCAAGTGCGGCAGGTATCTCGGTCGATGAAACTCGCAATGGAAGTTTTGAGTGTCCCGTAAGCGAAAAAAAAGCAACGACAAAGCATCCGGCCCTCCGCCAAAAGCCGTTCGCCAGAATCAGCACTCGCTTGCAGACGGGCAACCAACTCCGCAGGAGGTTTTTCGGGTGCTGCTTTCCAACAAGCCGGGCTTGATTGGCTTCCTGCTCAGCTTCCTTCAATTACTTGGTCATGCGAGCTGGATTTTTCTGGTCTGGTATCTGAGCGTCACTGGAAAAGCGGCATCGTTGACATCAGATTCCTGGATGTCCTGGCTCATCGTGGGGTTACTTGGTATCAGCCTGATTCTCACCTTTGTTTCGATGTTTGTTTGCCTCTATTATGGCCTGCGCCGGGCTCCAAGAATTCTGCCAGTCATGGGATTTGCGGTGTCTTTTTTTGTTGGAGTTCTGGCCTCGGGATTTGTTTTTATGCAGGGAATTCGTGCCATGAGCGGAAAATAATTTAGGCTTGTATCGCAGGAAGAAACGGTCGCGGATAGCGATCACCCAATTCATGAAATTGTGGACGTCACAAAATGTCGAGTGATCGAACGCAGGAATCACAAACACTCACAG
>JANPHT010000262.1:0-7680 GCA_031424595.1 Planctomycetota bacterium
ACTTGTACATGATCAATTGATACCGCCCTGAGTCCGTATCGTTGATGCTGTCGAGAAACCGATCGACAAGCTCGGGGTACGCCAGAATATTGTTGGGGTTCGCCGGATTGATCGGGCTTAGAGGATTCCGAGGATCACCCAACGCGTCACCGTATCGATTGAATGTATCGACTTCGATGTAATACGTTCCGTCTGCCGGCAGAAGCAGATCAATCAGGCTGGAATCCGTAGGTTCGAAGGTGTCGTCGTTTTCAGCGAGACCATCATAGTATTGGACCAGTTGACCAGCTGAGTTATAGACTCGCACGATCGTGTCAACGTAGTCATCGTTCGTCAGGGCTCCGTTGGTTCCGGTACCAAATCGAGCAACGGAATTGGAAAGCACATCGATATTGATCAATTCACCCGCTCGACCCGTGAACGAATACCAGTCATTATTGCTGCGTTGCGTCGTGGAATTGACACCGATTGTCCCGAGTACCGAGGAGATCTGCACGAACAGATCTTTCGTCTGATTCAGGCCGCGACTCAGCGTATTGGGAACCGCCAGGGTCACGGGGTTCAGAGCTGCTGCAGAGGCCAGCGAATTGTTGCCGCCGCCGTTTGTTACGGTCGTCTGAGACGGATTGCTGTTGGCAAAGGCCAGTTTGATTGCCTCGCGTTCACCGAAGAACAGGTCGCTCAGGTCGTCGAACCGAGTTGAGCCGATGGAAGCAGGAGAACCAATCAGGTGATCGAACGTTTCGACACCGCCCGCAGGGCCGGTATAGATCGGTTTGTATCCCCCCGATCCCGGAGGATCGTGCACGCCGGATCCGATGGGTCCAAAACTGTCCTGATGCCGAAGTCCCAAAAGGTGGGCCAATTCATGCGCAGCAACCTTTGCGGAAAGCTTGATATAGTTTTCGCTTGTGGCCGCTGGCTTCGTGGCACCAACTTCCGTATCGCTGATTTGAACGCCGTCCGCCTTGAGTCTGTCGGTATCTCCTTCAATGTCACCATCGGCTTCTATTTTGGTGATGACTCCGCCGAGCAGGCCATTCACCTGCACGACGGCACTGCCACCCAGATTCACATTTCCGGGATCGATTTCACTGGCCAATCCACCCGGACGACCGGAATCCGGTGTCTGATTAAAGTGAATAGTCACGAATGTGCCGGCCGTCTGATTTGCTGTTGGAATCTCGACGAGATTAGTCACCACTCGCAAATCGAACCACGGTGCGTCCGCGTTGGGGCCACGATAAACCGCCTCAACTCGCTGTCGAATGAGCTCACGTTCCGTTGCTGTGTAGTCGTGTTCGCCAGCATCCGGCAAACCGGTCGCGGGATCAATGAGTCCGGTATTCGTGGAGGAGCGGAAATCAAGGAATACCCATTGGGTGACTCCGCGAGATCCCGCGACTGGACCTGTAAAGGGTTGGTCGAAGTCTGCGCCTCCCAGATAATTATTCCGCGCGTTACCATAGATGGTATCGGCGAACTGGCTGCCCACGATGTTTTCGAACGCCAGACCGTCGGTCAGCCGGATCCACATCTGACCTTTACCCTGTGGCTGCCAGACATTGATCAGTCGCAGGTCAAGTTTGACTGCACCACCAGTGAAACTGCTGAAGTCCAGAGTGTCGTTTGAAGAGTCAGCCGTTCCTGAATAGGTATCAGTGAGAGAGATATAGGCCAATGGATTTGAGACGAACCGAATTAAATCATCACCTGCACCTCCATTGAGAGTCATCGTGCCAGAGCCGACGATCAGTGAAACGTCATTCCCCAGGCCACCGTCAAGACTGACGGACGTTGCCGATCCTCGCATCGCAAAAAAGTCATTTCCGGATCCCGCGTCAAAGGTGACCGACGAACCGGCGGCTCCGGTGCCGTTGTAGGTAAATGAGTCAGTCCCGGTGCCTCCATGGAATGTCACGCTCCCAAGACTGCGTCCCTGAATTCGCAGCGAGTCAGCATCAGCACCCCCTGTGAAGATTAACTCAGAAATGGAATCTCCGTTGTTAATCAATGTGTCAGCCCCACCGTCACCGCGGAAGTCGAGCAGATCAACTCCTGATCCATTATTCACAAGGACATCGTCGTCTGCGCCGCCCTCGAAAGTCAGCGAGGCCACCGAAGCATTGTTCTGGAAGACGTCGTCATCGGCACCGCCTTTGAAGACTAATAGGATCACGGCGCCGTCGTTGATCAGAGTGTCAGCACCGTCATCCAGCGTTGAGGGACCATCGGCTTCGCCGAAAAATGTCAGTGAGGCAACGTCGGCCGTATTATGAAGGATGTCATCATCAGCACCGCCTTCAAACGTCAGAGTCGTCACGGATCCATTGTTCAGCAGTGTGTCTGCTCCGTCGTCGCCACCAAAGTTAAGATCGTCAACCTGACCACCGCGATTCACCAGGATGTCATCGTCGGCACCGCCGGCAAAGGTGAGATCTGTCACAAAGCCGGAATTCACCAGAACATCGTCGTCGGCGCCGCCCTCAAACAACAAGTCGGTCACTGTACCGCTGTTTCGCAGTGCATCGTCATCCGCACCGCCCCTGAATATCAAATCGAGAATCCCGGCGGCATCGTTTGTCAGTACGTCAGCGCCATCGTCACCCTGGAAGATGATTGAATCAACAAGAATTCCTCCCACACGATTCCACAGTCGGTCGTTTCCTGTATCACCAGTGAAGTTCAATACGTCGATGACGGCACCATCGTTAATGAAGATGTCGTCGTCTGCGCCGCCGTTGAAAGTCAGCTCTCCCATCTGGCCGCCGTGGTTCACCAGAATGTCATCATCGGCACCGCCGTTAAATGTCAGTTCGAAAACCAGATCGCCGCTGTTGATAAGCAGGTCATCGTCAGCACCGCCAGAAAAACTCAGATCTACAATCCCATGACCGTCGTTCACCAGAATGTCATCGTCGGCCCCTCCGCTGAACGTCAGATCGCCGATCTCCGCACCGTGGTTTACGAAAACATCATGGCCGTCGTCACCACTGAAATCCAGAAGATCCAGACTATGGGCGTTGTTCAGCAACGTGTCATCATCCAATCCACCGATGAATGTCACACTGCTGAAACCAGATGCGTTGTTCTCGAAGGCATCGACGCCATACCCGCCATCAAAAAGAATTCGCGAGGTGGCTGCTCCCGTCCCGGAACCACGCACGATCAGAGTGTCATTGCTGGTTTGACCACTGACTCGTATTCCATCGTCGCCCGTAAATTCCAGAACACCGATAGAATCTCCGTTGCTGACCAGAATGTCGTCGTCTGCACCGCCGCCGAAGACAAGTCTTGAAATGTCATCGCCGTTATTGACGAAGACGTCGTCGTCCGATCCGCCTTCAAACGACAGGAGGTCAATGCCTGAACCAAAGTTCTGGAGGACGTCGTCGTCCGCTCCACCAAGGAAAGTCAGAGTCTCCACCTGACCAAGATTCCGCAGAATGTCGTCGTCCGCGCCGCCAGTGAAAACAATCGCGAATGTATCGCCGCGATTGACAAGTTGATCGGCTCCGTCGTCACCAGTGAACTCCAGTTCATCCAGGACCGTACCATAATTTATCAGAATGTCGTCATCAGCGCCGCCGCCGAATGTGAGATCCAGTGTCGTCCCGGCATTGACCAGCAAGTCCGCGCCGTCATCGCCGCCGAATGCAAGTTCATCAAGCACTGTCCCCAGGTTGCGAAGAATGTCGTCGTCAGCACCCCCGGTAAACATAAGTTCGCCGACCGTACCGAAATTCAGCAATTGGTCCGCTCCATCATCGCCGCCGAAGCCGAGATCATCCAGGACAGTTCCGTAGTTCTGCAAAATGTCGTCGTCGGCACCGCCGGTGAATGTCAGGTCTTTAGCATTGCCTAAATTGACCAGCAAGTCCGCGCCATCGTCGCCCTCAAAGTTCAGAAGGTCCAAAACCGTACCAGCGTTTTGCAGGATGTCGTCATCGGCACCCCCTGAAAATGTCAGTTCGGTGACAGCTCCGCTATTTTCCAGAATGTCATCATCAGCACCTCCGATGAATGTGAGGTCGCCGATGGTTCCGAGATTGATCAGCGTATCGAATCCGTCATCGCCGCCGAAGTTCAGGTCGCGAATCTCGCCGGCCCCGACCAGAAACACATCATCGTCTCCACCAAAGTTCAGAGTGCTTCGCGTCGGCCCGCTATTGATGAAGATGTCATCGTCCGCACCGCCGGTGAAGACCAGCACACCAATTTCGCCCAGATTTGCGAAGATGTCAGCTCCGTCGTCACCACCAAAGCTCAGAGTGTCGATACTGCCAGCCCCGACGAGCAGAACATCGTCATCACCGTTGAAGCTGAGGTCAGTCGACTCTATCCCATTGTTCACAAAGATGTCGTCATCCGCACCTCCGGTGAAGATCAAAGCATGGACGTCACCTGTGTTGAACAGTGCATCGACTCCATCATCACCGCCGAAGTCGAGAACATCCAATACAGTTCCGGAGTTTCGCAGGATGTCGTCATCTGCACCGCCGATGAATGTCAGGTCTCCGGCGTTCCCCAAATTGATCAGCAGGTCCGCGCCGTCGTCGCCCGCGAAATTCAGAACGTCCAGCACGGTACCAGTGTTTTGCAGGATGTCGTCATCGGCACCTCCGCTGAAGGTCAGGTCGCCGATAATTCCGAGATTGATCAACGTGTCAAATCCGTCATCGCCGCCGAAGTTCAGCACATCCAGCACGGTGCCAGTGTTTTGCAGGATGTCGTCATCGGCACCTCCGCTGAAGGTCAAGTCGCCGACAGTCCCGAGATTCATCAGCGTGTCAAATCCGTCATCGCCACCGAAGTTCAGCACATCCAGCACGGTGCCAGTGTTTTGCAGGATGTCGTCATCTGCACCGCCCGTGAATGTCAGTCCGTCAATCTGTCCGAGGTTAATCAGCTGGTCAAATCCATCATCACCACCAAAATTCAGATCGGAAATTCCAGCCACAGACACTGTAAGAATGTCATCGTCTGCACCACCATTGAACGTCGCATCGCTGGTTCCTACTTTCACGGTCAACTGATCATCACCTGCACCACCAAAGATGGTTGATCCACTGGCGCCTGTCAGCTTGTCGCCAAAAGTACTGCCCACCAGCCCGGTGAACGTTCCCAGAGTGCGAACATAATGACTATCAGGCTGCGTCAGTGAGACATCCTGAGACCGCAACGTCGTTGAATTCGCGGCGGCAAGGTCAAATGTGATACCGGAAGAATCACCGAAATTTGCCAGGCTGAAGTCCAGCGAGTTATCGCCACTGCGGTCAATGACCGTCAGAATGCTGTTTGGCTTCAGCAGATACTGGTCGCTGCCAGTTTCCACGGCTATGGGTACATCAGCCGAAGGAACGTTGGCACTGTCATTCCCCTGAGCGAGGATGTAAACATCATCGCCAGCTCCGCCGTAAAGATTGTCCTGCCCGGTACCACCGACAAGAGTGACGCTGAAGTTGGGATCTGTGACGCCCGTCGCGTCGATCGTGTCATCTCCCGACAGCGACAGAGCCATTGCATTCGTTGTTCCCGACAGCACAAACATCGCGTCAGTCACTATCAGTCGATTGGCACCCGTGTCATCGCCGTTGGTTCCGACAAGTAGAGTGGTCGAGTAAGTGCCTGTTCCACGGTCGTCGTCAGTCACTGACAGCGTGACCGTCCACAAAGCCCCTGGCGCTGCTGATCGGTCGATCAGAATTGAAGAGGCGTTCCCGGTTTGCACTGGAATTCCGGTGACTCCAACGGCTTCTGCTTTCCAGCTGTAGGCATCAATGTGTGTAAAAGTATCCTCAGTGCCCGGGTCCTCCACGATTGCGACCAGACTGATCAGATTCGGATTGGAATTGCTGGCTCCTGGCCCGATAGCAACAGTCGGTGCCACATTCAGAACGACCTGCTCTGCTGACCCTGATCCGACACCTCCGTCATCGTCAATAACAGACACGCTGATCTGATAAGGCTGGAAATTGCTCGTGGGGATCGACTCTTTTTGAATAGTCTGGAATACCTCCGCGATGTTATCGAGATAACGATGAGTGGCCCAGAACGTTCGAGTGATCGTGTCGATGGTTGCCGGTGAAGATGTGCCATCTCCCCAGTTGATAACGACCGTGTGTTCGTCGACAGGAGAAACATCCGTGAAATCACCAACCAGCGTGATTGACTGACCTTCGAAGATATCCGCTCCGGCTGAAGACAGAGTAATCGGACCGACCACAGGAGCTACGTTCTGTACATGCACTGAAATCGTGTCGGAACCGCTGAGCGTCGGACTGTCGTTGTCAGAAACTTTCACAACGATTGTGTAGCTGCCTCCACCAAGTTTATTGTCCAGATAACGGTGAACGATTCCGGAGAATTCGGAATTGGCAGCATATCGCTGGAACGTCGTCAATGGGGACCCATCACCCCAGTCGACCGTCACCACATGCCTGTCAAACTGGCCCGGATCAACGATCGCACCAGACAGTTCGACTGTTCCGTTCTCCGGAATCGTGTCAAGATTTATATCGACGGAAACCGTCGGGACCACGTTGGAGACCGTGACGTCGCGAGTCATCGAAGCCGACTGCTGAGGTTCGTCGTCGTCCGCGACTTCCACCGTAATTGTGTACTGATCCGGTCCGACGGCCTGATCGTCCGCGTAGATATGTTTCAGCTGAGCCAGCTGCGACGAACTCAAACCAGCCAGGCTTCGAGACCCCGTTGGCAGAGTGATGAGAGATTCCCGGCCATCGCCCCAGTTGACGCGGAGTTTATGCACATCCTTCAGGCCTGGATCAATAAACGACAGGCTGTTCAATGTTACAAACTGCCCTTCGCTGATATTGATGCTGCTGAATCCAACGTTCAGAGCCGAAGGCAGAACGTTGCGAATTTCTTCCAGAAACAGCCCGGTAGGCGTCGTGCTGGATACTCCCGTCGCATCAGTGATTCGGACCGATACCCGATAGACATCGGACGGAGTCGACGTTCCAGCCGGATTGGTGTCGTCCAGGTAGATATGCGTCGCCGTGAAGGATTCGACGCCGGACGCCAGGGACTGAGTCGTGATCGCCCCGTCGCCCCACTCAATCAGCACAGTGTGAGTTTCGCCATCGTCCTGAAATTGACCGGTCAGCGTGACCAACTGGCCTTCCGAGGCAGGGCTGGTAATGGCAAACTGATTGAAGTCCACCGTGGGCGAGTTGTTCTGAATCACGACGGTCAGAGTCGCAGTCGATGTGGCCAGACTGTTGTCCGTGATGCGGACCGTGACCAGATACGAATTGATGGCGGGATAAAGATGGCTGAGCGTAAATGTTCTGTCGGGATTCAGAGTCAGCGACTCGACGCCGGAACCGTCGCCATAGTCGACTGTGGCCGTCCATGCGGTTGAATCCGGATCGTAAAAACTACCGCCCAGCGACAGGGGCAGGCCGGCAGACAGCGATACCACATCTGCGTTGAGCGTCACCTGTGGGGCGAGAGCACTGCCAGCTTCGCCAGCCAGAATGATCGGACTGAATTCCGAAGTGGATCCGATCGCCAGTGCGGTCAGCGGCGTTCCATGCGTCACACCTGCAGGCACTGGGATTTCGAAGCGGAATCGGTTGGCGGTTATGCTTCCTGTGGAGACCGTTCGACTGTTGACGAGGGGACCGTAAATTCCGGCTGCCGAGTTCAGATCGG
>JANPHT010000263.1:0-2460 GCA_031424595.1 Planctomycetota bacterium
ACGATGCATCAATACCTGTCGAACGGCGATCTGATATAGCCACGCGCCAATCCTGTGGACCTCATCCAGCATGGAACGATGCTTCACAATAGCCATCGCGATGTTTTGCATCACATCCTCCACAGCATCCGGCTCATTCAACCGACTGCGCACGACGGTGCGAAGCCAGCTTTCATGTTCAAGGAACACTGCTTGAGGACTTGCCGAAGTCACGTTCTTTTTTCCGACATCGCCTGACACCTGCCAGTAAACCAACTACTTTTTAATTGAAGGTGACTGCCTTGCCGTTGCCGTTGCCGTGCGAGTCTGTCCGGTCCCAGCTTCAATGTCACGTCTATGTTCAATGTCATGTCTATGGGAGTGAGGTTGCTGCCCGAATGAACGCCCCCAGAAAATTTGTTCCTCAGAATCACAAAATTCGAAAACTTTCTGAATCTGCGGAATCAGATTTTCTGAGGCCTTCTCCACGAAAGTTGAACAGTCAATCCGGAGCAATGAAAAATCTCATTTTAGAATCATCATGCGACATGATTGCGGTGGTTCAGTAAGTTGCGTCAAGGGATCTCAAAAGGGAATCTGCGAGAATTGGCCAGACCGAACTTTCCGGTCTTTTTCTGGAAAAAAACGGGCAATTCTTTAATGGCTCATCGATCCGCAATAGCCACCATATTTTGTGTTGACAGTTTCTTAGAGCCCACTATATTGCGGTTGCTGTCGATTTGTGAACTTCGTCAGAGAATTGGTGACTGATGCCGCAAACCGTTGTCTGAAAACGGTTTGAGTGTGTCCTGATGAAGTTCATTGACAGACCGTGGCAGCTGAATATTCTGCTGCTCGTCCGGTAAGGATGCCCCCTTCGACAGGAGGTCGATCATGATGACGATTTTGGTGTTCGTACTCCCATCTGCCGTGCCCTTCGCTAGCCAATCTCTTCGAGCCGTTTTGCAGGCTTAAGTTTCCCTGACAACCTTTCCGCGATCGATGCTGCGCTGCCTGATGTTTGTACTTATCAAAATTGTGTCTGTTTATAGGTTCTGATCGAAACTTGTTGTACTGAGCGAGATGGAGTGTCTGCGCAAGACGCGCAGTTTTCACCGGGAAGAAGAAAGAAGGGGAGTAGCATCGAATGATTCGAGCAGTGTCTGAATGGATTATCCGTAAGCGAGATGGCAGAACAGTTCCGTTTGAGCCTCGCTTGATCAATAGTGCCATCATCAATGCGTTTCGTGCTGAGTTAAATCTGGCGGAGAACCAGCCGCTTGATCGAGACATCGAAAAGGAAGTCGCGTCGATCACAGATCAGATCGTGGCTGATACCGAAGCGGATGCATCAACGGATCGTGGCGTTGGCGTCGAGCAGATTCAGGACTTTGTCGAAATGCAGTTGATGAAGCGGGGGCACTACAAAGTGGCTCGTCGCTACATTGTCTATCGAGCCGAGCACGCCAAGATTCGTGCTCTTCAGCAGTTGGAGTCACTCGAGGGCGCGGAGTCGGTTGCTGTTCCTCGTATGTTTGTGAAGCTGGAAGACGGCGTTCGAGTTCCGTTTGACAGCAATCGTATTCGTCGGCGCATGGAACTGGCGTGTGCCGGTTTGGTCGAATGCGACGCCGAAGAGTTGACTCAGGAAGTGATGAAGTCGGCATTCGATGGGATTTCCGTTGGCGAAATCTACCGTGCTATGATTCTGGCCACTCGATGCCGCATTGAAACGGATCCGGCGTTTGATACCGTTGCGGCTCGATTGTTGCGTATGGTGATCAGCAACGAAGCGTTGGGGAGCTCGCCCTATAACGCGGCGGAGTACGCGAAACTCTATCGCAATCAGTTCGAACACTACGTCATTGACGGGATCAACGAAGACCGATTGACTCCGGACCTCCGAAATCTGAATCTGACTCGCATTGCTTCTGCTTTGCAGCCGGACCGGGACGGGCTGTTCAAATACCCTGGTCTGCAGGCGGTCTATGACCGTTATTTGCTGCATATCGAAGGTCGACGCATCGAAACTCCCCAGTATTTCTGGATGCGAGTGTCGATGGGGCTGGCTCTGAAGGAAGACAATCCGGAAGAGCGTGCGATCCAGTTCTACGACATGCTTTCGACGATGCGGTTCACATCCGCCACGCCGACGTTGTTTAACTCGGCGACCAATCATCCGCAGTTGAGCTCTTGCTACCTGTCGACAGTGAAAGACGATCTGGAACACATCTTCAAGTGTGTGTCCGATAACGCGAAGCTCAGCAAGTGGGCGGGCGGTTTGGGTAACGACTGGACCAGTATTCGAGCGACGAATTCCCATATCAAGGGCACAAACGGTCGCAGCCAGGGCGTGATTCCGTTCCTGAAAGTCGTTAACGACACGGCCGTTGCGGTGAATCAGGGTGGCAAGCGAAAGGGTGCGGTTTGCTCGTACCTCGAAACGTGGCACATGGACATCGAGGAATTCCTTGATCTCCG
>JANPHT010000264.1:0-13488 GCA_031424595.1 Planctomycetota bacterium
CCACGATGTCGCCAATTGCACCATTTTGCAGCTGCTCAAATGTTGCCTTTTTCCCCGGGTGATATCGCCAGCACAATCCGGAGACCAATGACAGACCTTTCTCCTTCGCCTTCTCGGATGACTCGATCACCGATCGAACTCCCGGAGCATCTACGGCCACGGGCTTCTCACAGAAGATATGCTTGCCTGCATCGACAGACGCTCTTAAATGCTCGGGACGGAAATGGGGAGTCGATGCCAGAAGAACCACATCACAATTCTCGATCACATTCTTATAAGCATCAAATCCGACAAAGCACTTGTCATCCGTCACTGTCACGCGGGCTGGCTGACCGTCTTTATTGAACATGCGACTTAGCTGACGCTTCCCTCGGTCTACGGAGTCCTCAAAGACGTCGCCCAGGGCCACCAATTCGGTCGCTGGGTCCGCGTTCAGTGCCTGTTCTGCGGCACCGGTCCCTCGCCCGCCAACTCCGACGAGTCCAACTTTCAGCAGGTCACTGCCGCCAGCAAAAGCGCCTGCATTTAACTGGCTTGGAACAGCAGCCATCGCAGTCACTCCCAAAGCGGATGTGGCCAGGAAACTTCGGCGCGAACTTTCTGACGATTGATCCATGAGACAACACCTTTTTGATTTTGAAATGGTGGGAGAATATGGGCAGGAAGCAGCGAGCAAGCACTGCGGGATTGTCGGAGAGTGACCTGGCAACCGCCTTAGGTCAAGGGAACGCGTGAAGATCATCGCCAAGTCCAGGGAACATCGACACTTCCAAACGGAAAAGGCCTTATGGCAAGCCCGACTCTCTGCCAACAGTCCAGTGTCAATCAGAAACGGGAGTTACAAGTTCTGGTAAGTGCAATCGGGGTCGTCCAATCTTTCAGAGTTTGTCCTCCAGTAATACTCCCAATCAGCCGCTGATTGAAATAGGATTCACCGTCACATCAGCCAGAATTCAGACTTCCCAAAGCCATACGAAATGCAACGATTACTCAGGAGTCAATTCATGATCAGATCGTTCGCAATAGCCATGACTTTCTTGCTGATGCCACAGGCAGTTCTGAATGCAACAGAGCCCTGCCGCGAGAGCATCACTTCGATTCGACATGTTGTTCCCACTCGTCCCAACATCGTGATCCTTTATGCGGATGATATGGGATTTGGAGATCTGGGAGCACAAAATCCGAATTCAGGAATTCCGACACCCCATCTGGATCACCTTGCTCGGCAGGGAACTCGCTTTACGGATGCTCACAGTTCATCCGGGGTATGCACTCCTAGTCGCTACGCCCTGCTGCATGGGCGGTATCACTGGCGAAAGTTTCACGGCATCGTGAACTCATTCGATCAGCCAATTCTCGATGATGAACGCACGACCCTCCCGGAAATGCTGAAGTCGAAGGGTTATCGAACCGCCTGCATCGGCAAATGGCATCTGGGATGGGATTGGAATGCCATTAAAACGCCCGAGGCAGCGGCCAAACCGGTTGCAACCAAGGGAAAGAAAGAGAAAGGTCAGAGCAGCGTTGCTCCGTCGGCATTTGATTGGAGTAAGTCAATTCCCGGCGGTCCGTTGTCTCATGGGTTCGACTATTATTTTGGTGATGATGTTCCGAATTTTCCTCCGTACGCATGGTTCGAAAATGACCGAGTGATCACAGTCCCCACGGTGTCTCTGGAAACACCAAAGCAAACGGCGGAAGGAGCGTGGGAAGCTCGACCGGGCCCAGCGGTAAAAGACTGGGACTTCTGGGCGGTGATGCCAACGCTCACTGAAAAAGCGGTGACGTGGATTGGAAAACAGAAAAGAGAGGAACCCTTTTTTCTCTATTTCCCATTTACTTCTCCCCACGCGCCAATCGTTCCAACGGAGCAATTCACCGGCTCATCAAAGGCCGGAGGATTCGGAGACTTCGTAACTCAGACCGATGCCACCGTCGGCAGAGTCCTGAAAGCCCTGAACGACGGCGGTTTTGCCGACAACACGCTGGTTATTTTCAGCGCCGACAATGGCCCTGAGCATTACGCTTACGAACGCGTTCGAAAGTTTGAACATCGCAGCATGGGACCGCTGCGGGGGCTCAAGCGAGACATCTGGGAAGGTGGCCATCGAGTGCCATTCGTGGTCCGCTGGCCTGGTGTGGTTCCTGCCGACAAAGTGAATGATGGGCTGTTGAGCCAGATTGACATCTACGCGACAATTGCTGAAATCCTGGGAGCGGACATTCCTGCGGGTTCAGGTGAGGACAGTTTCGGCCAGTTGCCGCTCTTTAAAGGCGAAAGTGGCAGCCTGCGAAGCACGCTCGTTCACAATACCAACGCAAATGGCTACGCGTTGCGGCACGGCGATTGGGTGTTGATTGCTGCCAGAACCGGCGCTGTCAGCAAAGTTCCAGAATGGTTCGATCTGCAGAATGGCTACACGAGCCACTCGTTGCCGGGTGAGCTTTACAATCTTCGCGACGACCTTGGACAAAAGAAGAATGTCTACGCCGAACATCCGGACAAGGTGCGGGAACTGACAGCCCTTCTTGAAAGCGTCCGTGCTGCCGGGCACGCGCGTTGACTTTGCAGCTCCCTCCAGGACGGTTCACTTCCTTCAGAAAATATGACCTTTCTCGTTGGGGGGTATCCAGATGAAACTATTTCTCAATCTTTCGGCGTTACTCTTTCTGGTACCGTCACTGATTCCCCACGCAGCCCTTCTGGCAGCGGATCCCCCCGAGTCATCGAACAGACCCAACATCCTGCTGATTGTTGCTGACGATCTGGGGTGGAGCGACGTAGGTTGGCACGGTGGATTCGGGAAGACTCCGGTCATGGATCGCCTTGTTCGTGAGGGCGTGGAACTTGACCAGCATTATGTACAACCGGTGTGTACGCCAACTCGCACGGCCTTATTGAGCGGCCGATATCCTGGACGTTTTGGACCACAAGCCCTCTCTCCGAGCAATCTGAGAGCGATGCCACTGGGAACCACAACTCTGGCATCGGCGCTTAAAACACTTGGATACCGTACACACCTGACCGGCAAATGGCATCTGGGAGCCAGGCCAGAGTGGATTCCGAACGCCTACGGTTTCGATACAAGCTACGGCACACTGACGGGTGCTGCGGACCCGTGGACTCACAAGTATCGGAAGGACAGTCCTTACGAAGACACCTGGCATCGCGACGGAAAGTTTTTCCATGAAGAGGGGAACGCCACGAACCTCGTTGCGGTTGAGGCTCTGCGTCACATGGAACCGAATAGAGCCCCGTGGTTTGTGTACGTCCCTTTTCACGCCGTGCACACTCCAGTCGATGCACCAGAGGAATTCAAAAAGCTCTACGATGGTGTCCAATTCCATAACGATCCCGTAAAGCACGAATCGCGTTTACGCATGGCAGCGATGGTTTCTCAGATCGACGCTCAGATCGGTGAGTTCGTCAGGGCACTCGACAGCTCCGGGCAGCGTGAGAATACGCTGATCATCTTCACCAGCGACAATGGCGGTATCGAATCGCTGAAAAATGCTTATGAGGGCGACGTGGCGGATTCACCTCTTAACAGCGAGAACAATCCGCTCCGCGGTCAAAAGGCCACACTGTATGAAGGTGGGACTCGAGTGTGTGCTTTTGCTAACTGGCCAGGCACTCTGAAGCCACACAAGAATTCAACGGCGATGCATTGCGTAGACTGGTTTCCGACCATTGCTGAACTCACTGGATACCAATCGACAGATGAGCTCCGCTTGGATGGTATCAGCCAATGGTCGTCGCTGATTAACGGAATTCCAAATGACACGCTACGCAATATCTACATCGCCAAGCCAGGCGAGTACAGCCTTCGGTTCGGTGACTGGAAGCTGCTCCAATTGAAGAATGGCCAACGGGAACTCTTCAAGATTGCCGATGATCCCTACGAAAAAACTGATCTGACGGCACAGCAACCAGAGAAGGTTGAAGAGCTTGAGAGACGGCTGCTTGCTGAACAATCTCGCGACAACAAATTACTGCCTGCGGATCTCGATGGATTGCCGCACTGAGCGTCTTGGCACACCACCACGCTGCTCTGGTAAACTGTTCCTCTATGCCAACGCCGAATCAATCTGCCTCTGGGCCGCGAGGCATTGTTCAAGTTTGTGAAAACTGCAACTCAGGAGCAGGCTCGCCATCGCCGTGGGCATCCCGACTGAAAGGCAGGCGTTCAGAAATTTATTCGCGTATTTCCCGTCTCGCCAATAGGGTCCGGAAGAGGTTTAAGATCAGGCTCGGTCTCCGCGTTGGCTGCAGCTGCAGAACTCACGTTGATACCGTAGACCGTCAGTTCCAGTGACATTTTCTCACTGCGCAGTGTGGTGTCATTGAACATTTCAACCACGGCGTTATTGATTGTCAGCTTACCATCGTCAGAGGTGATGGAATCGCCTGAAATATTGTTCCCTCCGACGACCATCACAGCTTTTCCCTTACTCGAAAAACTGTACGCATTCTTGCCATCGTCCCGACTCTTTACTTCCACGTTAATATCATCACAGTGCAATGTGACAAAGTTGAATTCGGATTCGCTCGCAAACTGCACTGATCGTCGAAGCTTAGTCCCATCCGGTTGCACCTGCAGCACTGACTGCATGTTGACTCCAGGAGGCTTTATTCGAAGCATCACATGCAGCTTTGGTTTCCATGCGTTGACAGGACCCAGTACTTCGCCAACCAATGCAGAATCAGAATCCGGCGCAGTAATGCCCCGTGGAACCAAGGGACCCGTTACACCAAAAGCAGGAGGAGCTAACAGAGCTTCTTCTGGAATCGGATGAGCCGCAGCGCTGTCTTTTTCTTGTGCGGACAACACACTGAGCCTGATCGATATCAGCAGACAAGCAACAGCCATTGTTCTCAAAACATAGTTTCGCATGAGTCGCCTTCCGCGCGATGACGTTAAACAGCCCCTGTCCCGTTCCGGATGCTATCGCAAGACGACCGCGACTGACTAGACGAATCGGCCGCAGGACCGGCATAACTGTACCGATGACACTAATGCGATGCGGAACCTGCGAGTTTTCGCCCGCATAGCCCTGCGATTTCTCTGAAACGCACCGCTGCAACCCGGTATCGCTGTTCACGGAATTCCGTCCCTTCCACTACCCTGCCCGTCACTTTTGAAAGTGATGGAGGAACGTGCGCATGCGAAGAATTCCGGGATTTTTTTTACTGCTGTCTCTGACCGGATGCAGCTCGATTACGCACGAACTGCAGCCTCACCGACTCTGGCGCTGGAATTACCAGGAAGCGCCGAGCCGCACCGACGATGCTCTTTTCTCGATCGACGATCCAAAAATCCCGCCTATGTCGGATACAGAAACTCCTGAGACTCAGACATCTCATGAGTGACATCCTGCAATTCGTCAGTCACAGCGAAGTTGAAACCGATTCACTCGGCACGGCACTCGCTGACGTGATCACAGCCGGGCTTCCAATCGCATTAAACGGACAGTTGGGCTCAGGAAAAACTCGATTCGTTCGAGCCGTCTGTGCGGGCCTGGGCGTCGATACGACAGTCGTCAATAGCCCCACATTTGTCATCATGCAGTTGTACACCGATGGCCGGCTTCCTGTAGCACACCTCGATACGTACCGACTCGGCGATGTTCACGAGTTCCTCGCTATCGGTGCTGAAGACTATATCCTGTCCGAAGAATGGGTAAGCCTGATTGAATGGGGCGACCGAGTTACTGAAGTGCTTCCCGCCGACAGGCTGGAGATCATGATTTGCCAGACTGGCGAACATACCAGACAGTTTAAGTTCAAGGCAACCGGCCTTCGCAGCCAAGCTGTTCTGAACACGCTCCGAGTTCGCCTTCCGGAAGTTCACGAAGTGTAATTTTCGGGCGGATCAATCCAGGCGGAAAGATGTCTGTGATGTTCATGATCCAGGCAATGTGTCGATTCTATCGATTTCGGTGACACTGCCGCTTTAATCGTCGCGGTGAAGCCAACAACGGAGACCGGCAGATTCTGCAGGCGTCTGTCTGAATGCGGCGAGTGCTGCCGACGATAAAGGGGATGCATTACTTTTGTTATGCAGCACCTTCCTCAGGCTGACCAACATGACGCAGACGACCAAAAAGAAGCTACCCTCTTCACGATTGCAGACGCCGCTGGAGACATATCTCCGCGAAATCAATGAAACAGCGCTGCTGACTGCAAACGATGAGAAGGAGCTTTCCAACAGGATCTCAAACGGTGACGGCGCCGCGCGAGACCGGATGGTGCGAGCGAATTTGCGATTAGTAGTGAATATTGCTCGCGGATATTCGGGAAAAGGTCTGCCGTTGCAGGATCTGATTGAAGAAGGCAATCTTGGGCTGCTGCGAGCCGTTGAGGGTTTCGATCCTAATATGAACACCCGATTCAGTACCTACGCAAGCTATTGGATTAAGCAGTCAATCAAGCGAGCGTTGGTCAATTCAGCCAAGACGATTCGCATTCCGGCTTATATGGTGGAGTTGCTTTCTAAGTGGCGCAGAGCGTCGGCAAAGCTGGCGGAAGAACTGAATGCGACGCCCACAGCGGAAGATATTGCAAAAGAACTGGGAATCCCCAAAAAGAAGCTGCGAATTGTCAAGAAGGCGATCACCCTGTACAACGCTACTCCACAGGCGGAGCAGGAAGACAGTGGCATGACTCTGGGCGATATCGTTCCGGATGAGCGCATGCGAGGTCCCGAGGAAGAGCTGATCAACTCGGACAACCTGGTTCATGTTTCCCGTCTGTTGGATGAGATGGACCCCCGCGAAGCGACGATTCTGCGGATGCGATTTGGTCTGGATGACAGTGAGCCTCAGACGCTGAAGGAAATTGGCGAATCACTCGGACTGACTCGGGAACGAGTTCGTCAGATTGAAAGCGAGGCTCTTCGCAGACTGTATCGAAGCCTAAGCGGTGAAAACTGAGCTGCCAGGCATTTGCTGTAATCCAGTGACCAACACAGGACTCACATCGCCCGGCTGCCAGACAGTCGGGTTTTTTTTTTGACCTGTCCCTGTCGCGAATGCAGCAACTCAGATGACGACGTCGAGCGGCCAAGACAATGACCCTGAAGTACTGAACGACGATTTGGCGTCGAATGGCTCTTTGTCTGATTCATTTATCGAGAAACCGACTGCCGAGAACGCCGTCGAACTGAGCCTTCGCGACCCAGGGAAGCGCGAGGCGGCCGTGAATGAAATGCCTCAGCGACCTAAGCCGGCGTCGGACCGCCCAGTCGCCGTTGTTACCGGAGCGGCACGCCGAGTCGGTCGGGAGATCGCACTCGCCATGGCAGAACGCGGCCTGGCAGTTGTTGTGCATCATGGAACCTCGACTGTAGAAGCTAACGTTCTCGTCAATCGCATTCGAACCCACGGTGGCACGGCTGTCGCTGTCGCAGCCGATCTTCGCGATCCTCGTGCGGCCGCGATGGCGGTATTCGATGCCGCAGCGTCGCTCGGCGAAGTCACGACCCTGATCAATAGTGCGGCCGTGTTCCAGGATCGAGCCTTGCCATGGGTCGATCCATATCACTGCAATGTGCATTTGTCAGTGAACCTGCTCGCCCCGATCTTTCTGGCTCAGCAGTTCATCAGGCAGCTTGGCGAGGGTCATCGAGGCCACATTGTCAATATCCTCGACTGGCGAGCCCAACGTCCGGGAGCGGATCACTTAGTTTACACGGCAACAAAAGCGGCCCTTCAAAGCGTGACAAAATCACTGGCTTTGCAGCTCGCTCCATGGGTCCAGGTCAATGGTATCGCTCCCGGAGCCATACTTCCGCCCGAAGATCGCCGCAATTGGCATGAGCAACGAGCGATCTCTTCCATCCCGCTCCGTCGCACAGGTTCGCCTCAGGATCTGGTCGATGCGATCAACTTCCTGCTCGACGCCAACTTCATAACCGGTGAGATTCTCAACGTGTCCGGCGGAGAAGAGTTGTAAGTCGTGAACTTTCGTATTCAGTCTGGAGATCGGCATCGGTGCATTCCTGACCAGGGAGAAGCAATCCAAAATGCGGCAAGCAAACGCTCTAAAAACTCCGCAGAACTTAACAGAACCCCACGAAAATCGATAAATTACTGTCCGCTGACTTAGAAAAGATCGAACAAATCATCGCGTTCAGCAGTTTCAAACGCATGATCAAGAAGCTGCGGCGTCAATTGGAAAGACACCTCAGATTCAAACGCCGGATTGATCTGCCGATGCGATCGCTCAGCAAACCTTTGGAGCACCGAAAACGACCGTCTCAATTCCCCTGCACCATCGCCGGAAGGCTGATTAGTGTTTGTGGTGTTTTGGGAATCAGCAACATCGACTGAAAGGCGTCCCGTTTGCATTCGATCTTCAAATGGCAGCGGACCTGTGACTCGTGAATTCACAATGCCTGATGGTGATTGACCGCTGGCATTTGAGAAAGAAGACGTGACCGCAGCGATCGAGGCCGACGCAGACAGATCGAGCGCAAAGAGCTCCCGACCAACCGTATCGGTCACCGCGCCGACAAAGAGTCGACTCCCGCTCACGATGAACCCAACAGGATGACTGCTTCCTCGTCCCGGGGCGATGTCATTGACCGGCAACGTGCCGGCTGCAGTTCCGTTCGATATCCAGACTTCATCGCCGTGGGAAGAATCTTCCCCGTTGAAATAGAGAGTGCCGTTCACATTCACAAGGTGATCCGGATAACCGAAACCTGCTGACGCTGGAAAGCTTTTTACAAGCAGCGTGCCCGCTGATGTTCCATTACTTTTCCACAATTCGTAGCCGCTCTCTACGGCTTCCGTCACGAAATAAAGGACTCCGTTCACATTCGTCAGGCCGCTCGGAAAAGAGCTGGCTGCACCTGTTCGAATATCATGGACGACAACTGTCCCCGATGCTGTGCCACTGCTTTTCCATAACTCTCTGCCATTGACGCCATTATCGGCCGCGAAGTACAAACGGCCACTGACGTTGGTGAGGTCATAGGGAGCGGAAGACGCTGAACCGGACCGTATATCCCGCACCATTGCGGTTCCTGAGGACGTGCCGGTGGACTTCCACAACTCGAGACCTGAAACACCATTATCAGCGACAAAATAGAGAACACCGCTGACATTGATCATTGATGCGAGCCCGCTCCCTGCGGCACCAGCACTGATATCCTTCACCAATACAGTTCCCAAAGCCGTTCCATCTGTCTTCCACAATTCTTCGCCACTTGCGGTTGTTTTGGCACCGAAGTACAGAACGCCGCCAACGCTTGTGAACGTTGCATTTGAGTAGAAACCGTTTTCGATCCCGGTGGCGATGTTTTTCAGCAATACCGTGCCTGCAGTTGTACCGTTACTTTTCCAAAGCTCTCGGCCGTTCAAACCATCATCCGCTGTGAAGTACAGACTTCCATCAAACAGGGTCAGAGAACTCGGACTGGAAGACTGAGAACCTGAAGCAATGTTCTTTACCAGAAGAGTGCCTGCGGCGGTGCCGTTACTCTTCCACAATTCCGTTCCGTTGATGCCATCATCAGCGGCAAAATAGAGCACTCCACCAATGTTACGAAGTGCATAGGGTTGGGAGCCCTCGATTCCCGGGTTAATATCCTTAACCATCACGGTTCCAGCGGACGTGCCATTGGACTTCCAGAGCTCAGTACCATTGATGCCATTGTCGGCTGTGAAGAAAAGTGTCCCGTTTACGTCCACCGCGTCATTGTTGTAATAAGAATAAAACGAGCTGTTTGTGGCGGCGTTAATGTTCTTCAGCAACACAGTTCCGACAGCGGATCCGTCGCTCTTCCAGAGTTCACGACCAAGAAGCCCATCGTTCGACGAAAGATAAATGGCCCCGTTGATACTCGCGAGCGAAACTTCCTGAAACGACGCTTCCGGGACCCCATCAGCGATTCCCGGGTTAATGTCTTTCAGCAAAAGGGTGTTAGAAGAAATCCCACCACTTTTCCAAAGTTCGTATCCGGCGGTCCCGTTGTTCGCGACAAAGTAGAGCTTTCCAGACAGATTGGTCAGTTCATGCAATCCTGAGCCACTGCTTCCCGCTCGAATGTTCCTGACGAGTAAAGTGCCGACCCCTGTTCCATCACTCTTCCACAACTCAGAACCGTTCACGCCATCGTCTGCGGAAAAGAATAAAGTGCCGCCCACATTGGTCAGCGAATCAGGCATGGAGTCGGTACTGCCCGGTCGAATATCCCTGATGAGCACTGTCCCTGAAGTCGTTCCATCAGACTTCCAGATCTCTTGTCCGCTGCCGATGCTTCTGGCTCTGAAATAGAGTGTCGTCGCGACGGCAGTCAGATTCTCCGGGACCGAGTCGCCTGCACCTGTCAGGATATCGCGGACCATTGTCGTTCCGCTGGCCGTGCCGGTCGATTTCCATAGCTCTCGACCGTTGGTGCCATTGTCAGCGGTGAAGAATAATACCCCATTCAAATTCGTCAGTTCTGCAGGCATAGAGCCCGGACTTCCGGCCTCGACATCCTTCGCCAGAAACGTCCCGGAACTCAGGCCGTTACTTTTCCAGAGTTCGTTTCCGTTGACGCCGTTGTCAGCGGAAAAATACAGAGTTCCATTAACGTTGACCAAACTGCTGGGATCTGATCCTACGCCTCCCGGGCGAACGTCACGAACGATCGTCGTCGTGCCTGAAGTGCCTCCACTTTTCCATAATTCTCTGCCAGTTGCACCGTCGTTCGCGGTGAAATAAAGCGTACCATTCATATTGGTCAGATGGTCGAGTTGATTATTCCCGAAATATCCAGACTCTGGAAACTGCTTGACGAGAACAGTTCCCGCACTTGTCCCGTTGGATTTCCAAAGCTGCGGGAGAGGGTATTCAGATTCGTAAGAGACTGTCGCGAAGTACAGAGTTCCGTTGACGTTGACCAACTCTTTGACGTTTCCGGAATTGGAATTCAAAGAACTCAACATGACTGTTCCGGCAGTCGTTCCGTCACTCTTCCAGAGTTGCTCACCGAACGTCTCTGTCGTTGCCGAGAAGAACACGTTCAAACCCACTTGCGTGAAGTCCGATGGAAAAGAGTCGCTGCCATTCACTTTCGTGTTGATGTCTTTGACGAGTTGAAAGTCCGCGGCCAGCATCCGCCGGCATTCCAACTGTTCAGTAAGACGGGCCCCAAAACTTCGACGGCGTCCTGATTGCAATCGCCCAGGAGTCCGGAATAACACCTCTCGCAATGATTTCTTCGCGGGATGCGGCATCACTCTTCTCCAAAGCAAAGTGGGGGCAATGAAAGAACCCGGGGCAACAAAAAGACCAGGCACCGGGACGCATCAAGTTCCATAGTTTTTCCCGTGCAAAAGGCGCAGGAAGACTCTAATCACCAGGAAGCTTAAAAACAAGGCATGGGCTGAGCGCACCCAAAGGTCAAAGACACCACCAGCCCAGGAAACCGAATCGCCAGGACTCCTTGGGGGATGCAATGGAAATCGTATTTGACAATCGTCATCCGCAACGGCAAAACGCCTGTTGGATCAGGGACAACGCTTCCGTTTTGACGCCTTCGCCATGTAGGCAACGGCGTCGGGAGTCTTGCAGTTCGTCTCGCCGTGATCGACCTCGACCTTTCCAATTTGCTGAGCGGCCTCGATTGCCTTACCCTGCAGCGCGGGCTTGAAGATCCCGATCGAAATCAACGCTCCGTTCATCGCATAACGCGCAAAATTAGGAGAACGGTGAATATCCTTCTGGATCGTCGCCAATACTTTTTCGGCCTCAGCGTCACTGACAGCGTCAGCATTGTTCTTCAGCCGAGTGCTGAGTACACCGTAGCCGATCTCTCTGCGAAATTCATCCTTGGACTTCATCCAGGCACGCATGGACTTCTCTGCAATCGGGCTGCGAGCCACGAGGTCAGACAAATAACACCCAATGAACCGCACTTGACCGTCCTCGATGAAGCGGTCCGCATCAGCGTGAGACAGTTTTTCAGGGTCCGCCACCATAAGTGCCAGAATGCGAGCCTCAGCATTACCCGTATTCCAAAGTTCCATGGCGAGTTCGTGATTGGTTTTGATCTTCTTTCGGAGCTTCGCGATTTCCGAAGTCAGCACCCCGAAGACATAATCGCCCGATCCATGGCGTTTATAGATGGCCGCCGTCTGCGGTTTCCCAAGCTTTTTCAGAGTCGCCAGGATTTCCACAGTTTTCATCGTGTCCTCCTCGATAATCGGCAGACTGATAGTCGCCCGGGATTCGCGTCACAGAAACTCGATTTCGCTCGGCATCACGCATCAGAATTGCTGAATGTGCGGTGATTGAATCGTCCGGCACGGCCTCCACACGAATTCTGCCGGTACTGTTTGCCTTCCGCTACTGTTTGCCTTCCGTTCGCTTCGACCACCAGGGCAACCCAACGCCACCATCCATCGTCAAAGTTGATCCGGTCATGTACGCCGCTTCGTCGCTGAGCGTGAAACAGACGCCATGCGCCATTTCCTCGCCGGTCCCCATTCGGCCCATCGGAAGTCCTCGAGCACCTTCGTCGAGCTGCTCTTCGGAAAAGAACTTGCGTTCTCCCGGAGTATCGATCCAGCCAGGATGAAACACGTTGACTCGAATACCTGTTTTCACCAATTCGATAGCCGCTGTTCGGGCCATGTGGTCGATGGCAGCTTTCGCCATATTGTAAGCCATCGCCGTCGGGATCGGGATCACGGCGTGCGGCGAACTGATGACGACGATCGAGCCACCCTTCCCCTGCTTGACCATCTGCAACGCAGCGGCTCGCACTCCGTAGAACGCGCCCCACATTCCGACATCGATCGTGCGGCGAAAGCCGTCGAGATCGGCTTCAATCATCAATTGCCGATCGCTGTAGACCGCATTGGAAACAAATAGGTCGAGACTTCCGAACTCTGCTGCCGTCTGAGCCACCATTTCTTCAACCCGCTCGCGACTGGAGACATCGCCCTGAAGGGTGATTGCTCGGCCTCCAGCCCCGCGCACGATCTCAGCCACTTCCTCCGCCTCAACCTCGCGCGAGTGGTAATTAATGGCGACGTTCGCACCAGCCAGCCCCAGCTCCTCCGCGCAGCCACGACCAATCCCGCGTGAAGCTCCGGTGACGAGAACGTTTTTTCCCTGCAAGCTCATAGCAGTCATCCCTTAGTTCAAACACAAATTGATTCTGAAGTCCGGTGTCGCTTTGTTACCTGGATTGCCGTCCGGAATGACGCACAGCCAAAAGCAGGCTCGACTTTCGAGATTGCGATACCTCGCACGACCATGAGTGAGATATTCGAGGCGAGCCGTGTGCCGTCAGGCCACGAGTTTCCTCCGACGGTGTAGGAACCCGCAGCCTGACGGCGTGCGGCTCGCCAACCTTTCATCTTGGGCCGCGAGAGGTATCGCGCCGCTGATTGACGAACAGTCCTACAAAAACAAAGCCCTACTTGACCCCATGCCGGGCTGATTCGACAGTCTTTGCAGGATTTCGACTGCTAGGCGGAGAAGCTGCT
>JANPHT010000265.1:0-7233 GCA_031424595.1 Planctomycetota bacterium
ACCGGCCAGTTCCCATTTCGCCCACGCTGAGATTTCCTTCTCAGACGGACAAAGAATGGCGTTCGCATAGTCACCGGTGATAGGAAATGTCAACGACAGAGACTGCCCCACTCCGCCTGCGATCCCTCCCAACTGGGCTGTCGAAGTGGAAATCATGATTACCCAGAATGCAACAATCCAGTTAACGCCAAAAAATTTCGGGCCGGGAACTCGGTTGAGCGACGTAAGAGTCGTCTCGCCATTGCTGATCGCGAACCGGCCTAATTCCAATTGAACAAAGACTTTGACGATGCAACCCAGCAGAATCAGCCACAGCAGTGCGATGCCCGCCTGAGCTCCCGTTTTCGTGGTCATGATCAATTCGCCCGAGCCAACGATATTCGCGGCAATGATCAAACCGGGGCCAATTTGTCTGAGGATCATCCCCATCGTGGTGGGCGGATCAACAATCTCCTGTGGTGAACGACGGTCTGCAGGCGCGGCGGGATGCGAAGTGCTCATGGAGAAAAGTGGCCGGTCAGGAGGAAGTGAATGTTTCAGGTCGGGATGCAAAGCATACAAACATCCTCGCGCGGTGCCATCGAAACGCGGTACGACGATAAATCGATAAACCCGTCCCGCTGCTTTAGGATGTTCCCGGCGGTCAGGAATTAAACCACATCAACCGCAGAATCGTCCTCGCGGTCGATCGAAATGGCCGCACCAAATCGGAGCCCCGGAATCGGCAGAGCCGTGAAAATTGTCGGCTCATCAGGAATCAATGTGGTCACAATCCACCGCAGTAAGGCAGGAATTCCAGCTTCCGTTTGTGCAGACACGGCCAATCGATGGAAGGGAAGCAGACTATTCGTCTGCGTGCCCGAAACGTTGAGAGTTAAGTCAGTAGCGAGGTCACACTTGTTCAAGACCAGACAGACCGTCGCGTGGGTGTCGCGAATTCGAGTGAGGAGCAATTCATCCACTTCCGGCTGAGTCACATCGACGACAAGACAAATCAGATCGCATTTCGCCATCGCTGCCAGTGACTGTTCGATGCCGATACTCTCAATTGAGCATTCATGAGTCTCGCGAACCCCGGCAGTATCGACGAATCGAAAGCTCCAGCCATCGATCAGAACATCTACCTCGACAAGGTCGCGTGTCGTTCCGGCAATGTGGGAGACAATGGAACGCTGAAGGCCGGCAATGACATTCAGTAGTGACGACTTGCCAACATTGGGAGATCCCACCAAGGCAATTCGCCAGGGCGTGATCAGGTGAGATGCGAGTCGCTTCCACTGTTCAATCTGTCGGCAGGCGGCATTGCGAGTGTCAGGACAATTCGAATTCGAGTCGTCGAGAAGCCTCTGCAATCGTCCGTCGCTCTGTGCGAGCACAAGGCTGGCAGTCTTTTTTGTCTGGCACCTCAGAAGTGTTTGCGTGATAACCGTTTCGGTGACACCATCGCTGCAATCAGATTCCATCCACGATTGTGGAGCTGTCTTGACTCCAAACGTACTCAGATCACTCAGGATGCGATGAATTGCCATGGATCCACCGTGACAGTGAATCTCCCAGCGAGACATGGATACCCGAACGACCACGACATCTTCGCCATTCCAGCTTCCGAATACGATTCGACCTTCAGAAACAGTCGATAAGTCGCGTGACGGCGTTGAAGTAAATCTGGTGAAGATCGTTAACACGGAGTCCGGATGAGAAATGGTCACCTCGATCACAGCAACGGCTCCCATGCCAGTTGGCGTCAGGACGCGTGCTGTTGATGCGGATGGCATTTCTAATTCCAGATTCAGCCGTTGTGGAAAGATTTCTGAAACGTCAGCAGGCGATCATTCAACTCAAACCTGGCCGACGTGAACAAGTCAATGGCTGCTCGGCTGTCTGATTGAACATGGGCCTCTACCAGTTGCACAGACTCGCCACGAAGACGCCGGCAAATCTCCAGCACAAGGGCCTGAGCATAACCGTGCCGACGTTGGGATTCTGGAACGAAGATTTCCCGGATGCCCACACTTCGTACACCCCACTTTGGAATGAACAAGTCCATTCCGATAATCTGCCCCGATGCAACGACCTCCAGATTTGACTTTTCCTGGAGCTCAAAGCGAAGTGAATCGAGGTGTCCGAATCGAACAAACCACCACCAGGATTCTTTGGCCGGGCGATCAGTGATGACCAGATTCAGATGGCGACGATGTCGCAGCAACTTTGCGTTCACAGGGTCGCGACTCTGCAGCAGATCGCGACGCATTACAAACGTCTCGTCACCCGGAGCGTAACCCGACGCTGAAAAAAATTCTTTCCAGGCAGCTGCGGAACCACAGAATCCGGAAGGTTCAAGGCCTCCGTAGATTCCACAATAAAATCCGTTCTGATTCAAACCGGCCCCAGCGACGACCGACTCCGCACCACTCAAACGAAGATACTCTTCCGCCCGTCGAACCAGTTCCGTACCAATTCTTCTGCGACGGTAATCGGGATGAACCATGATGGCCGACAGAATTCCTTTTTTTTTATCGAGGCAGGATTCATTCCCGTTTACGGCGAAGCTGGCATGAACATAGCCGACAACTCGGTCACCGTCGAAACCAAGAATCAAACCTTGAGGATCAAAGTACGGTTGTGAGCAGGCAAAAAGCTCAAACACATCGCGAGAAAAGCCTTCCGCCGCATTTTTTCCCAGCGCGCAGGAATGCCACAATTGGTGAAGGCGCGGAGGATCAGAATTGTTAAAGGAACGATACTGCACTATCAAAATGTCCCGGCGAGCTCTGAAGGCGTCGACCGTTTGGTAAGCAGAAGTTCTGGGATTGCGGAGCCGTTACGACTGGAAATCACGAATCTACCCGACATATCCTAATACGGCAAGGCGTCGGAACTTCTCTGATCCAATCCTTTTAGGGATCGGAATCGTGTTGAGACCTTCGTCAGCGGATTTGGCCGCAATCGAGTCTCGTTCTGCCGGCTGATGCTGATAGTTTGCAAGATGTCACTTTTGGATCCCACAATGTCCTGGACTGATCGAGAACTGGCGGCATGGCTGGATGAGCTTTTGCCCGCGAATCGCATGGTGGAATTCGAAAACCAACTGCGATCGGATAAGACATTGCAGGCTCGGGTCACTCAAATCATCCGCCATCGCGACCAGGGGGGAAATTCCATTGGAGAAGTCTGGCAGCGAGGGAGGCTAAGCTGTCCGTCTCGCACGGAAATGGGTGGTTTTCTACTCGGAACATTGAATCCAGAGGCCGCTGCTTATATTGAATTTCATCTGCAAACGATCGGCTGCCGGGTTTGTGAGGCCAACCGTCATGATCTGGAAGAACAATCAACGCAGTCCGATCAGGTACCAGGGCGACGGCGGAAATTCTTTGAGTCCTCCGCCGGACTTTTGCGAGGCGACGACGAATCCGGCGGCTTTCTGAAATCGCCACCTCCTTAGGGGGGATGGCCGGTTGCACTTCTTGATTCTACGTACGGAACTGGTCTTAAGGATTCCCCATGCGAATGTTCCTCGTTGTCGCCCTCGCGGCTGGCTTTCTGTCATCACAGCGAGCATTGCAGGGATCGGAACCCACGGAAATCGTTTTGTGGCCTGCTGGTCACCCAGAACCCCGTGTCAGCTCAGATCCAGCTGAGATTCTGGAGACTGGTAAGGACGGTTTGACTCGACGCTTCAATGTGTCGTCACCTCGTTTGTTTGTCCATCTCCCGGAGCCCGACAAGGCGACCGGTGCTGTCGTGATCGTCGTACCCGGAGGCGGATTCGGAAGACTGGCTGACGAACACGAGGGCTCTGATGTTTGCCGCTGGCTGACATCGTATGGTATCGCTGGAATTCAGTTAGCCTATCGAACCCCCACAAACAAACAGGCGATTCCCGTGGAGGGCCCCGCGCAGGATCTGCAGAAGGCGATTGTCACCGTCCGCGAGCGTTCGAAAGAACTCAACATTGATCCCGATCGCGTGGGTGTGATTGGCTTCTCTGCCGGCGGCCAAACGGCCCTCGTTGCCACTGCAGGGAAAATGTTGATCTCATTTGATGGACCTCGGGAGCAGCTCAAACCCAATGCTCTGCTGCTGATTTATCCGTATCAGGTGTTGAATCAGGAAGCGACCGGGATTCGTGCCGACGTGAATCTCGACCATGGGATGCCGCCCACTTTTATCGCGCAGGCCGTCGATGACAAAGCTTCACCTCCGGAAGGCAGCGCGATGCTGTTCACAGAACTGGTTCGACGGAAGATTCCCGCCGAGTTGCACATCTACGAAACGGGTGGACATGGATTTGGAATGCGGTCACGCCCCGGCGCTCCAGGCTCAAAAGACTGGTCAAATCGAGCTATGGACTGGTTACAGTTGCATAAGTTCACACGGGACGATCGAGCGACGCCATAGGTGTCGAACGATCTGTTCGCGGGATTCAGCAGTCTCAACCACGAGTGCGAAGTCGCCTGAATCCTGCGACGACAAAAACGTTACGACAAAAACGCTATGACAGGATTGCTTGAATGACTTTGCCTTCGTCCGTCGGTCCAATAAGCCGATTGTCGAGCCCCTGGTACAAATAACTGAATCGATAGGGATTCAGGCCCATCACCTGCAGGATGGTCGCCTGAATGTCACGCACAGTGACAGGGTTTTCGACAGGATAATAGCCAAATTCATCTGTCTTGCCGTGAGCCACGCCGCCTTTGATGCCGCCGCCCGCCATCCACATGGTGAACGCATAGGGATGATGGTCTCGACCAATGTAACCCTTTTTGAGTTCTGTATTCACATTGTTCTGCATCATCGGTGTTCGGCCAAATTCTCCGCCCCAGACGATCAGCGTTTCATCCAGAAGACCTCGCTGATCCAGATCTCTGATCAGCCCGGCGATGGCTTTGTCAGACTGCTGGCATTTGATCGGCAGAGTCTCGTCGATACTCTCGCCAAGCGAAGATCCATGATGGTCCCAGCCCCAGTCATAGAGCTGTACGAATCGGACGCCGGATTCAATTAGTCGCCGAGCCAGCAGACAGTTATTGGGGAATGTCGGATCATCGCCCTTGTATAAAACGCGAGGATCGTCGGCACTTTCTGCAGGTGATACAAATCCTGGCTGAGCACCATACATTTCGAGAATGTGCCTGGGCTCTTTCGAGATATCCATCACCTCAGGCACCGCTGTCTGCATTTTGTAGGCCAGCTCGTATTGAGAAATCCGAGTCTGAGTTTCGGGGTCTCCACTTCGCTGAAACTCGGCAGCGTTCATCTCGGCCAGAGTGTCCAGCATCCGACGGCGAAGGCTGCGGTCCATACCATCCGGGTCGCTGAGATACAACACGGGATCGCCGGTCGTGCGACACTGAACGCCCTGATAAACCGAAGGAAGGAATCCCGCGCCCCAAAGCGACTTTCCTGCGTCCGGTGTTTTTCCTCCGGACAGCAGCACTACGAAACCGGGCAGGTTTTCGTTGACACTGCCGAGTCCATAATTGATCCAAGAACCGAACGAAGGGTTTCCAAGCCGCGGTGTGCCCGTGTGAATAAACAACTGCGACGGTGCGTGATTGAATTGATCGGTCTGAACTGTGCGAAGCACACAGGTTTTGTCAACGACGGATGCGAAATTCGGTAGCAGTTCACTGATCCATTGACCGCTCTCGCCGTACTGGGCAAATGAAAACTGACCGGCAAGTATCCTGGGAACGCCCTTGATAAACGCAAAACGCTTTCCTTCCAGAAACGAAGCCGGGCAGTCCTGCATGTGCAGCTCTTTTAGTTCCGGCTTGTTTTCAAAAAGTTCCAACTGAGAAGGCGATCCTGCCATGTGCAGATAGATCACTCGCTTCGCCGTCGGAGCAATCATCGGCGTTTTTGCAGCAGGCGTCGTTGCGGTCGATGAAGTCCTATCCGTCACTCCGTCTTCAGCAAGCAATGCCTGAAGAGCCATGGAGCCAATTCCAAGCCCCGCCGTCTGAAGCAAATGGCGGCGAGTCTGGCAGGTCAGGCGTTGAACATCGGGAGTCATTGGTCTCTGTCCGGGCGACAATTTGCAGTTCGTTCTGGAAAGCCGCCCAAATCTTTGTCAGTGCCGTTTCTGAAAGCAAATCACTTTTGCCCGATGCAGTATATTGCCTGATTGGACCTTAGCAACAATCGTCCCTCGTGGACTGCTGGCGTTGCATTAAAGTCTGACGTATCAGACTTCAGATGATTCTGAGACTCGACAGAGAACGTTATGGTTGCGGGAATTACCAGCGTTCCATCCAGACGAGTCACAACATAAAGCTTCCCGGCTGAGAGGATCGGCGACGCATACACAGGACGGCCACCGGATTTCAGACCAGCAACTCGCTCTCGATAGATTTGTTTTCCTGTCGCGGCTTCCAGACACCAGGCGATTCCCTGATCATCAATCCAGTAAAGGAAACCTTCGTGGTGCACCGGTGTCGCGACATAGGAGCTGCTGCGACTGTACCAGTCGACGTGAGATTTGGAAACATCTCCCTTGCCGCCGGACCGAACTCGATAACTTCCGGACGACCGAAATCCGCCAAAGACAAAGATCGATTGATCCACAACCAGCGGGCTGGGGCTGATGTTTCCGGTCAACTGCGTCTCCACGAACCACGCCAGTTTTCCATTATCAGGATTCATTCCCCAAACTTCTCCGGGCACTGCAATCACGAGATCTGTTTTACCATCGTCCCGTTTCACAATCGCTGGAGTGGAATAGCAAAGTTCTAACGTGGCGGCTTCTGATTTCCAGACTTCTTTTCCCGTGGACTTCTCCAACGCAATGATGGCGCGGCCTTCTTCGGCGGCGTTTACGATCAGTGTGTCGTTATACAAAATCAGACTGGCCGCGGAACCCCATTGTCGGTTGCTGGATTCGGTTCCAACCATGTGGCTCCACACCTCGTTGCCTTCCATGTCGTAAGCATGGACACCGGATTTTCCATGAAAGGCGAATACATGCTGACCATCAGTTGTCGCGGAATTGCTGGCATAGCCATGCTCAGCGATATAGCCCTGATATCGGTCTTCACGTTCTGGCGCAGAAACAGTTTTGTCCCAGAGAATTGCTCCGGATTCAGCATCCACACAGACAAGATGTCGCACAAGGTCACTTAGGGTTCCGGTGCTGTCGTTCGTGCCGTAGCCAGAGTAACATGTCACAAAGATGCGATTGCCAGACACAATCGGACTTGAAGAACCTGCACCTGGCAACGCAACTTTCCAGAC
>JANPHT010000266.1:0-6101 GCA_031424595.1 Planctomycetota bacterium
ATCACGCTGACGGCGGCGGGTTCAGCTTCGTCTTACTACCCATTTGGACCACAAGCAAACGTCAGCGCAAGCTTCCTGGCAAGTTGGACACCTTTCTATGTCGCCACGATGGCACAACCGTTGCCGTCTGGACTTGCCGCAATCTCAGCTTTGTCAAATTTCACCTATTGGATGATGGCGGGACGCGTCACAGGTTCCTCGACGTACACCGTTCTGGCCGCTGCCCCAAAGAGCGACGTGTTGTTTGTCGTCCCTGCGAACAACACGACTCATAATGCCAATGGTTCGGAATGGTACTACACCGACGACTGGTCCTGGGGATTTGCGAACGCCGGTGACTCGGTGATTCGTAATTCGGCGGACATATTATCTACCCCAAACGGTAATCTGCGAATGAGCCTGCATACGCATTCCGGTGTCGGCGGGTATCGCGTCGGCACCACCCAGGGCCTTAACGGCAGCATAGCATTTGAGAAGGTACTGCTGGGGACTAACTCTCTCGGCGGAGGCAGCGCCGCTGACGACGTGGCGTTGAACGCGAACGTGACGGCTTCGGGTGGCAACGGCACCGTCACGATCAACGCGGCGAACGACATTCTGCAGAATAGCGGGACGGTGTCTGTCGTGGGTTCTGGTGCGGTCGCGTACAACGCGGGGACCGATACGTCGGACGGCGTGGTCACGATGGGAGCGACGAGCGCGATTACCGCTCAGACTGGCGCGGTCACGCTGGTTGCTGATGGCGAAATTACGATTGCGGAGATTGACACGACCACGGGTAACGTCACGGCCACCAGCAGCGTTGGCGGCATCACCGTCCTGAACAACGCAGGCGGGATCGCCGCGACGGGCGCGGCGACGATCACGCTCAATCCGACGACGGCGGTGACGGTGAATGATCCTCTGTCGGCGGTCGGCGGAGCGATCGTGATCAACGGCGGCGGCAGCGTGACTGATTCGATTCAAGGCAGCGGAACGTCGTTCACCAAACTGGGGAGTGGCGCGCTGAACTTGAGCGCCACGAATACCTTCACCGGCGCGACGAACATTAACGCCGGTACGCTGCGGCAGAGCGTCGACCAAGACATCATCAACCAGGCCAGCACGGTGACGGTGGCCAGTGGAGCGACGTTCGATCTGAACAGCTTCGCTGAGGACGTGGGGGCACTGGCCGGAGCCGGCAGCGTCACATTGGGTGGCGCAGGTGGCACGCTCTCCGCCGGTGCGAACAACGCCTCGACAACATTCTCGGGGACGATCAGTGGAGCGGGTACCGTCACGAAGGCAGGAACCGGAATCTGGACGCTGTCGGGGACAAACACGTACACCGGCGCGACTAATGTCAACGCAGGCACTCTGCTCGTCAACGGATTGGTGACTAGCAATGTGGCTGTCGGAGTCAGTGGTACGCTGGGCGGCAACGGCACGATCACGGGGAATGTAACTGGCGCGGGGATTGTGGCACCGGGGAACAGCGCGGGCATCTTGACGATCGTCGGCAACTTCACTCCGACTGGAACAGTGGTCTTCGAAGTTAATCCACCTGCTGTCACGGCCGGTACGGACTATGATCAGATCAATGTCACCGGTTTGGTCAACCTGAGCGGTGCGACGTTGACGTTTGCCGGATCGGCCGGCGCGGTTTCGGCGAACCGCCTGGTCTCGCTGATTCTGAACGATGCGAGCGATTCAACGACGGCCAGTACGAACCCGGCTCAAGGTTCAGTCGTGATGATCAACGGGAACAGCTACAAGATCTTTTACAATGGTGGCGACGGGAACGATGTGGTGCTGGTTGAGAATTCGACACCGACGGTCGTGTATGTCGACGACAGCTTCACGCAGAGCGACGGCACGCCGATCGGCGATGCGGATCTCGGCACGACGGGCAGTCAGTCAGCGATCAAGGGGATCACGGCGTTTGCCACGATCAACGCTGCGTTAGCGACAGTCACCACCAGCGGGACGATCATCGTCAACGGCGGGACGTACGCTGAAACGGTGTCGTTAACAGGCACGCGAACGCTCAGAGTGACAGGTCCGGACTCAGCTCAGACGGTGATCATCGACGACCTGACAACGATTGCAGGCACGACGGTTGCGATCGAAGGAAGTTCCAACTTGACGGTCGGCGACGCCGACAGCCGTACGCTAGCGGGAGTCATCAGCGGTTCGGGAAGCTTCACGAAACAGGGCGCAGGAACATACACTCTCAGCGGAGCGAATGCCTACGCAGGCAACACGACGGTCAGCGCTGGAACCCTGCAACTGGGGAATGCCTCCGCGTTGGGGACGACGGCCGGTGGGACGACAGTTTCCAGCGGAGCGGTGCTGGATCTCAACGGACAGTCGGTGGGTGCGGAAGCGGTGACGCTTAACGGCACCGGAATCAGTTCGGGCGGTGCGTTGATCAACAGCAGCGGCTCGGCGGCGAGCCTGGCTGGGAACATCACGCTGGCCAGCGCGAGCAGTATCGGCGGGAGCGGCAACGCGACCTACAGCGGCACGGTCAATGGTGGCTTCGGACTAACTCTGGTTGGGGCCGGCACGAAGTCGTTCACGGGCATCGTCGGTGGCGGGACACCGTTGACGAGTATCACTCAGAACGATGCCACCGGCGCAGTGCGGTTCGACGAGAATGTGACGGTTAGCAGCGGCGGAGCGACGTTCAATGCGAACGTCACTCTGGACGGACTGACTTTGACATCTGGTGGTCTTGTCACGATTGGCAACGCGGCCACTGACACACTGACCATCAGCACGACTTCAACAACAATCACAACAACCAGTGGTAACATCACGCTCAACAGCACGACCACGGGGAATCAGAACCTGACGCTTAATTCAGCCGGCGGCGTCAGTTTCAACGCGCCAGTAAACATGGACGTCGATAAGACTCTGGCTGCGACTTCCACGAGCACAACAGTCGGCATCACGTTGCCAAACACCAATTCAGACATCACCACTACCGGCACGGGATCCGTCAATCTAACCGCCGCGCGCAACATTGCTTTGAGTACCGGATCTAGTGTTTCCACCGTGAACGGCGGGATTACGATGTCCGCTAATGCTGCTGGAACATCCGCAGGAAACTTTGTGGGTTTGGAACTGGTTGGTGCAGACGTGCAAACAACCGGAATGGGTAAGATCACGCTGACTGGCAAAGGCGCCGCAAACGGGAATCTAAACAACCAACAATTAGGAACCTATTTCAAGGGAGGAACGACAATCAGATCTACGGCCACAGGAGCCACAGCAGGCACAATTGCGATTACAGGTACCGGAGGTAATGGCACGTACAGCAATTTTGGTGTGTTCATGGAATCCAATAACACTGCAGTGACGAGTGTCGACGGAGACATCACGATCCTTGGAACCGGTGGCAATGGATTGGCTGATTCAAACTTTGGCGTCTACCTTGCAGGGATCGGCTCGATTGCCTCTTCGGGAATCGGCTTGAACGCAGCCGACATTCAAATCACGGGAAACGGCGGTAGTGGCACATTTGCGAACATCGGCGTACAGGTATTCGCAAACGCGATGGCTATCGCGAGTGCAGATGGCAACATCACGATTTCGGGTACCGGTGGGATCAGCACCCTTGACGGCAACGACGGTATTGTTTTCAGCGGAGACGGGGGCGCACAAATAACGTCCGGAATCCTGTCAATAAGCGGAACTGCTGGGAGCGGTAACAGTAATGGCGTTCTACTGGATCAATCGACCGGTGGTGGACTCCGGACAGTCGGAGTCGGCTCAATCGTTGTCAATGGAACGGGTAACGGAACGGGAAGCGATTTTGTCGCCGGCGCGGACAGTGTGATCGGTGGTGTTTCTGCTATCGGACCAATTACTATCACCGCGAATACGGTAGACTTGGGCGGCACACTGAATATCCAATCCGCAGGAGCACTGACGTTACTGCCGCGTACCGCAGGCACAACCATTGGGCTCGGTGGCGGAACTGGGATCCTCAACATCTCGGATGCCGAATTGGGATTACTCGCCGACGGCTTCAGTTCAATCACGATTGGAAATGCGACGGCTGGTAATGTGGACATTGATACGGCTTCGTTCAAGGATCCCGTCAACATCGTTACCGGAGCAACGATTCACGACCATACTGGCACGGACATTAATGCGGGTACAAATTCCGTGACGCTGTCCGGGATCATTGCACCGGGACAGTCTCCCGGAATTCTGACCATCGCGGGAAATCTGACCTTCGTCGCCGCCAGCACTTACGAAGTTGAAATTGGCGGAGCAACTGCGGGAACGGGTGCCGGATTCCATGACCAGATCGACGTCACCGGCACAGTGATCATTGGCACCAATGTCAGCCTGTCGCTTTTGCCGTTTGGAGGCTTCGTGCCAACAACCGGCAACGCGTTTGTCATCGTCAACAATGACGAGGCTGATGCGGTGACCGGCGAATTTGCGGGCTTGCCTGAAGGCACCACGATCAGTACGAATTTTCTGGGTTCCGGATTAGGCGCGACGATCAGCTACAAGGGTGGCACTGGCAACGATGTTGTCATCAAAACGGCTGGATTCACCGTTTCCAAGACCACGACGACCACGGCTGAAGGCAGCACGAACAGTTTCACGGTCGTGCTTAATACGCCACCGACGTCCAATGTTGTCATTGATATCTCCAGCGGAAACCTTGCCGTGGCGAACGTGAATATGGCCACCCTCACGTTCACGCCGCTGAACTGGAATGTCCCGCAGACGGTCACGGTCACAGGTGTCGATGATACCGGCGGCCCGGCTACGCTCACGCTGAGTGTCAATGGAACGCTGTCGGATGACGGCTTTGACAATCTCCCCAGCCAGACTGTGATGGCAAATGTCACGAACGTGGCACCAACTCTGAGTGTCTCGGCCCCGAGCATCAATGAGAATGGCACGAGCACGCTGAGCGGCACCCTGACCGATCCGGGGTTGCTGGACACGCATGATGTGGACATCAACTGGGCCGACACCAACGATACCACAAACGCTCATTTCGATCTTCCGGCGATCTTCACGATCAATGTCGCCACTGGAGTTCTGACGCAGCAGTTGTTCGCTGGTAATTCGTTCAACTCCACCACCGAAGACTCAGTGCTGAAAATCGTGTCTGTGAACAACACGACCGGCGTGATCACGTTTACGGTCGCCCATCAGTATCTGGACGACGGCGTGTCGAGTGTTCAGCCGGGCGGGAACGGGACAGTATCGGATGCCAGCACGATCAGCGTGACCGTGACTGACGATGACTTGGGCACTGTCACACAGACGGCCTCTGTGACGGTCAGCAACGTTGGCCCGACGCTGAGCATTTCGGCTCCGAACATCAATGAAAACGGCACGACAACACTGAGTGGCACACTGACGGACATCGGCCTGCTGGACACGCACGATGTGGACATCAAGTGGGGTGATTCAAATGATACATTAGACGCTCACTTCGACATTCCGGCGATCTTCACGATCAATATCGCCACTGGAGTGCTGACTCAGCAGTTGTTTTCTGGTAACACGTTTAACTCCACGACTGAAGACTCGGTGTTGAAAATCGTGTCTGTGAACACGACGACGGGCGTCATCAACTTCACCGTCGGGCATCAGTATCTGGATGATGGACTTGCGAGCATTTTGCCGGGTGGAAACAGCACTGCTTTCGATGTTAGTACTATCAGTGCGACAGTGGCCGATGACGATTTAGGTACAGTGACAAAGACAACAACCGTGACCGTCAGCAATGTGGCACCGACAGCTGTCGTAAACGCCGCAATGTCGACATTGACAATCAACGAACAAGGGGCGGCTGTTCTTTCCGGAACCATCACGGATCCTGGCACGCTGGATGTCTTAGAATTGAAAGTTAATTGGGGTGACCCTTTCAGCCCGGACAATATCCAGACGTTTGTTTTTGGTCCTCCCCACGTTCCCGGTAGCGGCACACGCAATTTTACGGTTCAACGACAAATGAAGTGCGCGGCCTAATTGGCTGATGGTCATTGAGTTTACAAAGTGTGGTCAAGTCGGTCTGATGAGCAGTGTCTAAATCTGACTTATCAGGAGATCCGAAATGACCACGCGAGAATTGTACAGTT
>JANPHT010000267.1:0-30951 GCA_031424595.1 Planctomycetota bacterium
CCCGGCATGTTTTCCTCGTGAATCGGCACGCCGTTCGTGAACGTCGTCACTTTCGACCCATCAACCACGATGCGGAACTCAGCCATGTTGTTCCATGCGGGTAACGTTACTGCCTTTTCGATGTCGTTCGACGAGTGCATCAGGCGAACGGTTTTCACGGCTTTCAAATCGTAACGAGGCTCAGCCGAATGCATGCCGTAAGTCACCGCGACTTCCTTGTAGCCGAAAGTCGATCGGTCAACGAGGATTTCAAATTTGCCTCGCAGCGGTGACTGGAAGAAGAGCTGACTCCAGGTTCCCGCAGGCTGATGGTTTACTTCACCACGAGTGTAAGACCAATGCGACGCATGCTGGCCTCGAAATCTGTGCTCGGGCTTCACGTACGGAATCGACGCCCATTGTGTGAGCCCGACGCCTGCCGACGGAACAGACTCACCCGCGGCCAACGCCTTGCGGCTCATGAGTTCCAGACGGCCGATCAGGCCGTGAGTCAGCTTGTGAAAACGGTCGTCGTTGGATCGCAGTTTTTCGTCTCGTTCGTTGTCGCGGAGTTTCGTCGCGAGCTCAAACGCAAGCGGAAGCGTTTCGGGAATCTGCATCGCTTCCCATGTGACGAACAATTCGGCGGCTCGCTGCTGCGCGGTCAATGACTGCGGCAAGCCGGCCATCAACGCCGCCGCAACTTCACCGACCTTTCGCTTGATCAGTTCCTGATTCGTACCCTGCATGGCCAGCAACGCCAGCATCGCCTGTTTGTTGCGTTTGTCGAGATCAGAAATAGCGACAATCTCTTCGACTTCCTTTGTCAGCTCATTGAGGCGATCCAACTGCTTCGCCAGACGAGCGAGGTCAATCGCGGGGCTGAGAAGATCGGCAGGCGTTCGAAGGGCGGCGTCCGCGTCTGGTTCGATGGCAGTCGCTCGATAAAACATGCGGAACGAGGAGTGATCTTCGCTCGGCAGAACCCAGTTTCTCAGTCGGGAGTAGCCGTCGGCCGCCGAAAGACTGCGGGTCTCGGCCAGCAATTCCGGCACCTGCAGTTCAAAAGTGGATTCGTGCAGCATCGAGTCGATCAGCCGACGATCGGCCGGTGTCTGTGGCGACTTCAGAGCCAGCAGGTCGCCCTTCAACGCTTCGTTCATTTCCGGCCATGGACCAGTCAATACGACGTTGCGAATTCTGGACTCCTGCCTTTGATATCGGAACATTCCCGGCCGCAGGTCGAGCTCTTTGGGCACGGGCCGTTCGAAGACAACCGAGTCATTGAGAGAGACCGTGACCATCTCCGCCTTCAAAGACATCTCAACGGCGTTCCATTCTCCAGGCTTCAAAGTCAGTTCCTTCGGGCCAGTTTGGAACGGCGATTCTGTAAGCGAATTGTTCAGCGGAATTCCGTCGAAAGTATCGTCCCAGCCCGGGCGACTCATCCAGTGAGACTTCACGCCGTCCGGTTCCAGCAGCATGGCAAAACTGCCGATGGCCGGATGAGCCACGATTTGGCCTGGTTGGAAGAAGAATTCGTATCGCAGAGTTTCGCCGTCCTGAAGCGGGCGGCAATAGTAGATACGGCTTTGGCGATCTGCCATGGCACTCGGCGTTGGTGATCCAGTTAGCACCCCATCTTTTACGCTCCAGTCAAACACGGCGGGTTGTCGTTTCTGCTGAGCCGCAATAGAACTGTCCTCATCGGTCACCTTCTCCGCCATGAGTCGAGGCGAGTGCCGCCGGTCGCCAAATCCCAGGCAGCTCCAGCCTTCCATGCTGTCGTTTCCCAGCAGTGTTACCTCACGAGGAATCACAGGATTACCTGTGATGCGAGGGTTTCGGAATGTCGCTATTTTGTCGTAGGTCGTGAACAGCGTGATCCATGGGCTTGTGCCGTGGACGGCCTCTTCGTAGACCAATTGGCCGTTCAGATGATACTGCATCTTTCCGTTTGCCGATTTGATCTGCACTTTATTGTAAAATGGCACGCCTCGTTTTCGACCGGCCGAACGGGCGATCGAATCGTCAGCCGTAACGCTCATGACTTTTCCGGCATCGCCCCAGGGCTGAGACTGAACAATGACGCCGCCATAGCCCGCATCGCATTCGCCCCTGTACCTTTCGAGGCACTCGACCGAGAATTCAAAGTCGCCTTCCACGGGATATGCGAGGTAGAGCAGGTCTGAAGATTTTCCGGCAAAGTGAGTCACAGACTCGCCATGAGGAATCCAAAGATGCTCAGTGTTGCTGAAAGTGGCGTTCGTTGGAGACACCGGGAACCAATGAACCAGCCCAGCATCGTTCCCCAACGGCAGCGAACTGCCCAGTCGCTCGGCGAGTTGACGGAACTGTTCCACTTCCATCGTCGGGAGGAAGTTGGTCGCGTTGAGTTGTTCAAAAGATGATCGCAGTTTGGACTTTCGATCCACAAGAATCGAATCAACGAACGCCAGCGACTGAAGACATCTGCGTGCCACCGCATAGTCGCCAAACGGCGGACGATCGGAGAGGTCTTTGCGGCGTTCCACCATGGAATCGATCAGTTGGTGCACGACCGGAACTCCGGCCGCGACATCGTCTTTCGCGATCAAAACCAACGGCATCAGGTACTCGGAATTCGGCAGTTTTTCGCTCGCCGCAGTCACAGCCAGGGCATGTAGTTCGTCCAACGCCCCACATGCTTTCGCTGCGTCGATCATTTCGGTGAGATTGCACAGCAGGTCGCCGTCAGGCAATTTTCCCTGCTGCGGGGAGATCTCCAGAAACGCATCGAATGCCGTTCTGGTTCGGACGCCTTGAGCGATGAAGCGAACCGTCTGACGATCGACCACAGGCATCGTCCAGTCTCGCCAGGCTTCATATCGTTGACGCGGCGATACCGTGGACAGATGACGCACGACAACAGCCAGTGGCATCGACATCTCAGGAGGTGAGTACCGTTTGACATCCATGTCGACAGCCCTTCCCATAAACTCCATGGCGATCGATGGCATACCGATTCTGGCGGCTTCGCCAGCGAATCGGCCAAGGTCCTGCCATTGCTGATAGAGTCCATAATCGCCGCCATACCGGCTGTAGAGCGTCTGCTTCGTCGCCTGTTGCGCTTCGAAGTATTTTCGAACGGAATCGACGTCGCCATTCCTGGCAAGATAGCGGTTGACCTGTTCATCAAGTTTTCCGGTGGAAGGAGCTCCTGAATCGTCATCCCCATTCGGCGATTGAGTCTTCCAGGGAGTCATGACGGTCTGCTGCAGGATACCGTAGGCGGCGTCCTCCAATTCTTTTCGTTCTGACGCAGGGAGGGCGGCGTGGCAAGCCAGTTGCATCATTGCCGGATTTGGTGCCTTTTGCAGAAACTCAGAAAGCTCCTTCAAATGAGCGCCTGCGTCGTCCGGCTTGTTCTGCTGCAGATCGATCAGCGTTTGCAGAACGAGACCTGGGACCGTCGCTGCCGGGTTCTTTTTGAAGGACTCCGACATCAACACTTCGCTAATATCAGGCAGCTTCTTCGCCTTGGCTGCCCACGCAACCAACGTGGCTCCAAGACTAGTGGCCTGAGCATTTCGTAATTGGCTGTTGTCTGGAAACAGCATCACGTTGCCGGGTCGAGACGAAGGGAAAACCAGCGGCTTGAGCAGCTCATAAACTTCCTCGGGCGGGTAATCGTCGCCCGTCCACCTGGCGACAACTCCCTGCAAGGTAGTCACCAGTTCCGCGTCAAACTGCCCCGCGCCGGAGGCGATGTTTGTACCCGACGAGCGCACGACGCGGCCATTGTTGGTCACTGGTGTTGCCGTTGGATCAGGGACCGGTGTGCCGCCAGCCATCGCTTCCTTAACGGCGGAACGCGACAAACTCGCCATGCCGTTCCTTGCAGCGGTGTCAGCAACCATCATCGCGAGACGGAACTGCGAAATCGTCAGGGGTGGAATGAAATCAGCAGGCAGCGGAATCTTCGATGCTTGATCCGGTGCCTGATCCGGTGCCGGTACTGGCCGTCGAACTGCGTCCTGTGGCAACAGAAGTGTTGTGTTGGCAAGCATCGCGGTTCGCAGGTTACAAGTCACTGTGGCTAGCACTTCGCCGCTAAAAATCGCGTCCCTTCTCCCCTGAGATCGGGCGAACGGTTTTCTCTGCGGCGGCATGTTGAGCGGCCGGTGCTGGCCGACAGGCGGGATGAGTAAGCTTGCCTGATGAACGCTGGCCAAACTCGCTCGTTCCAGCCCGCGAATCGCGCCGACTGGCTTTTCTGAATCCTTGAGTTTTCGTTTTGGTCGCTCAGTAGAGATTCGCAAAAGTTCGACCAGTTTGGCTTCTGCCTCGGCCCTGTGTCCGTTTGCCAAAAGTAACTGACTCCATTCCAGCAGAATACTTGAGACACTCTGCAATCCGGTCTGTCGCTGGGCCGCTGCGGTCGCTCGTTCAGCCAGCAGCGTGGCCTGAGGTCGAAGATTTTCCTGCTTGCATGCTTCACGAGCCACGATCCAAAGCGGAATAGACATCGCTGCTATTTTTCGCTGGCGAGAATTAGGCCGACGTCCCTCGGAGATGTCTTCCAGGGGTTGCTCGGTCACAAGCTTTGCAAGTGTCAGCATCGAATCAGAAAACCGAGCATCCTGAGTTTGCCCTCGGAAAGCGGCGAACGCGATCGCGATGGACAAGTCAGAAGGATGCTCCTTTTGCAACGCTTCAAGTCTTGCATCGATCACGGTTCGGACTTTCTCGTCCTTCGCCAGTGTCACCAGCAACCTCACCAAGCCGCTGTCGATGTTTTCTTTGGTGACCATAGCTACCGATGGCACACTTGGAATAATGGGCATCAGGTCAAGGCGTGAAGAACCTTCCTTCTGTATTTCGGCCACCACAAGTAACTGGGCAACCGCATCGCTTGCTCCGGCACTGTCAAGCGACGCCATGGCTTTGGCGAGGCCGGTCTTTGCCTGAGTCAAATACTGTTCGGAATCATTGCCATTCCATTGAGCAGCAGACTTCAATGCTTCTTCGTCATCCAATAACTGGCGATAAAGTTGCACGGCATCAACCGGATACTGCATTTCCAGCAACTTTGTCGCCGCAAACAGTGAATTCTCCGTCCGCTGGTAAGACGAGTACTGAGTATCATACTCGTTAAACGTTGCCGTCTTCACGGCCTTTAACAGGATGTCACGAGCTTCCTGTTTTCGCCCGTTTTCAGAAAATGCTTTGATCAATTTCTGAACTGGCGAATACTGCAATTGGCTCGACGAAGAATTGCGTGACGGCGTTGTCATTGCTTTTTCGAACAGCATGACGGCCAACGGTCGAGTCTCTTCAAAGTGATCAAGTTCCTGACCGATCAGCCAGCAACTGTCGGAGGGAATTGTTTTCATCGCTGTTTCGTTGGCCACCAGTGCTTCCAGTCGCTTCTTTGCTTCGTCCTTCGCTCCGTCTTGAAGGTCAATGAAAGCCAGCATGGATTCGCCACCGAACCAGCCCGGCGATGTCTGCACAGTCTGCTCAATGATTTTACGTAGTTCCTGCAGTCGATCGGACTTTCCTATGCCTCGGATCATGTAGTGAAATTGTGCTGTCACGTCGCCGTTGCTGGAACGCGAATAGATTTGGTCCAGCCCGGACCAGGGACTGGATTTCAGGTCCAGTGATGTTGGAATGACCGCTGCTTTACCGATTTGGAACATCTTTTCGTTCTGCCAAATCCTGGAATTTCCTGAGTTGCCGACACTGGAAAGAATGTTGCTGCGATAGCTTGGAAATGAAACCATGATTCGTTCAAGAAGTTCAATCGCGACATCTGTATTCTTTTCGTCCTGCAGCAGTTCACTCGCCAGATTCATGATATAATAGGGCTGAGTGATCGACTTGAAGTTCATGCCGCGAATTGCCGCCACCAAATCGTTCGTGCGTTCTGCTCGCTGGAACAAGCTGCGAATTGTATAGAGGTCATCGGTGACCCAGTCCGGCTTGCGTTTCAGCAGCTCAAGGTACTGATCGCACGCTTCTTTAGGCTTGTTGGTTTGTTCAAAGTGCTTTGCCAGTTGCAATCGCAGGGCGTGTGACTCCGGTCGAACAGCGATGGCCTTTTCCAGCAGTGGGCCGACTTTGTCTTTTTGCCCCGCGACGCTGTAGAATTCAATCAATTGCTCATAAAGTTTTGGCGATTCCGGCGAGCGTTCCAGTTGCGATTCCAGTTGTGCAATCAAGGTCTTCAGTTCCCCCGTTTGCTGCAACACGGTCAACGCTTGAGTCCTCGAACCGTCGTCCGCATTACGGTATCGGCTTGGGTTACGAGTCGCGTTGGACATGGTCGTCATTGGACTGACGGTTTTCCGCAGCAGCATATGAGCCAATTGTTTTGCTTTGTCTGCTTTCCCCTGGCTCTGATACAGCATCATCAAAGACGCTAACGCAGGCGGCTGATTGCTGGATTGCCGTTCAGTTCGGGCCACGACAGCATCCGCCATGTCGGCCATGCCGAGTCGCCGCATGCCGTCAACCAGCGAGAGTTGGGTGGCGGAATCCAGTCGAAGCCCGAACAGTCGTTCAGCGGCCGTGCGAGCACGTTCGTTGTCGCCGAGTCGTTCGGCCAGGGTCAACGCCATCAGTTCTCGCCGCTGCAGCAATTGCTGATCGCGGGCAACGATGGAATCGACAATCTCCAGGGCATCTTCAATGTCGCCGCGTTGAGTTCGCAGGTCTGCCAGTTCAAAACGGGCGTTTGGATCATTCTTCTGAGATTCGCCTAACTGGACCAAAATCTCCACGGCTTCGTCCGGCTCGTCGGCCCACCAGAGTTCCGTGGCAAGAAACAAACTGGCGAACTGAGTATCGTCCGCCGACGCTGCTTTTGCACGATCTTTCAGTCGAGTGACAAGGTCGGGAAGGACATCATTGCGTTTGCAGACTTCGTGGACTTCCCGCAGCAGGTTCGCCACAGTTGAGTCGAGGTTTCTGGTGGGTAGCACAGCCTGAACGTGATATGTTTCCTTGCCATAATACCAATTGAAGTTCACCTGATTTTGCCCCACGGCCGCCGCTGAAGTTCGACGTGACTTCGCTGCCTGAGCTGCCATGGCAAGCTGGCGTTGCTTTCCTTCAATGATGGCGATCTCGAGGGCCTGATCAAGAATCGAAAGGATTTGAGCGTTCTCCTCGTCGGGAGCAAGCCGTCCGATCCATCGAACCAAGGTGGATGACACTCCCGCCAATATCTGTCGAGTCCGTTGTGAAGCATTTGCCACAACTGGAGCGGGTTTCGCGAGTTCTTCTTTGGCGGCGACCTGCCATCGCTGGAAGAATTCTGGCATCTGGTCGAACTTCTCCTGCTGAAGCATCACGGACATGGCTCCGGAAAGTTCCGCCGCGGTCTTCGCAGACGAATACATTTCGGTCAGGCGTGCCTCTGCTTCCGCATCTCGCTTTGCCAGCTTCAGCTCTTCTATGACTTGCATGGTAAACTGTTTGCCGCCGGTCGAACCGATCCGAATCGTCGATCCGCCGACAATCATGTAGGCGTTGCCCTGACTGTCGTAGGCGATTTGACCTCCAAAGGCAGCTGCCGATTCGTTGCCGTTCTTTTCCGAGTTCTTTGCAAGATCTTCCACGCATTTGAGCATCAAAACCATGTCGTCTTCAGAAAGCGGCGTCTTGCCCGCATTCGGATCGTTGCCGGTCGATCTGTTCGCATCGGGATTGATATGACGACTGCTCAGCGACGACAGAAAGAACTGCTGCTCCTCCTGACCGCTGGTTTTGGCCAGATCACGAGCGATCTGAAACGCCGCTGCCTGGTCATTTCTGAGTCTCGCAGCATAGAGCCAATCATAGATCGCATTACGGCTCGCTCCTTCAGCCTGGGCCTTTTCGGCAACACTCGTCAGCACCGTCGCCACAGCAGTGTCTGGTGTAGCGGCATTCTCTTTGCCAACAGCCGTCAACACCGGCGATGTTGCAGCCGCCTCAGTTGCGTTCGAGACTTCATCCTCAAACTTCATCAGCCAGGCGAAACTCGCCATGCGAGCCACCCCGTACTCGCGAGGCATCCAGGTTTGTGGTCGTGAGGAGTTGCTTCCGTAGTATTCTTCAGACCGAAGACCCGTTGCCGACTGCACCTGGCTGGAATAGCTCAACAACTGCAGAGGCGAACGCTTCTGTGGCCCCTGAGTCTTGTTACCCTTCAGATTCTCCGATTTCGCCTTGGCCTGTGCCCGCTTGAATTCGTCGGTCGCAAACAGACCGAGCGTATCATGTGGAATCGTCAACGACAGAATGCGATCAAACCGAGTTGCAGCCTCCTCCGACTTCTCCAGCTTTGCCCACGCCACGCCTTCGCGATACAGCAACTCCCAGTCTTCGCGTTGCTGGCTGAGCAGTGGTTCGGTGATGCCGATGACCGCATCGTAGGCTCCCTGATTCAACAGGGAATCAATACTCTTCAGAAGTCTCGCCGGATCTTCCTCGCGAGCTGTCAGCTTCACCAGAATCTCCATCGCTTCGTCGCGATCACCTTGAGTTTGCAACATCGCGACCAATGGAAATTCCGTCTCATGGCCCGGAGCGATTGCGATCAACTGCCGCTGATAACCGATGGCCGCTTCCATGTCACCGCTGGCTTCACATAATTTTGATAGTTGCTGCAACAGGTTCGTGTCACGACTGTCTTCGCCCAGCAATTGCTCCAGCTCTGTGCGAGCCGTTCCAAAATCGCCAGACGTCTGCCACGCCTGAGCCAGACAGATCGTCATCTCACGCCGTTTTTCTTCCTCGCGACGATCGCGTTCGAATCGTTCGATAAGTTTCTCCAGCTGATTGATCTGCTCATACAGCGGCACGAGTTTCTGAGTCAGACTCGTCTTGTCCTCAATGCTTTCCGACTTATCAAACGCACGCCAGTAGACCTCAATGGCTTCCGCGGTTCGCAACTGATCAGCCAGTGCTGCTGCCAGAGCCATGATCAGATGCGGTTCATTCGGATTGATACGAACCGCCTTACGCAGTGCTTCCAGACCTTCGTCGGATTTTCCCAATCGGAAACACATCTGCGCGAGGAACTCGTAGTTATCCGTGTTGCCCGGCGCGGAAACGATGAGTTCGTTGGCCGCCGCCAGAGCCTGCTCGGATCGTCCCATCTGTGCCTCCAGACGCGCGACGTTCATCAGATGGTCACCCTTGGCGCGGCGATCACTGTCGGCCAGCCGTCGACTGTATTCTGCTGCCTGACCAAAATTGCCGGATGATTCCGAAATCCTTGCCGCTGCGTTCAGTGTCGGCACGGATTTTGGATCGATTGAGAGTCCCTTTTCGACTGCTTCCGCCGCATCCGACCATTGCCGGTTCGCTTCGTAATAACGTGCCAGTACGGTCCAGTCCGCTGGGGTCGCAGCCGCATTCCCTTTCACGCTGGTTTCAAGTTTCGCAGTCTCCTCTTCCATCTTCTGGCTGGATTGAAAAATCTCAATCCGTTGTCGAATCAGGGAATCGTGTTCATCATCGGTCGCCGCCAGGAGTTGGGCGGCATCGATAAACGTGAGAGCTTCGACATATTTCGCTGCCCGCATGTGGTATTCGGCGGCTCGCATCTGCAGCACGAATTCCTTCGGTGCCAGCTTACAGGCATCGCCGATTTCCTGCACGGCTTGATCGAGATACCCGAAGCTGTTGTAAACTTCTGCCAACCGAGCCACGTTCTCCGCAGTTCGCTGCTGACCTTCTGCGATCGACGCCCACGTCTTCAAAGCGTCGTCCGTTTTCTTCTGGATATGATAAAACTCGCCAAGGTATTCACGATACTGTGGATCGGCCGGAGCCAACTGCACCGCTTTTTCGTAGAGCTTCTGAGCCTCCTCCGTCAGATTGGCCTGACGAAATAGATCGGCGACCTGAGCCACGGTGATCGCATCGTCGGGGCGATTGGACACAATCTGATTCCAGATGCGTACCGCTTCCTTTTTTCTCACGTCGAGATCCTGCGACTTGTCTCTCAGGACCAGCTTGCCCCAGTCACGCAGAAAATCCGGGTTCCCCGGCGCGGCGACGACCAGTTGCGCATACTGCCTGATCGCGTCCGGAATTCGCTGGTCGTCGACCAATTGATCGATGAACGACTTTCGCAGATCCGTTCGCGAAGGTGCCAGCTTCAATGCCTTTTCCATCCACTGCGTCGCCTCCGGCACCCGTGCTGACTGGGCCAGAAACCGGGCAATGCGAGCCATACCTTCAACATCCTCAGGATGTGTTCCGAGCCACTTCTCATAGTACTTGACGAGACTGTCCTGATCGCCCGAACGAAGAAACACATCGTCAATGCGACGGCGGACGTCCTTGTAAAGCCAGCTGTCGGGATCCAGCTCGGCCATGACGTTTTCAAGATCCGCGATTCCGTTCTCCTTCTTCGCACTCTTGATCTTCAGCTCGGCAACTTCGATGAGATACATTGTGCGGCGATAGTCGTCCTTGACGAGTTTCGCCAAACGCTCATAACGTGTCAGAGCTTCCGCAGCATCGCCCTCTTCTGCCAGCGTGACGGCGATCTGTTCGAGCACTCGGGGATCATCCGGGAACAGCGATTCGAGCCGCTGCCAGACTTTCATCGCCTCTTCGGTTCTCTGAGCCCGCTGGTGAACGCGGCCGAGCTGCTGAAAAATCTCAAGCTGATCATTTCGCTGAGGCTTGCGTTCTATGGCCCGCTCATAGGCCGCAATGGCCTCCTCATTCTGTCCGATCCGCAACAACGATTGTGCAAGGTAATACGACGTCAAGGCATCGGTGGGTCGATGAGTCTCCGCCTGTCGAAACGCATCGACAGCATTTCCATCCTGGCCTCGCTGAGCTTCAATCAATCCCAGCAGCGTCCACGATGTGCCGTCTTTCGGATCGGCGGTGGTCTTTTCCATCAGGCTGGCGATGAATTTGTCGAGCGTTCCAAACTCGACGTGATGCCCGTAAACTCGATCCAGGGCAGTGCCCCGCCGAGGGCTCTTCTGAAGCACCGCGAGAAATCGATCGGCCGCCTTGAATTGTTCGGCTTCTTCCTCAGACGGCTCGTCAGCGGTCGCGGTTGCCACATTGACATTAAAACTTAAGGCAAACAGTGCAGCCAAGACGGTCAGAACGGTAAATGACGATCCACGTGAATACCAGACAGCGACCATGAGTCAGCTCCAGAATCAGGATTCTTGAGGAATCTAATGTTTGGCGAAACTACCAAAACACACACGTGATTGCTAGAAACCATGCGACCGTTGCAACACAGACGACTGTCGGCGAGTCCTTTTTTCGCCGATTGTCGTTGATCGATCTGTGGTTACGCGTGAATTCCGAGAGCAATCCACGACTTTCACGGATCGATTGGACCATACTTCTCCGCGCAGAGTGACGGATGATTCTTCATAGGGTTCTTAATTAATGAACGTTGCCGACCAGCTGAAGCAGCAATTGGATGAGTTCCGAAAAGATTTTCACCGATTGAGGTCCGAGATTTCCAAAGTTATTGTGGGTCAGCACGAAATCCTCGATGACACACTGATCTCACTGATCGCTGGTGGTCATGTGCTGCTGGAAGGCGTGCCCGGTTTGGGGAAAACGCTGACCGTGCGGACCCTGGCTGATGCGTTGCATCTGGAGTTCCATCGCATTCAGTTCACTCCGGACCTGATGCCGGCAGACCTGATCGGTACGCAGGTGATCGCCGAAGCGGGCGACGGTCGGAAGGTGTTCGAGTTTCAGAAGGGGCCATTGTTTGCCAATGTGCTGCTGGCCGACGAAATCAACCGGGCAACTCCAAAGACGCAGTCCGCTCTGTTGGAAGCCATGCAGGAACAGTCGGTGACGGTCGCGGGCGTGACTCACAAGTTGACAGAGCCGTTCTTCGTGATGGCGACTCAGAACCCGCTGGAAATGGAAGGCACCTATCCGTTACCTGAAGCTCAGTTGGACCGCTTTTTCGTCAAGTTGCTTGTGAAGTATCCGAAAGTGAGCGATCTCGAAACAATTCTTGACCGCACGACCGAAAACCTGAAGCCGCGAGCCGAAGCGGTGCTGACCGGTGAGCGAATTCTGGAGATGTCGCAGTTGTCTCGACAGATTCCGATCGCTCATGATGTGCGTCGCTACGGAATTGCTCTTGTCGTGGCGACTCATCCGGATCACGAACTCGCCTCAGCGACGGCAAAAAAATACGTCCGCTACGGAGCGAGTCCTCGCGGCCTGCAGGCCATCATCCTGGGAGCAAAGATTCGAGCCATCCTCGACAACCGCTACCACGTTGCTCGCGAAGATCTGAAGACCATGGCTTTGCCGGTGCTGAGGCATCGCATGATCCTCAACTTCGAAGGCCAGGCCGAAGGCATCAGCGCCGACGATGTGATTAAGAAGATGTTGACGGATGTGAGAGAGGATGCGCTCGTGGCGGCGTAAGAAACGGCAGTTTTGTCCACGGAAGACACCGAAGACACGGAAAGGAATCGCAGAAGAGAAATCAGGAACGTAATTAAGCGATTTTGTTTCTGTACTTTCGTCTGAAGGGCATTGTTGTTCCTTTTCCCAACATTATCCGACCAAAAATTCTCTGCGACTCTTCCGTGTGTTCAGTGTAGTCCGTGGTAAATAGATGGTATTCGAACAACAGACAGGAACGGCATTTTTGTCCACGGACGACACAGAAGACACGGAAAGGAATCGCAGAAGAAGAATCAGGAACGTAATTAAGCGTTTTTGTTTTTGTGCTTTCGTCTGAAGGGCCTTGTTGTTCCTTTTCCCAACATTATCCGACCAAAAATTCTCTGCGACTCTTCCGTGTGTTCTGTGTAGTCCGTGGTAAATAATGCAACTCAGAAGCTCAGGAGCATTCAGACATGACAGAGTTGATCTACGAAGCTGAGTCGTTCGCTATCCGTGGAAGCTCCCTCGAGGTTTACAGGGAGAAAGGGTTTGGATTTCTTGAGTCTGTCTATCAGGAATGCCTTGAGATTGAGTTTGAACTTGCGGGAGTTCCTTTTGAGGCAAAGCCCAAGCTGCGACTTGCCTACAAAGAAAGAAAACTGAAATCAGAATTCGAACCAGATTTCCTGTGCTATGACAAAATCGTTTTGGAGCTCAAAGCCGTCACGCTGTTGGCTGACCAGCATCGAGCTCAGTTGCACAACTATCTGAAAGCCACTGGTCACAAGATCGGTTTTCTTATCAACTTCGGCCAAAACCGTGGAGTCCAAATCGAACGCATCGTCTGTTAATGTCTGTCAACTACTTCCTGCGATTTTCCGTGTGTTCCGTGTCTTCCGTGGTTAAACCTGCGACAAAAATGCTCTTTCCTCCTGATTTTTTGACTCGCCTTGAATACCTTTCGATCATTTCGAAACGAGTGTTCCGTGGTCAGTTGCTCGCTCAGCGGCGGACGGTGCAGATGGGTTCGGGGATTGAGTTTTCGGACCACCGCGAATATGCCTACGGCGATGACCTTCGCTATCTCGACTGGAACATCTACGCTCGCCACGGGGACTTGCTGCTCAAGCGATTTCAGGAAGAGCAGGACCTGCATGTTTATCTGATGCTGGACTGTTCCCGCAGCATGGCGTTCGGCAATCCGCCCAAGTTCGATCTTGCCCGCCATCTGGTGGCCGCCCTGGCATACATCGCACTTGCCGATCTGGATCGCATCGCCATCATTGCTTATGCGAATGGAGTCGTTGCCGAGTTGCCGGTGACTCGGGGGAAAGCGAGGATTCTGCCCATCATGAAGTTTCTGGAAAACCTGGATACGATTGGCGACGACACCCATCTGGAAAAGGCCGTCCAGGGATTACTTCACCGAGGTGCTCGGACGGGACTCGCAGTAGTCGTGAGCGACTTATTCGACGAGCATGGGTTTCAGCGAGGCCTCGATCAGTTTCGCTACCGCCGCTTCGATGCGCATGTGATTCAGCTGCACGATCCCAAAGAAGCGGATCCAGCGTTGCTTGGCGATGCAGAATTGGTCGACATTGAAACGGAATCGGTTCGCAAGGTCACAGTGACGGAGCGCAATCTGAAGATGTACAAGCAATTGTTCGCGGATCACCAGATAGCCGTGCGGGATTACTGCCACACGTACAACCTTGGTTGCACCCAATCACCGTCGGTGATTCGATTTGATGATTTGATCATGAGGATGATGAGAGAATCCGGCGCAGGTCGGTAAGTACCGTATACCCGCCGCTCCTTCGGCGAGATATTCTGTTTCTGTGTTTCGTCGTGTGAAAAAAAATCAACTATGTCCTTCGCACTCCCCATCGCACTGACACTTGCAGCGCTAGCGCTGCCGATCATTGCGTTGTACATCCTGAAAGTCAGGCTGCGGCGAGTGCCCGTATCGACCAATCTGTTCTGGAAGCAGATCTACGAAGAAAAGCCGCCGCGATCCATCTGGCAGCACTTTCGCCACCTGCTGTCGCTGCTGCTGCAGTTGCTGTTGCTGCTGTTCATCGTGCTGGCGATTGCCGATCCCTACTTCTCGTGGCAATTGTTGCAGGCTCGACGAATAGTCATCGTCGTGGATAACTCAGCCAGTATGCGGGCCATCGACATCACACCGACGAGGCTCGGCGCGGCGAAAACCGCAGCACTGAGGATCGTGGATGGGCTGCGATTTCGAGATGAAGTGGCGATCGTTCTGGCAGGCAGCACTCCGGAAGTGGTCGTGGGGATGACGGGCCACGCGCCGACGTTGCGGGAGGCGATTAACGGCATTGAGTTTTCCGATAACCCAACTGTTCTGACCGCTGCCATTGATTTGGGTCGTCGGCTGATTGGCCAGCATCCTCATGCACAGGTTGTGGTGATGACCGATGGCTGCGTTGAGTCCGTTTCGACACCGGAAAGTGAAAAGGCCCAACCGGCCTCCAATCTCGCTGTCGCTGCCACTTCGATCGCCAATGAGTCCCGAAAATTGGCTTCGCCAGCCAATCAGACGACTCCGCCAGAGAGCGGAACGACGATGGTTGAGTATCGATTGTTTGCCACCGAGACGGGAAACGTCGGCATCACTCAATTGCAGGTTCGCCGAAGCCTGATCGATCCGCTCGGTTACGAGATCCTGGTGACAGTGAAAAATGCGTCGACATCGCCAGTGGCCTGTCGGCTCGAACTGATGCTGAACGACATCCCGGTGGATGTGATACCACTGAAGATGAAGCCAGAAGAACTCTGGAGCCGCTCGATAGAAAAGACATCGCTGGATGGCGGTCCAATGAGAGCGGAGCTGACACAGATCTCGGCCAGTGGAGCAGTAGACGGCAGTGCGGAGGGACAGGTTCTCAATGCAATTGGCGGATCAGCATCGAGCATCAACTCCAGCCTCGCGAATCAACAATCCGGACGCGCGACGGGACTCACGTTGCTTGCGATGGATGCGCCCCCGGCGACCGGAGGACTCGACGCTTTGCCGACCGACAATTCGGCATGGGCATTGTTGCCAGCGAGGAAAACGCAGAAAGTGCTCGTGGTGACTCGTGGGAATCTGTTTCTCCAGAAAGTGTTTGAAGCGAATCCACTTGTCGAGGTCACCGTCGTCAAAGAGTTTCCCGCCCAGTGGCCTGCAGATTCAATCATCGTTCTGCATGGCCAGCTGCCAGCAACTCTTCCATCCGGCAATGTGTTTGCGATTGATCCGATCGGCAGCTGCGATCAATGGGAGCAGGGCGAGATTCTGGAAAATCCAATTGTCATAGATCAGGACAAAGCTTCACCGTTGATGACTCATATTCGCCTCGACAACGTCGTCGTGCCGCAGGCGAGGCAGTTGCAATTCAAGACTTCCCCACATTCACTGGCGAAGACGCTTTCCGGAGAAATTGTCTATGGCGAAGTCAAGAGGCCCAACGGCAAATGCCTGGCGTTGAGTGTCAATCTGGACAGCAGCGATCTGGCGTTTCGGACGGCGTTTCCGATCATGGTCGCGAATTCGCTCGGTTGGTTTTCCGGAACGACCGGAGAACTGCAGGCGTCGGTTTCCACGGGGAGTGTGACGCAATTGATGGTGTCGAGCGAAGCCGTATTGGAACTGCAGCGGTCGGGACTTCAGATGAGTACGGCAACGAAGCCGAATCCGGACCGGTCCGGAGACCAGTCCTACGAGAGCCGGGTGATTGCGAATCTGCTTTCACCGTCGATGAAATCGTCGAGAGTGTCAGTTTCCGGCTCAGACGGTGAAGGTGCCGATTCCTCGATCGCGGTCGTTGGTCCTTTGACGGAAGTCGGACTTTGGAAACTCACTGTGGCTCATCCATCAGCGGACCAGGCGGTTGAAGATGCAGCGCGAACGGTTCTCGCGGAAGTCGCCGTCAATCTGGCGAACGAGCGGGAGACTGATCTACGTCCCTTGAAACAGTTGATCGATTCGCCTCAATCAAAAACGATGGCCGAGGACTGGTTCAGTAAGCCGTTCTGGTTTTATCTGGTTGTCCTTGCGTGCTTGCTGACATCGATAGAATGGTTTCTATATCAGAGGAGATTCATTTCGTAGCAATTTGACTCGCAGGTTTTCTTACTTCAGCCATCATTCACTTTGCCCCGGCAACCATGATTCCATTTGAATTTACAAGACCAACGCTGCTGTTCATGATCGTACCGATCGCGATCGTGCTGGGCGTTTGGTTTGTTCGCAGTCTCAGCGACTTTCCGCGATCACAGCGGATTGTGTCGCTGATCACTCGCTCGATTATTGGACTCCTGCTGGTATTGGCGCTAGCGGGGTTGACGTGGCTGCATCGGACGAATGAACAGTTTGTCCTGTTTGTGGTTGATCAAAGCTTGAGCGTTGGTGACAGCGCCGAAAAGACCGCGACGGAATTCCTGAAGCAGGCGGCGGAGAAAAAAGGATCGCATCGAGTTGCCTATCTCCCGTTTGCAGCCGCCTTCGGCAGCGTGCAGGATGACCCCATCGCGTTGCGTCCGGAGACTGCCGCGCTGGGTGTGTCGCCAATCAGTGCAGAAAATGCGAGTCCGCCACCCGTTGTGCTGTCACCGGAAGACACGGCAAAGCGCGATGGCACTAACCTTGCTGCGGCGATCGAAGCGGCGGTCGGCTATATGCCACCGGGATATGTACCGCACATCGTTGTGCTGACGGACGGCAATCAGACGGAGGGAAATGCGATCGCCGCCGCATCAAGAAGCCGAGTCCCCGTGTCAACGGTGCCGCTGCCCACTCGATCGGAGCCGGAGGTTCAGGTTTCCGAAGTCAATGTTCCCGCAGAAGTCCGTGAGGGCGAACCATTTTATGTCGACGTCACGATCTCGTCGAACCACGACGATGAGGGACTGGTCGAAGTCTTCCGTGGCGACCACAAGGTGATCAGCGAGACTCGTAGACTCAAGACCGGCGAGAACAAGTTTCGCTTTCAGCAATCGGTTGACCGGGATCGAATGGCGGCTTTCAAAGTCAGGCTTTCAGGATTGAAGCAGGACACGCTGCTGGACAACAACGCGGACTCTGGACTGGTCTACACGGCTGGCAAACCACGAGTCCTGGTCATCGAGAGTGATCCGAACCTGATCCGGGAACTCGCATACGCCCTGGAGGACGAAGGCATTCAGGTCGATGTTCGTCCGCCGCAGGGTATGCCTGATTCGCTGGCCGGACTGCAGAACTACGAACTGCTGATTCTTTCCAACGTCCCAGCCACCGCGTTGACTCAGCAGCAGATGGAAATTGCCCGGACCTACGTGCAGGAACTTGGCGGCGGCTTCATCATGCTGGGCGGCGAACAGTCGTTTGGTCTGGGTGGCTATTATAAGAGCACACTCGAAGAAATTCTGCCTGTGCGCAGCGACTTCGAAAAGGAGAAAGAGAAGCCATCGCTGGGCATGGTTCTTGTCATCGACCGTTCGGGCTCGATGGACGGCGACAAGCTGGAGATGGCAAAGACGGCGGCTCGATCCGCCGTGGAACTCCTTGGCAACCGCGATCAGGTCGCTGTATTAGCGTTTGATGATCAAACCTACGTTATCAGCGAAATGCAATCCGCCAGCAACAAGGGCAAGATCAGCGATGAGATTGCAAGAGTCGAATCGGGCGGTGGGACGAGCATGTATCCGGCGATGGAGATGTCGTTTGAAATCCTCAACTCGACGTCGGCCAAGTTGAAGCACGTGATTATGTTGACGGACGGGATCTCGAATTCCGGAGACTTCGAAGGAATGGCTCAGCAGATGGTGTCGGCAAAGATGACGGTGTCCACTGTGGCCGTCGGAGGTGAAGGTTCGACCGACACCGAACTTCTGGAATCCATCGCTCGCATCGGCAAAGGCCGCTACTACCTCGCTCAGGACCCAGCTCAAGTGCCGCAGATTTTCGCGAAAGAAACCGTCACCGCCAGCAAGTCAGCGATCGATGAGCAACCGTTTGTGCCTCAAGTGGTGCGTGCGACGAGGGCGTTGGCCGAAATTGATCTGGAATCCGCGCCGTTTCTGTTGGGTTATGTGATGACTCGTCCGAAGCCGACCTGTGAAGTTATCCTCGCGACAGAAAAAGGTGATCCTCTCCTCGCCTGGTGGCGATACGGTCTCGGCATGACCGCCGCGTTCACTTCGGACGCCAAGAGTCGCTGGTCGGCCGAATGGCTGACGTGGCCGGGCTATGGGAAATTCTGGACTCAGGTCGTACGGCAAACTATGCGGAAGAGTGACACCAAAGGCATCCAGGTCGCGACCACGCGAGAGGGGAAGAAGACGGACATCACCGTCGATGCCGTGAGTGAGTTCGGCCAGTTTTTGAATAATTCCGAAGTCGAAATGACGGTCATTAATCCGATGCTGCGACGAGAGAAATCGCTTCTGAGGCAAACGGCTCCCGGTCGGTATGCGGCAGACTTCGCGACACTTCAGCCAGGTGGGTACAACCTGGAGATTGCCCTCAAGAAGGACGGACAAGTCTTGTACCGCCAGTCGCGGGGCCTGATGGTCGGCTACAGCGATGAACTCCGCATCCAGCCGACAAATGAGACACTGTTGAAGGAAATTGCCAGCGTTTCAGGCGGTCAGTTCAATCCAGAACCTGCGAAAGTTTTCGACCGCCCCAACGAATGGACAACTCGTCCAACGCCGTTATGGCCGTCACTGTTAACTCTGGCCGCGCTCCTGCTTGTACTGGATGTTGCCTTGCGAAGAGTTGATTTTGCCTTGCATTTGCATCTGCCAATGCTAAAGGTTTTTCGTTCATTCAGGTAGTTAAAATTTCCTCCAGCACCGGGACCTGCTGGAAGCTATTCCCCTTCAAGACGCCGAGAAAGCGCAATTCGTTTTCTTTCAGCCTCCACCTGAACAACGCGAACTTTTATGATCTCACCGACGGCGACTTCTTCGGCGGGATCACGTACGAAGTGATTGGCTAATTGCGAGATATGAATCAGTCCATCCTGATGAACTCCAATGTCAACAAACGCACCAAATTTTGTAACGTTGGTCACGACACCTTCCAGAACCATGCCCACTTCCAGGTCACTGATCCCGCTGATACTGTCGGAGAATTTCGCCGCCTGAAACTCGCTTCTAGGATCGCGACCCGGACGTGCCAACTCTGCCAATACATCTCGAACCGTAAACTCACCAGCATCAGACGAAACAAACTCAGCAGCCTTCAATTGCGAAACCAATGTTGTGTTCCCCACGAGGCTTCGCGGATCCGCATTCAGCTTTCGAGCCATCTGACCAACCAACGAATACTGTTCCGGATGGACGGCAGAATTGTCCAGCGGCTGAGTACCCCCGCGAATCCGCAGGAATCCGGCCGCCTGCTGATACGCCTTTTGTCCCAGCCGCGGAACCTTGAGCAATTCATCACGAGACTTGAATGCACCATTTTCGTCGCGGAATGAGACAATCTTCTTTGCAAGTACCGCTCCGATACCCGCAACATAAGAAAGCAGGGCCGGGCTGGCCGTATTGGCATCAACGCCAACAGAATTCACACACGACTCCACTTCGCGATCCAGTGCTTTCTTCAGGAGAGCCTGATCGACATCATGCTGATATTGGCCGACGCCGATCGACTGCGCATCGATCTTCACAAGCTCGGCCAGTGGATCCTGCAATCGATGGGCAATGCTGATGGCACCTCGAACTGTGACGTCCAGATCGGGGTACTCGGCAATCGCCGTTTCACTGGCCGAATAGATTGACGCGCCGGACTCGTTAACCATGACCCTGGTGACATTCAGCTTCTCATCTCGAATCAAATCTGCAACAAACTTATCCGTTTCGCGGGAAGCCGTTCCATTACCGATGGCGATCAGTGTCACACTGTGCTTCCTGATCAGCCGTAATAACGTCGATGACGCATTCGAAACGTCGGCCTTGGGCGGCGTTGGGTAAATTGTGTCGTTGCACAAGAATCGCCCCGTCTCATCGACGACAGCGACTTTGCACCCAGTGCGAAAGCCCGGGTCAATACCGATCGTCACCTGCGGACCAGCTGGCGCTGCCAGCAACAGATCCCGAAGATTCTTCGCAAAGACATCAACGGCTTCTTTGTCGGCTTTTTCTTTAAGACTCTGCATCAGGGCATTCTCAGCCGACGGACGCAGTAGCCGCGCGTAGCAATCGACTGCCGTGGCTTCCAACTCAGCCTTAAACTCAAAGTTGGGATTCGTGATGACGCGATTCTTCAGATGGCGCTGGTTGGTGTCGTCATCCATCGCCATGGTCAACCGCAGAACGCCCTCCGATTCACCGCGCTGCATAGCGAGAAATCGGTGAGCTGGCATGCGTGACACTTTTTCCCGACAATCAAAATAGTTTCCGAACTTGCTGCCGTCTTCTGCCTTACCTTTACGAACGACTGAGACAAGCTCACCCCGCTGAGCCTGCTCCACCATCCATTGACGATTCGCCACATTCTCTGCCCATTGCTCGGCGACTATGTCACAGGCTCCCTGGATTGCAGCCTTTTCGTCGGGCACATCTTTTTCGGCACAGATGAACTTCCGCAATAGCTCAGCACGAGACAACGTGAATCGCTGTTGACTGAAAAGAACGTCGGCCAGAGGCTGAAGTCCTCGTTCCCGAGCAATGGCCGCGCGAGTGCGTTTCCTGGGCTTGTACGGAAGATACAAATCTTCCAAAAGGCGAGGGTCCGAGCAATTCACGATCTGTGTACGTAACTCGTCGGTCAGCTTTCCCTGTTCAGCAATCGTTTTTAAAATCGTATTCTTCCGCGCGGCCAACTCCTTGGCGCGGGCCAGAAGGTCCTCGATAGCTCGTAATTGCCTTTCGTCAAGGTTTTTCGTCGCTTCCTTCCGATAGCGTGCAATAAACGGAATGGTGTTGCCTTCGTCCAGCAGCCGGACCGTGCCCTCGACCTGTCCGATAGAAAGGCTTAGCTCCCTGGCCGCTTGATGGCAGAAAGCTTCAACACGAAACGCGAACGCCAATTCTGATCCGGAGGATGGGGTGTTCATAATGCAGACGTGGAAACCGCTTTGAGAATGGAATAACGCTGACAGTCAGGCAGGAAGCGAATCATTCTGACGAAAAGCTACACGTCCGCAAAGCGAGGTTTGTGCGATCGTTTGGCGTGCGACTCTGCAATCGCAGCCACCAAATAAAATAAGGCCGTGACCCGAAGATCACAGCCTCATTGTGAGGGGATTGCGCAAGACAGGACTTGAACCTGCATGGGTTGCCCCACACGCCCCTCAAGCGTGCGCGTCTGCCAATTTCGCCACTTGCGCTGAATATTCACATACAAGACATGAGCCGCTCCGTGAAGAGAGTTGAGGAAGTTCTCAGGCGGATGTCTCTTGTGTGCTGGCGGGAGGATATCAATCCTTTGCCAAAGGATTCAAGCCGACGATCGACTCAAGCGTCATCTGCAACGAATTCCGTGCAGATTGTTACGGCACAATCGACACATCCCAGAAAGCCTGGTTCACCAATAAAGCGATGGTACGGCGATTTACCACGCACAAGTTCATCAAATAAAGCTGCGAATCCGCAGCAAACAGTTCAGAAATCGGCACAAGTTGACGGGATTCTCATATTCGCAAAGCATTTTGGCGCTTGAGTTTCCGGCGAATTATCGTCAGGATACGCGGTTCGAGATCCGCGATACTCTCATGAGATGGTCTCCCATTTCGCGGGGATCTTGTACAATGCCGCCTGCATTTTTTTAGGCGGATGGGCGATCGGCCCGCAGCTGAATACGAAAAAGGGCGAAAGAAGAACTCGGAATGGCGAAGGAAGAAGCAATTCAAGTCGAAGGTAACGTGATCGAGGCGCTCGCGAACACACAGTTTCGCGTCGAACTCGAAAATGGCCATCAGGTGATGGCGCACGTTGCCGGAAAAATGCGCAAGCACTTCATCAGAATCGTACCTGGTGACCGAGTGGTTGTTGAGGTTTCGCCCTATGACCTCAAGCGAGGTCGTATCGTGTATCGTGAGCGTTAGCGGTCCCGATTTCCCCGTCCGTCTCTTTGTGAACGTGGCATGACTGACACGCTTTCGAGCATTCCGTTTGTGCAACTGTTTACCGATGGCGCCTGCAAAGGCAATCCGGGGCCGGGCGGGTGGGGTTGCATTCTACGACATCCCGCGTCTTCCACAGAAAAGGAATTCAGTGGCGGTCATCCACTGACGACCAATAATCAGATGGAACTTCAGGCGGTCATTGAGGGCCTGAAGCTGCTGACTCGCAAATCAAGAGTTGAAGTGGTGACGGACAGCACGTACGTGGCCAAAGGCTCCAGGGAATGGTTACCCGGCTGGAAGCGCAATGGATGGAAACGCAAAGAGGGTAACCGGCTCGTTCCCATCAAGAACGAAGATCACTGGAAGCAACTCGATGTATTGCTGACGACGCATCACGTAATCTTCAAGTTGGTTCCTGGGCATGCGGGTCATCCTGAAAACGAACGGTGCGATGTGCTCGCCGTCGCAGCTGCAGAGCAAGCTCGGTACTCAAAGACATAAAGTCGCTGACGGACGCTTCTTCACGTCCACGAACTAAAAATGGGCGTTGAGTCACTGAGTGATGCAAACAAACTCTGCGAGCCCCGCTTGACAGCGATGTTGGCCAGATCCATCAGCTCGAAGTAGCTCACAATTCTTCCGAGTTCTGCTTTCGTCGCGATCAGCAGTTGTTCCCTTTGGGTCGTCCTACAACTTCTTCAATACTTCGGCCACTTTGTCTTCAAATAGCTTCTGCCACTCTGGTCCAACGAGGCAATCGCAGTCTTCCTGAGCATAGCCCGTGTTGTTGCGTTGTTGGGCTGTTGGCGTGTAGTAGATATAGCCGTTCGTATAGCCGGCGACAAAAGTGAAACGATGAGGCGAGGTCTGTTTAATGTTCAGTCCAATCTGCGCTGTCAACTCTCCAGGGAAGGTCACCATCACAAAATCACCGACTCGAATTCCTCCAACTTCGACATTCAGAACATCACTTCCGGCAGCCTGGTTTTGAGCCAGGTGTTTCTTTAGCAGGTCAAGGTTTACATTCAGGCGGGTCAGCTTTTCCATTTTGTTGATATTGTCGAGGTACGCATCCATATTGGCTTTGTTTTCAGAATCCATTTTGATCATATCTTCGCGACCGTTGGCTTTATCAAGCATGTACCGATGTGAGTAATACGATGGGAAGTCTGCCTCAACTTTATGCTGTACATACAATGGCAGAAACGTCTTAAAATTCAGACTGGTCCCACGAAGCGACTTCATCAGTCGTGCCTGCTCGGCTTCAATTGCGGCAATTCGTTGCTCCATATCCACCGCACGGGGAAGTGAGAGCGGTTCATTCATGATTTTCAGATCAGCACCGTCAACCATATTGATATCTTTCAGACCTCGCATCACGCTCAACCCCAGCATCGTGCCAAAGGGCTCGGAATCCCGGGGACTATGGACGTCCTTGTACAACACAGGATTAATATCACCCGCACAGCCCTGGACGAAGAACGCCATCGCGTCACGACCGAAATGCTCTTCCACAACTTTTGATGCGAACGCAGGAAAGTCGGCAGTATTACCCTTGCCGGGAACGCCCTGGATTGGATGGCAGGCAAAGTTATAGACAACCGCCAGCGTTGAGCCATCTTTTCGATCGAGGCGCAGTAGTCCGATTTCGGGATCGACCACGCCAATTCCTATGACATCCTCATCCCGAGGCATCGAGTACGCATGCCGAACGTCCGCTTCGCTTCCATCCTGAAGAAACAGTCGACGATTCTCCATGATTCGCACTTCCTGGCTGATTCCGGTCCCGGCAATCACAGGAACCAGATTCATCCACGCCTCCTGTACGGCCTGCACTGTTCGTTTTTCAACGTCTGCACAAACGGTTCCATGGCAGTGGCTGGCATTCACGAGTATGCTCGCCGGGGAAATGCCGAGCGATTCTTTCAGCTCCGTCCGAACGTTTTTCAGATAGTCGTTTCGAATCGTACCAATCTCGCCAATCGATACCGCATCAACAGTGACCAAAACAGCCACAGTTTCGTTCTGCTTTAGTACAAGTGCCTTGGCGTACAACGGATCATTACTGACAACACTCGGTTCAGTAATATCAACCTTCGCAACACCCGCCATCAGTTCAGCGGCATTGCCACGAACGCTGGAAAACAGGGCAACCGTTAACCAGGTGAATACGGCCACCGGCACCAGATACAATCGCTGGCGATTCATTGACCGCCAGCTTACAACGTCAGAACAATTCGGGAGGCTCATACTTTGCCTTTGGGAAAAAATGTAAATCCGATTCGGATGAGACCAAATGCTAACAGGTTGCGTCGTTTTCCCTACGAAACCACTGCGTGATAAAGCCAGAATCTGCTTGGCCATTAGATTTCAAACTTCCACATGTGATGGCAGAAACAGTCTGTTTTTCGTGGTTTACTCAACGGTTCAGGAATTCTCCGTTTTTTTCTGTGATCGATGACATGCTTTCCGTTTGACTGAGTGGCAGCGGTCGCTGAACAACGCATGTCCACGGAGCAACCGCAGAATTCGCGAGTCATCATTCACCCTGCCACCGACTCCGTATGTCGTTGATACTGGAGACACACGTCAATCCAATGATGCCAGACAAAATGTGGATAATGAAGTCTGCATCCAATGTCAACGAATGAATTCTGCGATGCGATCTCGCATGACCTTGCCGTGCATTTGCAGCATGTCATTGTGGCTGGCTTCCGACATGACATACATCTGTTTTGGCCGACCGCTGGTTGACATCGCTGGGGCAAGCCTATGAAGTTTCTGACCCATTGACAGAGGAATCAACGTATCCTGTTCGCCGTGAAACTGGAGAATTGGACATGTGACGTCTGAAATGTGCTTGTCTGATCGATAGCGATCAAGCAACATGAAACGCACGGGAAGCCACCAGAACTTGTGGCTGGCGGTCTCCAACATGGAGGCAAAAGTGGCCGACAGAACCAGTCCGGCTGGCGGAGTCTTCCGGCGACATTGGATCGCAGCAAGCTGCACTCCCACGCCACCTCCCAAAGATTCGCCAACAATCACTATCTGGCCAGGTTCGTACTTCAACTCTTCGACCGCATGTGTCCAGGCCGCTTCCGCGTCAGATATCAGGGCTGTCTCAGACGGTGAACCGCCGGAGTCCCCGTAGCCATGATAATCCATGGCCAGAACATCCGAATTCAACGACCTGGCGATGAGATACCAGTCGTTGCGATGGGCTCGATGACCGCCATTGCCATGGAACAAGAGGATCAGTCGATCAGACCGCGCGGCTTCAGCCTGCAGGTGCCAGCCCTTGATTTTCACCCCATCCGGAGTTGCCAGATTCACGTCGGCCGCAGCATGAAATGCCTGCTCAAGCTGAGGAAAAGTCTTTACCGCCAGCGATGCGGCTCGCATGGCGGGATACATCATCTGACGTTGAATAAAAACAAACATCCCCAGCAGTCCGATAGAGGTCAACAAGAGAACCCTGATGAAGCACATCGATCGGCTCTTTCTGGATTTGACCGGCACTCGGCTTTCAGTTCGAACGTCATTGGTCACCTTCTCAGCCTCCAGGTTGGTGACGAGTGATTCATTAACGCCGTTGAGTCGTCATTTACGCAGATCATACTCTTTAATTTTTCGATACAGCGTTCGTTCGCCAATCTCGAGCATGCGTGATGCTTCTTCGCGGTTTCCGTCAGTCAGATCCAAGGCACGCTCGATGTAGTATTTCTCTACTTCGGTCATTGGCTTACCAATCAGAGAATCAGCACCGGCGGGCGCATCAGCCTCTGGCTCAGGAACCTGATCCCTCACCAGTACAGCGATCTCTGGCGGCAATCCGTCGATATCAAGCACTCCGTCGGAATCGAGCACCAGCATACGCTCGATCGTATTTCGAAGCTGACGAATATTCCCGGGCCAGTGATAGGCCAGAAGTGCTTTCCGGGCGGCTCGTGAAAATCCCTGCACGTCACGGCCTGTTCGCTTCGAGAGATCCCGCAGGAAGTGCTCCATCAAAAGCGGAATATCGCCCATGCGTTCTCGCAGGGGCGGCAGAAAAATGCTGACGACGTTGATTCGATAGTAAAGGTCTTCGCGAAACTTCCCGTCCTGCACCAACTTCTGCAGGTCGGCATTTGTGGCTGCGACAAGTCGCACGTTGATGTTCAGCTCGTCGTTGGCCCCCAGGCGAGTAATCTTGCGTTCCTCGAGAACTCTCAGCAATTTCACCTGTGTGTCCATCGGCATTTCGCCAACTTCGTCCAGAAACAGCGTACCGCCATTGGCGTGCTCAAACTTGCCGATTCGACGGCCCGTTGCACCGGTGAAAGCTCCTGCTTCATGTCCGAACAGTTCACTTTCCAGAATGCTGCCCGGTAAGGCCGAGATGTTAAGCGGGACGAAAGGCTTGTTCTTGCGAGGACTGTTCTGATGCAGAGCTCTTGCGACCAATTCCTTGCCGGTACCGTTTTCCCCCTGGATCAAAACAGTACTATCTGTCGGCGCAACGCTTTTCAGGATTTCGACGATGCGGTGCATCTGCGGACTGTTGCCAATGACGCCTTCAAACCCGAATCGTTCTTCGAGTGCGCGGCGAAGTTCGGCGTTCTTTCGAATCAATCTCAGCCGCGCGGACGCTTTTTCAACGGCCGAGCGAAGTTCGCCAATATCCAGCGGCTTCGTAAGGTAGGTATAGGCGCCATGCTGCATCGCGGTCACGGCCGAGGCAATGGAGCCATGTCCCGTAAGGACGATAACTTCGGCCTCCGGAAGTTCCTCCTTAGCCTGACGAAGGATTTCAAGTCCATCGACTTCACCCATTCGCAGATCGGTGACAATCACATCCCAGGACTCGGCCGCGATCAACTGTGATCCGCGTTCGCCGGAACCTGCAACTCGGCAATCGCAATTGATGCGCGCCAGCGAATCTGCCACCGCCTGAGCGTGTCCTTCATCGTCGTCAACAATAAGGACTCGCACAGAGATTGTGGAGAGGTCTGCAGGATCGTTTTTGGCGTCAGTCATAGACAATTATCACGGGTGCGCAAATCGCTGGCCTCACGGGCACTTTATTAGAATTTGTTTTACGGACACCGACGACTATCGCCGTTCCGCTGGCAAGAACTTCTACTATCGTTTTGCGGGCAGAGTAATCGTAAACCGAGTTCCTTTTCCCACTTCGCTCTCGCACGAGATTCGACCATGATGGGCCTCTACGATTCTGCGAACTGTCGGAAGCCCCAGGCCGCTACCTCCGGATCGCGTTGAAAAGAATGCCTGAAACATCTGACTTCGCGTTTTGTCGTCCATGCCTTTACCAGTATCGATGATCTCCATAACGACATCATCGCCACGAGTTCGAGTCAACAGGTCGATGGATCCACCGTCCGGCATCGCTTCGATGGCATTTCGGCAGAGATTAACCAATGCCTGACGCATCAGCGACTTGTCCAGCATGACAACGGGAAGATCGCTGTCAAGATGTGGACGCAGTTCGACTTCCATGCTGTTTGCCTGCGGCTCCAGAAAGTCGATATAATCGGAAACAATTGTGTTCAGACTGCCATCTGACAAGTGCAGTTCTCCCGCTCGGGCAAACTGCAGGAAGGCGTTCAGTATCTCTTCAAGATTCCGACATTCACCCTGAAGATTTGCAATGCGACGGATCATCCGACGAGCCCGCTGGGATTCGTCATTTTCTAACTCTTCAGCGAGCAATTCCAGGTTCATCCCAATCGTCGACAGAGGATTTCGGATTTCATGCGCGAGGCCACCAGCCAGAGTTGCCAACTCAGTGTTCTCAGCCTGAAGCCGCTTTCGTTCCTGCTGTTCGTCGGGAATTTCCATCAGGACGATCCTGTCGCCGAATCTGTCTCAGATCCGTTTTTTACAAACATTCAAACTGTAGTCCAACCATCCTGGCTATCACCGGACACGTCACGGGCACTGAGACGTTGCATTTCACTTCAATCGGAGGACCTATCTCCCGACAGATCAAGAAGCCCGGCTTTTTCGAAAAGCCGGGCTTCGGTTGACCGTTCATGCAATTCCACACAGTCGCCCACGGAGTGCCGTTAAACGATACTGCCTAAAGCCTATTCTTCGTCGTCATCCGGCAGTTCGTCCTTCTTCGTGGCTGTCAGCACAGCCTTACGAGAAAGCTTCACACGGTTCTGATCATCGACGGCAATCACCTTCACCTCAAAGGTATCACCAATCTTGCAGACGTCTGTGACATTCTTCACAAAGCCATCGGACAGCTCACTGATGTGACACAATCCATCTTTACCAGGAGCGATCTCAATGAAGGCACCAAAGTCCTTGATTGAAGTCACCTTACCCATGTAGATACGGCCCGGCTGAATCTCTTCACATAAGGCCTCGACCCTGGCCAAAGCCATGTCAGCGGCCTGAGCGTTGGCAGCCGAAATCGTCACAGTTCCGTCTTCGGCAATGTCGATCATTGCGCCGGACTCTTCCTGAATTGCACGAATCGTCTTTCCTCCAGGACCAATCAGGAGACCGATCTTTTCCGGATTGATCGAAGTCTGCACAAGCTTCGGAGCGTGAGTCGAGACTTCCGTCCGAGGACGGCGAATCGTCGAAAGCATCTCACGCAGCAATTCCTTGCGGGCCTTCAGCGCCTGCTCCAAAGTGCCACGGATGATCTCTTCGGTGATACCTTCCGTCTTCAGGTCAAGCTGAATACCCGTCACACCGCGTCCGGTTCCGGCCACCTTGAAGTCCATGTCGCCGAAGTGATCTTCGTCGCCCATGATGTCGGTCAGAAGCGTGAACTTCGTTCCTTCGTCCACAAGGCCGATGCTGATTCCAGCCACAGGTTGAAGAATTGGCACGCCGGAATCCATCAGTGCCAAAGTCGCGCTACAAACGGAAGCCATCGAGCTGCTTCCATTCGATTCCAGAATATCCGAGATGATGCGAATCGTGTAAGGGAACTTTTCAGGCGGCGGAATGACAGGCAAAACCGAACGCTCAGCAAGACAGCCATGACCAATCTCGCGACGCCCTGGCCCTCGAATGGGCTTACACTCTCCGACGGAAAACGGAGGAAAGTAGTAGTGCAGCATGAATCGCTGAGCATCTTCCCCAAAGAGTCCATCGAACTTCTGCTGATCCCGTGTTGTTCCCAGGGTCGCTGTCGCCAAAGATTGCGTCTCGCCGCGAGTGAACAGTGCTGAACCGTGGACGCGTGGCAGAACTCCAACGCTGCATGAGATCGCTCGCATGTCCGTTGGCGTTCGACCATCAATTCGCTTGCCAGTCATGATCAAATCGCGAACGACTCGCTCTTCGATATCGTGGAACGCTTCTGCAAACTGAGCCTTAGTCAGACCGTCAGCCGTCACAAGGGCTTCGCCCGGGAAGTATTTCTCAATCAACGACTTCTTAAGCTCACGAACCTTTTCCGCTCGCTCCTGCTTCAGTTTTGTCGTTTTGGCTTCCTGAAGCTTGTCGTACGCCGAAGCCTTCAGGAGAGCGTAGAAAGGATTGACTGCGGGTGTCGGGAACACCGCCGGAGCAACACCCGACTGCTTAACCAGATCCAGCTGCAGAGCACACAGAGTTTGAATGTGCTTATGAGCAAACATGATTGCGTCGCCCATTTCCTTTTCAGGAATCTGCTGACCGAATCCTTCGATCATCAGAACGGCCTTCTGGGAACCAGCCACAATGAGGTCCAGCTTGCTGGTCTTCATTTGTTCAACAGTTGGCATCAGAACGAGCTGATCGTCCAGCAAACCAACTCGTACAGCCGCAATTGGACCCTTGAACGGCAGACCGGAAACCATCAAACCTGCACTGGCAGCAGTAATGTTGAGCACATCCGGATCATTCTCGCCGTCACTGGACATGACGTTGCCCATAATCTGCACTTCATCGCGGAACCCTTTTGGGAACAGCGGGCGGATCGGGCGGTCGGTCAAACGACTCGTCAACACTTCGCGAGTCGTCGGACGGCCTTCGCGCTTGAGGTATCCGCCGGCAAACTTGCCGGCAGCGGCCAAGCGCTCACGATAGTCAACGGTTAAAGGGAAAAAGTCGGTGCCTGGACGAGAGGGACCGGACTGGGTCGCAACAAAAACGCTGGTTTCACCAAACTGAATCATCACAGCACCGCTGGCCTGCTTAGCCATCTCGCCTGTAGTGATGGACAGTTTTCGTCCAGCAAATTCAACTTCAACAGAGACCTTCTTCACAACACATTCCTTACCCGGACCAGCCGGTAAAACGGACTGCATCTCAGGCAGGATCGAAAGTCGAATTCAACGCTCGAGCAGCAACTTCACGACATCAGGAAAGCATGCAGCAATTCGGATCTGCCCAAAAACCGCAGTCGGCGGCCGCCCGAACGATGCCGTGCATCAGGACGCCTGGGATACCAGTCCAATTCGCTGCAGACCAAACGGTCTCCTGTGAGGGGCCGACAGTGACAAGATCGCGTTGCGATCATCCAACACACTGCCTTCAGACCACCAAATCACTCACGTCAGACAACAGGCCTGCAACT
>JANPHT010000268.1:0-9425 GCA_031424595.1 Planctomycetota bacterium
CTAGTCTTTCGGAAACGGTAAGGAATAGACGGTTCGTAGTGAATTTTTTGGGGACGAATTTCGGCACCGCAGGCCGACGTGGATGAACTCCGGAGCGTCTCCGGAATTTTCACCTGCTGGCCATGTTGACGATGAGATCTAACTATGCAGTCGCCGGTGGCAGCTCACGATTTCTTCGATTTGGTCGAAAAGAGCGGCCTGCTGTCTGCGCTTCAGGTCCGAAAGGTGCAGGAAAAACTGCAGATTGATTTGTCATTATCTGCGGAAGAAACAGCCCGACGTCTGGTTCGTGAAAAGATTCTCACTCCGTTTCAGGCGGAGCGACTTCTCGAAGGGCGTTATCGTGGTTTGGTTATTGATGGCTACCGCATTCGCGAACTACTCGGATTTGGCGGGATGGGATGCGTGTTCATCGCCGAAGACCCGCAGGAAGATCGCAAAGTTGCGTTGAAGGTCATGTCGGCTGAACATGCGCTGGATGCGGGAATGCTTGCGAGGCTGAAACTTGAAGCCTCTGCCGGGATGCGACTCACTCATCCCAATATCGTCAAGACCTATCGACTCGACAACACCGGCGCGGTGCATTACCTGGTCATGGAACTTATTCGCGGCATCAGCCTTCATGAATTGGTCGCCCTGTTTGGCGCGATCAAGTTTCCCATGGCCTGTGATATTATAATGCAGGCGGCTGAGGCGTTGCAGTTTGCGCACGAACAGGGAATAGTGCATCGAGACATCAAGCCCGCCAACTTTCTGATCGATCAAAGTGGCTTGGCTCGAATTCTGGATTTCGGCCTCGCGTTAATTCAGGATGGCGGTGAAGAGGAGTTTTCCCTGTCGATGGTGTTTGGGCATGATTGTCTGGGAACGCCGGATTACATCGCACCGGAGCAAATCATTGACAGCGGCAGCGTTGATAAGCGAGCCGATATTTACAGTCTCGGGGCGACCTTTTTTGTGGCATTAACGGCCCATGTGCCGTTTCCGGAAAAGTCTAACAAACAAAAGCTGGACGCCCATCGAAATAAAGTTGCCAAAAGCGTCTGCGAACTCAAACCCGAGATTCCCAAAGAGGTCGGTGCCATTGTCGCCCGGATGCTGGAAAAGGATCCTGCAAAACGGTTCCAGTCAATGGCCGAAGTGGTTGCTGCCCTGCTGCCCTTTGCGCGTCGAAAGACAATCACGTTTGATTTCCGAGAGCTTGTCACACTTCGAGCCAAGCAGGCCAAGACCAGAGCCGAGAATCAGGGAAGGAAGGCGGCGGCGGCTCCAAAGTCATCCATTACGTCGACTGCGGAATGGCTTCAGTCAAATAGTCATCACTTTGTTGTTGGGACAGATTCGTTCGGCAAGATAGAAACACCGCCTGCTCGTTCAGCGAGCAGAGATTCGTCAGGAAGCGAAGAACAGCAGTCCTCTTCGACGGCTCCGATTCGCCCGGTTTCGTTTCGTGGATCGTCACCGTCGGGGTGGCGGTTTGAAATACGAGGGAGCAAGCACCGTATTCCGTTGGTCAAGAGCCGCAATTCTCTGGGATCGGGAGCCTCGGCTGATGTTCGGATCATGGAGCCAGCTGTCGATTCGCTGCAGTGCTGGATTGAGTACGATGGCCAGCAGTGGCAACTGCGACAGGAGTCGAAGAGTCGTCCGACGTATGTCAATGGATCGGTTGAGGCCTATTGCAAGTTGAAACACGGCAGTCGGCTCACGTTCGGAGGTAAGACGCAAGTACGACTCATCAGTCTCTCTCAGGAGCAGGAGAATCACAGGCGTCTGAACCTGGCACTGAAGGGAAGCGCGATTTTGACGGGGGCTATCGGCCTTGCGGGGTTCCTGCTGCATTATTTCGGATGGCTCTGATTCAATTTGTATTCGGAGCCGACTTCGCAGTAGTCAGCACCGCGTCGAAGGGCCGTCAGGCCTCAGGCCTCAGGCTTGGCCGTTGATGTCACTTCATGGAGCTTCAGTCGAATCTCCCGTAGGGACGCGGGCAACTCGAGAAATGTGAGGTTCTGCATTCTTAGAAGTTCGGTCAACTCTCCTTTGTGCTGCGGCGACATCAGAACAAGTATTGGAAGGCTTGTGAGGTCTGCAACGTCGGCTACAAAGTTACATACGACTGAAGGACGAAAACTCGTACTGTTGACGACAACCGCCGAGATGTGATAGCGACTGACAATGTCAAGACCACTGTTGAAGTCGGCGGCAAATCGACAAGCGACATTGTGATCGCGAAGGTATCGACGAAGTGTGGATCGATCACCCGCATCGGCTGCCACGATGCAGATTTGTGGAGAGGCGTGATTGACAGGGGGCACCGGCCGCTGATGTTCGGTCGCTGGTCCCGTCGAAGGCACGCTATTGGGCTGTTGTTTTGACGCCGGCTTGTGCGTCAGGGGATCAGGATCCTGCACGAGGTGCTGGAATTCCGTTGCCTCAATCGTCCTGCTGTTGACCACCGCCGTGTTGAAAATCAAACCTTGATCGGAGTGCGTTCGCCGTTGTATCCAGTCGCCAGCCGCACTCAGTCGCGCGCGCCAGACATCAGGGTCGGAAAATGCAAAATATGCGAAGGCCATGATGAGCCCAAACGTCCACATTCCCAGGAAGGCTCCGATACCAACATGCATCGCCAGTCCAATCGCAAGCAGGAACGGGCGAAGTCGAGGATTCCAGATCAGGGCAATGAAGAAGACTTCCCAGACAATGGTGATGTGAGCCAGAAAAAACGGAAGCGATGGGACCCAGGCCATCCATGTCAGATCCATGGTCTGATACTCCTGGTTGGCCAGAACTCGCCACATGGCTTCACCCGTCCACCATGTTGGACCTTTGAGCTTACCTAGTCCCGCCCAAAGATAGATGGCGCAGAGATGAAGCTGAATGAGCCTCATGGAGACGCGAGCGGAGGAAAATCGGCGAACCGTCTCCGACTTCCCGTTCCGTCGTAGTCGCCAACGGCGAATCATGGCGTCAACGGAAAGCGCTGCTCCCGATGGACCGATACAGAGATAGAGGCACAACAGCCCCAGAATCTGATCGAAGCCAAAGTTGGCAAGTGGAACTCGCTGCGAATAGGAAATCGTAATCAGGAAACACAAGACTGATGTGATTCGTGTCGCGATTCCAAGGCAGAACAAGGCAGAAATTGTCAGGCAGGCAAAATGGATCGGCCACAGATACGAGTCGCCAGTCCACAGCCAAAAGCAAAACACTCGCCTTGACGCATAAAGTGACCTGATGGCCTGAAGAGGCTGAAGACCTTGATCGCCAAAAAAGGCTTCCAGATCCAAAGTCCACACCGCGAGATTGTAAAACAGCATCCAGCCACACAGCACTCGAATGATGCCAAGCAGGACAGGATCAGCGGGCTCGAACCAAAAACGATCCCATGCAGAAAACACTTGCCGAATCGAGTGTTGAATCCAGCGGATGCCGCCGTATCGCTGCAGCAACGCGGTTCCCTGTGACATGTCAAAGTTCCTCAGAAGTTTCCTGCCACAGACGAAGTGGGGGAGGCCTCCGTGGAAAAATCAAATGTCCCAAGAGATTCTGTTTCAAAGGTCTCCGGGTCGTCCAAACGACCGCCCGCCTGAATGCGAAGGATGGAAGCTGGTTCGTGGCTCACTCGATTCAGCGAAATCGCATTTGACTGATGCAGCCCGGAAAAATGCCGAGCGTAGGCTTTTTGCAAAGCCGCCTGCGTCTCATCATCATACGCCCATAAATTTTCGGCGAGCATGAAGTAGCGGTGATACAGCAGCCGTGGATGGATAGCGAGGTTGGGGAATCGACCGACAACCGGAGCATCACCCTCACGCGGAATTGAGTACGAAATCAGCGTGCTGGCACCCGGATCCGGCGCAAAGTAGTGGTATCCGTGATTCAGGAACAATGCCTCGTTGTATGGCAAGGCAAGCTGATATCCCTCTTGCAGGAGCGGAGAAACAGGTGGCATTGCAGCTGGGGAGATAAACACGGCAAAGACGTGAAACGCCAGTCCCAAACTCACCACCAGGTAACCTGACTTCTGCAGAATAGATTTCAACATGTCCGTTCACCAGACATATTACTCACCCTGATGCGGAACTTATTTTTCAGATCCTGTCAGGCCGTGCTGTGACGACCACGACAGACAGTTGCTCGTGACATCGATCGAATCGCAAAACAGCATTTCGTGCGGTCAGACCGCACGAAATGCCTATGATTCGAAATCATCGTCCTCACAGGAATGAGGAATCTTCGATCGCGACTTGCCTCCGTCAACATCGTTAACGGAGGCATTGCGGGGCTACCAGCCAGCTGAACCGCAAGAACCCTGTGCAACGTGAGTTCCATTGGAGCCGTATGAGCCGTAGGAACCGTGTGAAGCGGCACTCTTTCTGGCAGCTCGACGAGCCTTTCGTGCACCGCTTGATCCACCGTTTGAGCCTTCAGAGCCAGCTGAGCCGTATGACTCGCCGGTCGAACCGCATGACGTGTACGACACTGCAGAACCCTGTGATCCGTAAGATGCGGGGGAACAGCATGCATCGCTCACAGCGGGAGCAGACCCGTAGGAACCGCATGATCCATGAGACTTCCTACCCGCTTCTGCAGAACCGGTCAGCACAACAGCACCCAGTGCGAGCAGAATCAAACTTCCGAATACCTTTTTCATAATTACCAACCTCCAGTTTGTTGAATTGCAGCGTGAATGCGCTGCCCCTCGGACGCTCTTCAGGCGAACGTCCCTTCATACAGGAAGTCAGACTAGGAGACATACATCTGGTTGTCAAGTAGCATTGAATGGGCTGAATAAGTTGGGTATTTCTGTTGTCGAATATGGGATTTTTGGGTTAAATAAATTACTGAACATAAGTCTATACTTTCGCGTCCCGTTTGAGAGCTCCTCTGCCTGCCAACGAAAGCAGCCCTTGACGCGTTAAAACGTCAGGGCTGCCTGTTGAGGGGAGTTTTTTTTGCCGTAATGGCTGCAAGTTAATACCGGAAAACCGCTCCAAGGCTGAAGCCGTTCACGAGGAGATTCTTGAGGTGAACGTCCTGATTGATGTCAACAATTCGATTGCCCAGGGCATCTGTTGTTGAATTGTAGATGACATTGTTGAACGGTTTGCTGGTTCCGGTCAGGACCATGAAGTCGTAGCCGCCGTAAATTGAGAACTGCGGGCTAAAATGCACTTCTGCTGCGAGATTAATCTGTGTCACGGTTCCAAAATCAATCTGCCGTTGTTGATGCATGGTGCCTGCAGTGCCTTGAATGATCGAACTTACGTCCGAACTGTTGTCATTGAGCCCCATCATAATTCGCGGTGTGGCACTGAGAGTGAAGAACTTCGAAGTCAGTGCCAAGCGAGCACCGACTTCCGGACCGTAAAAGTTGTTAATCGATGTGGATCGGACTAACGTGGTTGGTCCACCAACCTGCGTTCCCTGAAATCCAAACGCCTCGTCGACGTTAACATACCGGAAGCCTCCGAGCCATTGCCACGAGGCCCCCGCCCCGCCGGGAGCGTTACTATCGGTCAGGAAGGCGATTTCCGAGCCCCACATCTGCGTGGAAAGATTGGCTGAAAATGATTCGGAAAAGATCAAGGCAAAAACATCGGCTGCTGCTGCTGGTGTCCCATCTGTCAGAAGCGGCACCGCAATGTTCGGAAAAGCTGTAGTGCCCAGGGACACATCGGCAAGACCTGCACGGGTACGAGCGGCGCTCAGGTCCTGGGCAAAGAAACTCGACGTCGCCTGCTGCATTCCAAAAAAGCTAAGCTCCATGTCAGCGCCATTGAGATCGAGACCAAACGTTCCTCGTGCGCCCGGAATATCGTTGTTGTCCAGAGTGGTTGCATTCGGGAAAAGCACGCTGCCAACGTCGGTTCCACCATTCAGGTTATCGAGCAGTGGAATTGGCACGGTCTCGCCTTCAAGATCGCCGCGTGAGTCTCTTTGAAGTCCCGTCACTGGAGCACCGATCCGATCATGATCACTGCTGTTATTCCACATCAGGAATTCCAGTTTTACCCAACTTCGGCTGGCGACGTCGCCCACGAAATGTTCGATGGGGCGACTCTCGTCCCAAAGCTCCGTATTGCCTCGGATATAATGATCCTGAATCGGTGCCTGATAGGTGTGCTGAGGCATCCGCAGGAACGATGGATCACCGTAACCGCCCGGGACTCCGTCCTGAGCGTGGGCGATGGACTGTGCGGATATCAGGCAGGCGACGGCTGCTGCGAAAGAACGCAGGTTCGGACTGATCATTCGAGCCGGACCTTTTTCAAAAAGTCAGTTCATCCAGAGAAACTCATCCTGCAGCCTGGGTTGCTGCGGGACGCCGATGGCAGACAAATCGGTGACAATGGACGAAACCCAACCGTGTAGAAAACACAGTCTGCTGTCGTCGATATCGTCCGGCAACGACTTTGAACTTTGCTCCAATTGTTCCGAATAGGTTGAATTTGACGTTTGGAACAGTCATTCCGTTTGCATCGCCGCTGCCATAACCAGGAGGCGAATTCTGCCGGTCAATTTTCCCTGGCTAAGTGGATCAGTCTCCGAGCCGAATGCATCGCCGCTTCCGGACGAGCAAAATTCCGAATTCCCTGACGAAGCTGTTGCCTTTGCTGGCCGTCTTTCACCAGCGTGTTGATGAGAAAACGTAACTGGAGTCCCGCATCTTCAGCGGTTTCATCAACCAACGCCGCCGCTCCCACCCTGGCCAAAGTCTGAGCATTTGCCATCTGATGGTTGGACGCTGCACCGCTGAAAGGAATAAGAATCGTAGGCCGGCCGGCACAGGCGAGTTCCTGAATTGTGCTGGCTCCTCCTCGACTGACAACGACGGTCGCTGTGGCAAGCAGTTCCGGCAGTTTTGGCAGGAAGGATAGCACCAAGGCTGTGCGACCTCGGCGAGCGTACTCAGCAGATACCTGCTTCACCTGGGATGCTCCGGTTTGATGGATGATTTCCCAATCGGAGGGTACACAATGCTCATCCGCTAGTGCTTCGAGGATCAGCCGATTTACAGAAGCGGAGCCCTGACTTCCCCCTAAAATTAACAGACGACTTCGACTCGCCCAAACATCATCAGTCTGCCCGGAGAATTTGGAAATTTCTTTCCGGACCGGTGTTCCAGTAATCTCGATCGGCGTTCGCCATCGCTCGGAGAAACGGTCTTCAAACGGTAACCCGGCTAAAGTCAGCCTGGCGCGTCGGGAAAGAAGTTGCGTGGCCTTTCCGGGCACGGTGTTCTGCTCCATCAATGCCAGCCGCACTTTCTGGTGACTTGCAGCGATCATTCCCGGGACACTGGCCGATGAGCCCACTCCCACCGCAACATGAGGATGAAACCCTGCCAGGACTCTTCGAGCATTCTGCCAGGCCTTCACCCAATTAGGCAGGCTTAGCAATTGATAGACTCGGCCCTGACGTTTTGCCATCGCCACATAAGGATGCACTCGAAGCAAATTGGCCGGCAATCCGGAGTTTGCCAGCACTTCCCCATCGATCGGGCGATGGCTGACAAGAAACAGGAATCGCGACTCTGGATGCAATTCCAGTAGGGAATGACAGATGGCGATCGCAGGGAAAAGATGTCCGCCAGATCCTCCGCCGATGAACGCAAAGCGCAACTCCGAGGCACCAACGTTGTCAGGATTCACAGTACTCACTGACTCCGTCGGCTGACACGACCAGCAAACGTCGTGTCAGCGGATGATGCATCGTGGCGAAATCTTCATTCACACGCGTTCTGACTTGCTCGATCAGCGATTCGTCTTTCATCGTGACGGCTACGAAAAAATCGCGATTCGGCACGCCAAGAATCAGTTCTGGTCCGAACAGATCTCGTAACCGACCGTGAAACCCCGGATCAAGAATTCTGCAGCAATTGTAGGCGTCCGGCTTGACCGGCATCAACATGCGAGGCCGTGCTTCATCACCAATCAGCGTCACTTCCAGCGGGTTTTCCGTGGCGTATTTTCTAAGATTATTGATCGCAAGATCATGCAAATCATCGAGAGAGAGGTCCCAGTGCTCGAGCATCTGTTGGTGCACGTATCGGTAGGAATCATCTTCGTCAACGACATAACCGACCGATAGCCCACCCACCCAGGGCATTTGCACTCGTTCTTCAATTCTCGCATCATCGTCAGCCGAAAGCATGGGCATGATTTGATCGCGGATCTGGTCCAGATCGGGCACCAGCTGATCCGGGCCAAGTTCCTGAAGCCGAACCATGGTGGTGAGCCCCGGCAAAACAATGCGCCGGAAATGTTCAGGTTGCTGAAGATACATGCGATACAAGTTAGACAGACCGATTTCCGACTGACCCAAACGCAGCGAAAATCCTCGCGCTACTGAAGATTGCAGCAACGGGAAATGCTGTCGAGCCAGCTCGATGACTTGTTTGAGAAAAACATCGGGCGGCCATGCTGGCTTTTCAGCGATTTCCAATGTTGCAAGAACTCGTTCGCAGATCAGCACAAACCCTGGGTCAAGCGACTCCCTGTCCGCAGACTGTACAGTTGCCACAATTGTCAATCGCCCGTGTCGAATCGTCCACAACCTCCATTGATAATGCGGTTTGCGGCTGAATACTCGAGACAGCCAGCAGCCGGCATTCGGGCGACGTGACAGGCCACTCCAGACTTCATTGGTTGATGAAATTGCCAATGCCGGTTCCGGATGCAATGCTGAGACTTGCGGAAACAGCAGCGCCAAATCCGGAGACGGCCGGCGGGCCGAATCACTTCCTGCGTCGTCCCACCAGGTCACCATAGAAAGCGTCACCCTGTGACCGACTTCAGGCATCGCGTTGGAGTTGTCCATGGACTCTTCTGATGGTCCGCCGTCCCTTTTAAGTCTCAGCTCAAGGAGGGTTTGGTTTTGGCGCACTTCGATTTCGTCCGGGCATCGAAATGTAAACCAGTTCGCTGGACCTCGGCAGAGTCTCCACGATTCATCAAAATTGCTGGATTTGCCATCGGCGGCCATTTTACGACTCCCCAAAACACCGCAGGAACTCTCCAATTGTAGGCAATTCGAACGGCCGCCCACAATCTTATTGGATGGTCAGTTGGCTAACTTTGTCCACAGGCTTGAAGAGCCCATCGCCATTTTTTCAGTCGCGAAGAACCGGAATTCTCAGTCTCGGGCTTCCTCAGAACGCGACGAGAGAAGGACTACGCATGGCCCCGTGCCTCAAGTCCTGTAGGCCGTCACGTCGTTTTCACACGGTGCCGTTGAACACCCACTTGGCCATTGAATACCCACTTGCACCGGGATAACCCAACTTCCCCAACGGGGAAGAAAAATGCTGGCGGCGAAAATTTTCTCCAGTTTTTTCGGCGTGACGTTTTCGTAAGTCGTTTGGCGTCGGTTTGAAACATGATGTAGTGACGACCAGATCTCTTGGCGGTCTCAAA
>JANPHT010000269.1:0-2001 GCA_031424595.1 Planctomycetota bacterium
CGGCGGCTACACCTGGTTTGAAAACAGTCGAGAGAACAAACTCACGGCGTGGTCAAATGATCCCACTTCGGATCCGACGTCAGAGATTGTCTACCTGAAAGATGTTGACACTGAGCTCCACTGGTCACCCGTGTCATCACTGGGTCGAGATCTCAGTCGTCGAGTTGTCCATGGTCAGGGTTTCTCAATCTTTACGGTCGAAAACACGGGCATACAGTCAGAAACATTCATCTGTGTACACGCCACGGCTCCTCTGAAGATCATTCGAATTCGGCTGCATAATGCAACGGAAACGACTCGACAGCTTCAACTGACGTACTACGCCGAGACGGTGATCGGTGTGTCACGCGAAGAGACGGCGATCCATCAGGTCTCAAGTTTTGACGCCGAACGCGTCACGCTGATGATGGGCAATGGTTATCATCCGGCTTTCAAAGCGCAGTGCATGTTTTTGACCGTCCTCAATGTTGATGATGTGTCATGGACAGCCGATCGTCGCAGCTTCATTGGTCGAGATGGTTCGCTCAACGATCCGGTGGCGATGAAACGAGGGCTTAATCAACGAGTCGGCGCTGGACTGGACCCGTGTCTGGCGATGCAGGGCACAGTGACCGTCGCGCCGGGAAATACTGAGGAAGTCTTTGTTCTGGTCGGGGCCGGCAAGGACCGATCCGCCGTCATGCAACTGCTCGACCAGTTTCGCCACTCTGACAACGCTGCTGAAGCGATCAGCACCGCCATCGAACAATGGAATGTGCACTTATCGACACTGACCATCGAAACGCCGAATCGGGCTCTGGATGTGATGGTCAATCGCTGGCTGCCGTATCAGGTGTTGAGTTGTCGCGTGTGGGGACGATCGGCCTTTTACCAATCCGGCGGAGCCTACGGTTTCCGCGACCAGTTGCAGGACGTGATGGCTTTGGTCTATTCCAGCCCCGATCTGGCGCGCGAACAAATCCTGACTGCTGCAGCGCGGCAGTATGTGGAAGGTGACGTGCAGCATTGGTGGCATCCACCGGGCGGCAAGGGAACACGGACGCGCTTTTCAGACGACTTTCTGTTTCTGCCGTTTGTTCTGCTGCATTACCTTCGAGTGACGGGAGATCGGCAGATACTGGATGTCCATGTGTCATTCATTGAGTCACCGCGGCTCAACGAACATGAACAGGAACGCTATGAGCAACCTATCGTTTCCGAACACACCGCTTCACTGCTGGAGCATTGCCTGCGTGCGATTCAGCACGGACTGCGCTATGGACAACACAATCTGCCGCTGATGGGCTGCGGCGACTGGAACGACGGCATGAACAAAATCGGCGAAGCAGGAAAGGGTGAGAGTGTCTGGGTCGCGTGGTTCCAGATCGCGATCTTCGAGGACTTCGCCAGATTACTTCGCGAACTCAATGATGTTCAAAATGCCGAACGATACGAACAACAGGCGAAGATTCTTCGCGCTGCAGTTGAAAACGCAGCCTGGGATGGTGCATGGTACCGACGTGCGTTCTTTGATGACGGCAGTCCTCTTGGTTCAAAAAGCAACGACGAGTGTCAGATCGATTCACTGACGCAGTCGTGGGCGGTGATCGCCGGCGGAGCAGAGGATCGCAGTCGCCAGGCGTTTGAATCGGCAGTGAAACGGCTTGTGAAAATTGACGCGGACATCATTCAGTTGTTTGATCCGCCGTTCGATCAATCTGCAATGGATCCTGGTTATGTGAAAGGCTACTTGCCGGGAGTCCGTGAAAATGGCGGTCAGTATTCGCACGCTGCGATGTGGATGATTCAGGCGGCGGCAGTCCTGGGAGACGGTACGCTCGCGATGAAACTGTTTGATTTGCTGAACCCGATTCATCATTCAGACACGCGTCAGAAAGCCGATCGTTACAGAGTCGAACCCTATGTGATTGCCGCTGATGTGTACGCGAATAGTCAACATCTGGGGCGGGGGGGCTGGACGTGGTATACCGGTGCAGCGGGCTGGATGTATCGAGTTGCTGT
>JANPHT010000270.1:0-10759 GCA_031424595.1 Planctomycetota bacterium
GCCTGAAAGATTCTGTCGGGGTCATGCATGTAGACAATATCGTTTCCCAGGTCGGTCACAAGAACCAGAGGCGGCCTTGCTCCGGCAGACGGCAGGCTATCCCAAAGGCCGCAATCAACGATCCCGGGAAGCCGACGGAGCCAGAAACTGCTCCAGTCCACATACGATCGCCCCATCCCGAGCGAAACCCGAATATCCAGCGGTCCTGGCACGGTACTCTGAAGAGCTTTGAGGACAGGCTTCCATCCCATCGTCAAATTACTAGCGCCGAGCAGAATAACGGACTGACGATCTTCAGCAGCAGGGGAACTCATGGATTCACAAACTGTTGGCTCGAAGCCATGGGGTGGACATCATCGGACGCGGGCAGCAGTTTAATCTCCTGGAGCCGCATCAAAAAGTCTACTCGCGCTTCTTATTAGCGGCCTCGGCTTTTAATTGCTCATAAACAGTCTGGACGGCGTCCGCCGGAATGGCAAACGTGGGGTAGCGATCCGCTCGCGCGATGACAATTCCGATCGCCTTGCCCGCGAGATCCAGAAGGGGTCCTCCAACTTTCGTTGGATACACATCGGCATCAATCTGCAGTGCTCGGGGAAATCCACCGGAATGAGTGCTGGCAAACTGTCCCATGAATTCAGGGTTGTTATACAAAGGCAGCAGGGGATTTTCGTTCGTGAATCGTGACGTCAGAATGATTTCGATCGTACGAATTTCGTCGTCTCGCATGAAGCGGAAGACCACTTTATCACCGGGCTTATACGAACTGATTCGATTAATCAGCTCAATGTGGTCGTGAACGTCCTGTCCGGCCACAGTCATCAGAATGTCGCCTTCTTTCAAGCCGTTGCGTTCCGCTGCTCCGCCAGGAATGATTCTTTCGATGCGCACTCCGTTGGCGACGGTCTGTGGCCCCACACCCAGAAACGCTTTCCTGGCACCTTCCATGGTATGAGCTTCGACGCTGACAACGGTAGGAATCAGGGCCTTTCCCTTGGGATCCTGCACAAGAGCCATTGTTCCCACGGGAAGAGTTTCCTTACGGAACTCAGCCGGTTGAAGGTCCGTTGCATCAACCTTCAGCAGCATCAGATCGTATGAATAATCTGAGGCCTGTTCTTTGGCGTGCAACCTTCGACCACCAGGCAGGATCACTTCCGGATCGATAGCGCCCTGCAGTTCTGATGCTTTCGTCAGAATGTATCCGTCTCTTGACATGACAGTGCCAAGACACAGCAACAGGCCACCGTCACGAACGGCGACGACGCCCTGGCCGCTGATGGCTGCTGCCGAAGAGTAAAGCTTGAGTTCTTCGTCAGATCGTTTTTCAAACTTTCCGATGCGGCGATTGTCGCTCAACTGCTCGATGATCTCTTTCTCACGTTCGGAGTCTTCCGCGACTGGGTCCTCACCGTTTAACAGTTCTGCATCGTCGTCGACATCGGGATTCGAATCATCACCAGTCACCAGAGAAACAGTGTCCTCTGCGCCATTGCGGCGAATTTGCACTTTGATCGACTGATCTTCTTCCAGCAAATCCAGCGTCGTACCCAGATCAAGGCGGTCCGCAATGGGCTCGCCTTCTATTCTCAACAGGACATCGCCACTCTTCAGCCCTGCCTTTTCGGCCGGCGTATTGGCAATCACTTTGGACACTTGAGGGATAAAGTCCCTCCACTTGAGTTCCACTCCAAAAAACGCAGAGGCCACCAGGTCATTGTCAGCAGACCGCAGACGTCCCCAGCGATCCCCCGCCTTGAGTCGATCCCAGTCGTCATGAAAGCAATCGATGGCAACATGTCGGTTTTCAATAATCAGGCTGGTGATCATACTGTGAATGCCGATCACTTTCCCTTCCATGTTGAAAAGCGGTCCGCCCGAATCACCCAGCAGAATGGCGCAGTCCGAAACCACGGTCCTGTTGCCCACGGAAAGCACTCGACCGATTCGAACAGGTGCGGCTCGGTCCGGGCGGTATCCACCAGGATGCCCAAGAGCAAAGCACCAATCGCCGACTTTGGTTTCCGTTGTTCGGCCCATTTCTGCAAAAGGGAAGCCGCCACCGCCTGCAGGAGCGTCGTTGATCCTGATCAGGGCCGCATCCGCATCGCGATTCTTTCCCAGCACGGTTGCCGCGTATTGATTGCCATCAGGAAAAGTGATCGTCACATTGTTGCGACGAGAACGCCTTCCGCCATCGACGACGTGAGAAGCCGTCAGCACAAGTCCATCCTGACTGACTACGACACCACTGCCGACGCCCATGCCATCGGAAACTCCAACGATCGCTCCACGGACTCTGGCCAGGGCGCTGAACAACTGCTGTTGTCGCTGTTGAAGCACCTCGGGAACATCAGCGACCGCAGTTCCTGCGGGAATCGCAATGGCGAGGAGCAGCAACAAGAACCGAGCACGCACGAGAAGACTCTTCATTGTCAACTCCGACAGTTCTTCGAACCCTATTTGGAATATCGACTTCAGAACATCGACCTTGATCACTCACAATGTGGGTAGACCTATTAATCCGGAATTTCCAACTCGGAGCAACCTGCAAATGCAAATAAATTCTAGAGTTGCAGTTTGGCGAGATTCCACTGCAAGAACACCGGAGAGATGCCATTCGATCGCAATTCATCACAACTATCGGGCACTTTTGCAGATAATACGTCGGCCGTTGCCCACAAAAGGGCATTCTTCGTCGAATTTTCAGGCAGACGTTATGAATGCAGAAGGAATTCACACGGCCAGAACGCGTCGAAAGACTGCTCATGTGCCCGATTCTGCATCAAAATGACCTGCCGGAACTCAACTTCCTGAAAATCGAGGGTAGAAAATGTGTTGGTTGTCGCCAAAATGCAGGAACCTGTGGTAGACCTGTTTCAATTCATTGCATTCCATTTGGTAAGTCAACTGCCTCAAATCGATTTCTATGCCGTCGGAACACACAGCCAACTTCAGCCTCCGCACTGCGACCGCAATCATACTGTTGTGGTCGTGGTGTTTTGGGATGTTGGCCTGCGAGGCTCCCGGACAGACATCCGAAACCTCTGTGCCTGTCCGTCCTCTGTTCGGACTATCCGTTCGAAAGTCGGTGCTGGAACAACGATTCAAGCGAACACGCAGTGAGCGGGAAGGCGTGTCGAAATCGCTGATGAACTCCAACGTGACGGGCAACCAGACCACTGTCACCGAGACACGCTTGCGGATAATCCCGGATGAAAAGACGTTGAAATTCGAACTGTTGAATTCGGGTGATGTGACAAGCCAGACAACCGGGTTTAATCCACAAGCCACGGTTGACAGCGTCGGCAAGCACCATTTTGAAATCATTAAACCGCTCTGGTTCGACGGTTCGGTTTTTCTGACGCTGCCCGCGCATGGGACGATTCAAGCTTCGCAGACTCCACAAAGAGTGACCAGCGCCGCCGGCGCTGCCATGCCCTTGCTTGGCCCCTTAAGCGATCGTGTGGCATGGAATGAAGTTCTGCGTCGCACTCCCCAGATTAACCAGGTTGTGGCGGAAGACGTTTCACGCGAGGTTCTGCCGAAAATTGATCGCATCGTTGACTCAGATTTTGCTGAGTTTCAGCGGCAATGGAAATCGATTCAGGGGAAGATGAAGACGGTATTTCGGGAGACCATGCTCACTTGGTCCGCTCGTTCCACTCAGGAAAGCGTTTCCATCTGGACAGAAGTGGAACACGTTCAACGTAATCAGGCAGTGTCTGCGGTTCCTAATGAGGCCAGTGCGTTTCGAAGCGACGAAGCCGTTGTCTGCTTTCTCTCGGAAGACGCTGTCGATGCGTTACTGAACGAGTATTTTCCGGCAGGCCTGAAAATCACCGACACTCAACTTCAGGATATTCAGTTGCCAGCGGCGATTGAAAATCCTGGTCAGCCGTTTTCGATATCTCAAATGGTGTTGTTGCTGTCTCAGTTGCGTAGAACAAGCGAAGCCGAAGCCGGATTGTTTACGCTGGAGTTCGCGGTCGAAGACCCCGTCAAAGTGCGATTTGTCGATGGCGACGTGCGAATCACGACGACATTTCAAATCCATCCCAAAGCGGGGGCTTCGAGCGGCTGGATGTCAACCAGCTTCAATCTTCGCGGCAAACGATTTTCGGAGCAGCAATGGATGATTGCCGTACGAAGCGTGGAAGTTGGCGAAGAAGGCCTCGAAGCCTCAGGAATTGCAGCGGAATCTGTCGGTCCTGAAGAGGTGCCGCTGAGAATACCGTCTGCGATCGGCGAGCCTGTCCGTGACAACCCGCCTGCCGACGATGCTGATGTGACGACAGTGCAGGCAGGAACGGCGTGGATCCCAATTATTCGCAATGCGGCACAATCGCTTGCTGAAAAACTCCCGCCTGTCAAACTGCCCCTGGAATTCGAAGGTTCCGAGATCGTGCCCGGCTCGCCGCGGTTTCGGCTGGGAAAAATAGATTCCGCGAACGGGATGTTGAGGGTTGGATTACGGATCGTTAATTCTGAACCTGCTGCTGCGGGTCTCAAGATGCCGTAGTTTATGAAAGTGATTGCGAGAGCCGGATTGTTACACGGCACGGAAGAGCAAAATCACTGGACAAGTCATGGTCTGACATTGGAAGCGTCTGAAGAGATTCCTGGACGATTCAGGCGACATTCACTATTCAGGATGATGTTGGAGAGTTTTCGATGAAGTGGTTTTTGAATGTATTGTTGACCCTGTCAGCGTTTAGCGCTTCGGCGTTGTCCAGCAACGCTGCGGATGAGGCCCCTGCGACTTATAGGGTCAAGTTTGAAACCAGTTGTGGTGATTTCGTGATTGAAGTCACTCGGGCCTGGGCACCGCTGGGAGCTGATCGCTTTCATGAACTTGTGACGAATGGATTTTATGATGACGGCCGGTTTTTCAGAGTCGTCCCTGACTTCATGGTGCAATTCGGGATCAATGGCGATCCGGCGGTCCAGAAGGAATGGCGTGATGCGAAGATTAAGGATGACAAAGTGACTCAGTCCAACAAACGCGGTTACATCACGTTTGCGACGTCTGGTCCGAACTCCCGAACTTCTCAGGTGTTCATTAATTTTAAGGACAATCGGTTTCTGGATGGGATGGGTTTTGCCCCGTTCGGAAAGGTTGTCGAAGGTATGGATGTCGTTGAAAAAATCAATTCTCAGTACGGTGAAGAACCGGACCAGGGTTCGATTCAGGGCAGTGGCAATGCTTACCTTAAGAAGGAATTCCCTAAGCTGGACTTTATCAAGAAAGCCACGATCATGGCTGCTGAACCTGTCAAGGAAAAGGCGGACGCAAAATAGAGTGATGCGTTTTATCAAGGCACCTGATAATTGGCGAACTGAGTCATAAACGTCGCGGATGAGTTTTCTCGACGCCAGCCGTTGAAACTTGAACGAGGAGCAGGCGAAGCCTATTCGGCTGCTCCTCGTTTGACCGCAGAGCGCTGGGATTTGTTTTTATTGTAACGACTGAGATTTTTCAGGCCGACGTGGGGATCTTCGAATGTCATCGATTACCTGCCAGCTCTCACTTATTCTGGTGCTGATTTTTCCGGGCGTGTTGTCGGCAGATGAACCACAAGCAGGCACGGATTCCCAGGCGGTAACAGCCTCGCCGGAACGCTATGATATGCGGCCGGACCATGATCCCAATGGAATCGGCAAGTTCTATATGGGGCGCGAGATCGCTCATGTGATGGGCTTTTCCGGAGCACAATGGCTGGAACGCTCAAGCCGCGAAGAAGAAGAGCGTCTGACATTGCTGGTTCGCTCGTTGCACCTGAAGCCCGGCGAAATCGTAGCAGACATCGGCGCGGGAAGTGGGGTCATCTCGATGCGCATGGCCGAGCTACTCCTTCCCGACGGTAAAGTGATGGCTGTGGATGTGCAGAAAGAAATGCTGGAGCGACTGCAGGAAAATTGCGAAAAAGCCGGCGTTACTAATGTCGAACCCATTATGGGGACGCAGGACACTACGGGACTAAAGGACGCCAGTATTGACATGGCCATCATGGTCGATGTTTACCATGAGTTCGAGTTCCCCTACGAAATGCTGGCCGACATTTCTCGCGCGATGAAGCCCGGCGGGCGAGTGGTTTTCGTGGAATATCGTAAGGAAGATCTGACAGTTCCAATCAAGGAAGTCCACAAGATGTCTCAAGTTCAGGTGCGACGTGAGGCGGAGCAGCCTAAGTTCGGCCTGAAGTGGTGCGAGACAGTTCACGTGTTGCCTCGGCAGCATATTCTGGTGTTCACAAAGCTGAAGTAGGGAACTCAGAAACCTGAGGCTTTCGATGTCTGCCACCGAATGATTTGCCACGATCTCGCTTCTTGCGGATGACTCAATTGGGATGAGAAGCGATGAGCGTGGCTGGCAACGGCTGCTGGCCAGTCTGTTGCAGAAGTTTGACCAAGGATACTTTTGACCAAGGATACTGGTGAAGCAAGTGGCTCGCGACGATCTCTTTTCGCTGCCGATGAATCGTGTGGGCGACTTTCAGTTTGATCAGCAGGTGGTCCAGGTCTTTCCGGACATGATTGCCCGGTCGGTGCCCGGCTATGCGTCGATCCTGTCCATGATTGAGCAACTGGCCAGTCGATTCGTCACCCCGGGTTCCACGGTCTGGGATCTTGGCTGTTCGCTGGGCGCCGCGACGCGGTTGATAAGACGACAAGCACCCCACGATTGTGTGATTCACGCGGTCGATAACTCGCCGGCGATGATCGCACGGCTGAAGGGGTTGTTACAGGAATCGCAGGAGACAGGTTGTCCGGTCGAACTTCATGAAGCGGATCTCAGGTCAGTTCAGATTCGTGAGGCTTCTTTCGTTGTTCTGAACCTGACTCTGCAGTTTCTTGATCCAGGCGAGCGTTCACGTGTCATTCAAAGAGTGTACGACGGCCTCCGACCGTGTGGAGCATTGCTGCTCTCAGAGAAGCTCTGTTTTGACGATTCCAATCAGCAGGCATTGCTGACCGATCTTCATCACGACTTCAAACGCGCGCATGGGTACAGTGATCTGGAGATTGCTCAAAAACGCACCGCCATCGAGAATCGTCTGATTCCGGAAACACTGAACACGCACGTAGAACGACTGCGGATGTGTGGGTTTTCCACTGTCGCACCGTGGTTTCAGTGCTTCAACTTCGCATCCATTCTTGCTGTGAAGTAATGCTCACTGGAAAAATTCAACCTCGTGTCGTCCCTTCAGGCTTAAGGAACAATTTCGGTTCCAACGCCCGTATCGGAATAGATCTCCAGCAATACCGAATGCAGCATGGATGCATCAACGATGTGAACTTTGTGAACGCCTGCATCCAGTGATTCCAGAGCGGCCTCGACTTTCGGAACCATGCCTCCGGCGATCGTGCCATCAGCAATCAACGCACGAACCTGACTGGCAGTCACATGAGACAGTCGGGACTGCGGATCCTTGATGTTGGTCAGGATTCCGGGAATGTCGCTCAGGAAAACCAGCTTCTCTGCAGACAGGGCTTTTGCGATGGCGGCGGCAGCCGTATCGGCATTGACATTCAGCCGGTGTCCGACATTGCTCAACGCAATACTGGGGATTACGGGAATGGTGCCTGTCGAACAGACTCGGACTAAAGTGTCGACGTCCACTTCGGTCACTTGACCAACGTGTCCAAGGTCCACAGGGTTTCCCTGTTCATCTTTCAGAGTCAGCTTTTCCGCAGTCAACACGTTCTCCGTGCCATAATGCAGACCAGTCGATCTCGCTCCGTTGCGATTGATCCGATCCACAATGGACTGGCAGATGTCCTCCACCAGCACTCGCGAAGCAATCTGCAGCGTCTGGCGATCGGTATAGCGGCGTCCCATGACAAACTTTGGTTCAATACCAGCTGCCGTCATGGCCGAGCTGATCGCTTTTCCGCCTCCATGGACGATCACAGGCTTCATCCCCACCGTCGCCATAAATACCACATCCGTCAGCAGGCTGTTGACGGCCGCGACATCATCCAGCGTGCTGCCTCCCAGCTTGACCACAACGTATCGACCTCGAAATCGCTGAATCCAGCTGAGAGCTTCAATCAAAACTTTCGCTTTACGAATCGCTTCTTCCATCAGACTTCCATTATTGCCGTTGAAGGTGATTGAGTTTCCGCAGAAATCGACACGCTGATTTATTTGAGTAATCAATGCCCTGAAAAAATGTCCTAAGTGGTTTCAGCGGCCATCTCCTCCAGCACCTCGGCGATGACTTGCAGGCCCTCCATCAGGTCGGCGGCCGGGATGTTCAGCGCGGGAAGAAGTCGCACGACGGTGTTGTTGGTTGCGTTAATCAGGACACCTCGCTCCATGCACTTCGCCACTGCTGGCGTCGAGGGAATGCTCAGTTCGATGCCGATCATCATGCCACAAATTCGGATCTCTCGGATAATCGAAAGTCTCTGCTGCAGGGATTCCAGCCAGGTCCGACATTCCTCGGCCAGTTGCTGCACGTGCCCCAGAAGACCTTCACGTTCAATCGTCATCCCGGTGGCGAGACCAGCCGCCATCGCCAATGAGTTACCGCCGAATGTGCTGGCATGCATTCCCGGTCGCAGATCCGCCGCAAACTCATCGCGACAAATCATGGCCCCACAAGCCACACCCGCCGCAATCCCTTTCGCCATTGTGATCACGTCGGGCTGGACTCCGGTCTGTTGATAACCAAACCACGTTCCCGTTCGTCCCATTCCCGTCTGCACTTCATCGAACATCAGCAGCAAGCCATGCTCGTCACAGAGATCTCTCAACGCCTGCAGAAACCCGGGTTCAGGAATCCGGACGCCACCCTCTCCCTGAATCGGCTCAATCAGGATGCCAACGGTTTCGTTATCGACAAGGCTCCTGACACTTTCGATGTCATTCATCCTGGAATATCGAAACCCCGCCAGCATCGGCCCCAGACCTTCATGGTACTTTGGCTGAGCCGTCGCTGTCACCGCGCCGAAGGTGCGGCCGTGAAAGCCGTGTTCGAATGTGATAATGCGAAAACGACCCTGGTGGGAGCCATGCAGTCGCGCCAGTTTGATCGCCGCTTCGTTCGCTTCTGCGCCACTGTTGCAGAAGAACGCTTTTCCAAAACTGCGAGTACAAAGGAACTCGGCAAACCGGCCCTGTTGCTCGATGTACCAGGTGTTGGGAACATGAATCAGCTTCGCCGCCTGTTCCTGAATCGCCTTGACAACGGCCGGGGGTGAGTAGCCAAGGATGTTGCAGCCCCAGCCAGGGAATAGATCCAGATAGCGTCGACCGTCCGCGTCCCACACATGGGATCCTTCACCTCGAACCAGCGCGATCGGATAACGACGATAGTTCGGTATGACATACTGGTCAAAAAGGTCAATGGTGGCCTGACTCTTGGACACGGCGACCTGCGTCATCGAACAATCTCCGGGGGCTGGTTTAAAAATTGGCTCAGAATCCAGTGACGAAGTCTAATAGACACTCGCTTCTGTGCGAAGTTCAGTGGTCCACGTGCTGGCGAAAATAGTTGGGGCTATTCCCATCTGCCTGAAGTGTCAAATCAAAGTATTGACGCACATTGCGATAAGCAGTCAATATCGAAGAACCGGCCATGGAGTCAGAATCCGATTTGATGAGAAATCACAGGCTTCCGATTGTAGACACTATTCCGGATTCGTCCGTTCTCTGACAGAATAACGTGATAACGTACGAATCGTGCTCTAACATCCAGCGTGTTGGTCCCAGAAATCAGAGTCGAGTCCGCCCTCATGGTAAAAGTTGATGATATTCCCAATCCTACTCCGTCTCAGTTGGCTCAATTGCCTCGGAAGATGGGATTCTTTCCTACGGTGAATTCGAGTCCAAAGACCCTGACCGCAGCACAGGTGCAGCAATACAACGAGCAGGGCTACGTGATGCCGTTCAACGGGCTTGATCGTGATGAAGCCCGTGAAATCCGTGCTTTTTTTGACGGCGTTCTGGCTGCGTTCATGGAACTGGGACGATCAAGTTATTCCATCAACACCGCGCACCTTCGGTTTGCTCGTATCTATCAGCTTGTGCAGCATCCGAGAATTCTGGATGCGGTTTCAGATCTTCTCGGCCCGAATATTGTCTGCTGGGGATCGCACTTCTTCTGCAAGATGCCTCACGATGGAAAGCGGGTGCCATGGCATCAGGACAGCACTTACTGGCCACTCAGTCCGACGAAGACTGTGACCGCCTGGCTGGCGATCGACGACGCGGATCCGGAAAACGCGAACATGAAGTTCATTCCTCGTTCTCACGTTCACGGGCTGATAGATTACGACGAGACTCAGGATGCCAACACGGTGCTGGATCTGGCCGTCAAAAACCCACATTCTTATGGGGATGCGGAAGTCGATGTTCAGCTCAAGGCGGGACAGTTCTCCATGCACTCTGATCTGCTGCTGCACGGTTCACAGGCCAATGAGTCCAATCGCCGTCGCTGCGGCCTGACTATTCGCTATGCGGCGGCCGACGTCACAACATGGTACGACTGGCACAAGAAGGGACTTGTCGTCAGAGGTGAAAACGTGAATGGCCATTGGGCAAATCCCGAGATCCCCAATCATTAATTCGGTTTCCTGTTCAGGCACTACGACAGGATCTCATGCACCACGTGACCATGGACGTCGGTCAGACGCCGGTCGATCCCACTGTGGCGGAAGGTGAGGCGTGTGTGGTCGATGCCAAGCAAATGCAGGATTGTCGCATGGACGTCGTACACTTCCGTCGGATGGCGGCGGTCCAGCGGTTTGT
>JANPHT010000271.1:0-1653 GCA_031424595.1 Planctomycetota bacterium
AAGTTGTGTCGTGAGCCCGTTAACCTGTGAAGACGCCTGTCTCTCACATCTACTTTAGGACACGCCTCAACCAAATGCCGGGGCCATGATGAGTATCAAAGCGGTGAACCGGAGCCGCCGATCACGCGGATTTTGAAATCATAGTCTTTTGGCGGCGGCCCGGTTACCGCCGTCGTTCGCCAACAGGAGTCGTCAATGGGGCATGAATTGACGCTCCAAGCGATCAAAGTACCAAGCTTGCTTCTCGATCGATTGAGAGCAGGAGAGATCGATCCTGAACTTCTTGTGTTTGTGGACTATTACTTCGATGAACGGCGAAAACGTGGCATGATGTGGGATGATTTTACGTTGCGTGCACCAGAGCGAGTGCCGTTTGTAGAATCGCTTGAGCGAATGCTCCGTGAAGACCCAACAATTGATTGCCGTTGTTGTCATCTCGATCGTCAATACAGCTGGTTACACATGACGCTGGAATCGGTGGACGGTTCCGATTCGGGCGGCGAATTCGCCACCTGGGCGGTACTTGGACAAAGCCAGATTTCTCCCAACGCGAAATCGACTCAGGGGTTCCAAATACTCTGGAACAGTCCTGAAACATGCGCAATCGTGGATGCTTGGTTGGCTGAGATCGAAGAGCCGAAAGTTCGAGCGGCCTGCAACATTGATATTCTGAGGCAAAAAGGTTCCTACAAGATTCAACAGAACCCAGATGACGAGTTCGTGATTGAAACTATTTTGAAATCTTTTCGGCTTCTGAAGGATTTCTACAAAGCTGTCGTTCACCACGGGGACGGAGTTCTGTTTGACAAAGACTGAACGTAGATTATTGGCGAACAATAGGTTCAACCGGAGTTGCGGTCCACGGTTTCTCACATGGCAAGTTGACTGGCGGCAACCCGGTTAACCTGGTCGTTCGCCAGAAGATGAGGACTTGACAATATGCAGCAAGCCAAGCTTATCGCAACGCTCGCAACTGTGTTCATGGTCGTGACGGCCTCGGCGGAGGAGCGCCGAACTGTCTCGGTCAATGGCCACGGTGAAACACAGGTTGAGCCCGATATAGCCACGGTCGAGATGGGTACCTTCATATTCGAGGCAGACCTTCTGAAGGGCAAACAGGAAGCCGATGCCAAGATTGCCAGTCTGCTCGGTACGTTCAAGACCTTGGGCGTGGCGTCCGAGGACATTCGGACTACACAACTCTACGTTAAACCTAAGTACAAGGATATCGAGGACCAGTGGCAGTTTGTTGGGTATGAGATCACTCGGTCCATCACAGTCACTCTCCGCGATCTGACGAAACTGAACGAACTCCTCGACAAATCGATCAAAGCCGGTGCCAATCGTTTGGAGGAAATCGAACTCTCATCCAGCAAGGAACGAGAAATCAGAGATACGACCCTGGGGCAGGCTATTGAGAATGCGAAGCAGCACGCTGCCCGACTTGCGGAGGGCTTCGGGGCAAAGGTTGGGAAGGTGCTCACTATTGAAACCGGAGGGGGGACGTTCGGCGCGGTGTATTCCATGAGCGCACCGGCTTTCGGGGAGGCCACGTTTCAGCCGGGCCGAATCCGCATCGAAAGCGAGCTTAATGTCGTGTTTGAGATCACGGACTGAGGGAATGGCGAACAAAGCGGTGAACGTGCGGACTGG
>JANPHT010000272.1:0-19321 GCA_031424595.1 Planctomycetota bacterium
TCGGCCACGGAGTATTCTGACGCTGGAAGGGCCGCTGCGACTGAGCGTCAGGCTCGTGCAGTGTGGCAATCAACGGTGTGAACACATGACGCTTTATCGCGACACCAATCAGATCGTGCTGACCATCGACGGGCTGCAGCCGGAGAAGGGACATGAGACGCTCTATGTTGTTCGCGAAGTGACGCAGAAACGAGTCTGGTTTGCGGAGCCGCTGTTGTCCGGAGCCACCGACGAAATTCGAACGTTGTTTGTCCGGGCCAAAGAGATCGCCGACGGTCTGGGGTTAAAAGTCGTGCAGTGGATTTCCGACAAGCAGGACGCTTTTCTGAAGAGTGTCGCGGACGTGTTTCCGGATGTTCCCGATCGTTTCTGTGCGAACCACTTCTTTCGCGATCTGGCAAAGCCGGTGCTGGCTCTCGACAGCACAGCGAAGAAGAAAATGCGAGCAAAAATCAGAGGTTTAAGGGCTTTGGAACGAGAAGTTCTGGAAGCGCGGCAGGCCCACAAAACGAAATCCAATGACGACATCAATGTCGTGAATGAGGTTGCAGAAGGCTCGTCGCTGGCGGGTGATAGTGGCGCTGTTGTGCTCGACTATTGTAGTGCCGTGCGAGGCATTCTGAATGACAATCATGGCGGCCCCTGTAACCCTCCGGGGATTCGCATGGTCGATGCTCTTGCGGATGTGCAGGACTCGCTGGGACGGATCGCCGCGTCCGGGAAATCGGGCCCTGCGTTGTCGTTGCTGAATCGACTCAAAGGCTTCATTGATCGTGGCGTGGCCGAACAGCAGGACACGTTTTCCCGCGTACGAACTTATACGGCTCATGTGCGTGAAGTGGTGAAGATTATGTCGGTGGACGAGGGCGCATCTTTGGCCGATCGCGAGCCCTTGTTTGCGTCGAAGATCGCGGAGCTGCAATCGTTGAGCGACGACAAAACCTGCAAGGATATGGCGAAGATGATGAAGTCCTTTCAGGTGGGTCTGTTCGCCGGTGCGGAACTGACCGATTATCCGTATGACAATCTGAATCTTGAACGTTGGTTCCGCTTGCCGAAGTCTCATGAACGTCGCATTCATGGCCATCATCATGCGGGGATTCGCATCGTGCGTGAAGGTGCAACACTGATCCCGACACTGGACGCTCACGCGCAGCATCCGGGAGTTTTCACGAAAGACGATCTGGTCGGATTTGCAACCGCCACCGCTCCTGCAAGCCAGATCGCATCTCAGCAACGACACGGAGTCATGCAAAAAGCCCGCTCAAAAAAGACGACTCGTACTCCTGAGTCAACTGGAAGAACGTATCCTCATGCCCAGTGAATAAGCGGGCCATTGATTTCTTTCGGCTGTGCCACGCCGTAGTATCTTGCCAAACGGGCGTCCTTTACAGGACGCCGTTCTCGCTGAATGAGTAGTGTTCATTGTCCGTGACGACGACATGATCAAGGAGCTTGATCCCCAGCAGAACGCCGGATTCGAAGAGGCGCTTGGTGACTTTGTGTTCGTCCTCGCTAGGTAGCCTTGAACCGGACGGATGGTTATGAGCAATCACGATGGCAATGGCACCGGCAACGATCGCTCGCTGATAGACTTCGCGAGGTGTGACAAACGCATAGTTGGCCGTACCGATGGAGACGATGGAATAGGCTGTCACCTGATGCATCGCGTCGAGAAACATCGCGACGAAATGTTCGCGGCTGTTGTCGGTCAGAACTGATCGAACAAACGTGGCCACGTCGGACGCTGATCTGATTTTGAACAGGGCCTGTTGGCTGCGGATGTAGCTCACGCGTGTTTCGCGAATGAAGGTATCTTCAAACGCTGGCTGTTCCTTTGATGTTGAACGCCGGGTTCGAGTTGGTTTCTTGATGGATTCGGTCGTTGCTTTTGGAGTCTTCGATTTTGGCATAGTCCTCATGAGTTATTGTCGGTTGTTTGTTTTTCATTCACAAAAAGGCGCCAGCCGATGGAAAACAAACAACCGAGCACGAAGTGAGCAATTGCCAACACTCGAGCGGCAGCAAAGTGGAACCTCGTGACTGCAAGGGCATGACAGATTGCAAAGCGATCTGGCGAGACTTTGCTGAATGCATCCAGGAGACAATATCACCCACAGTCACCCGTTCCCTCATCCTGCAGGAATCATTGAACGGCGAGCGAACTCCTCATCGAATCAGACTCGTCTGTTGTTGAGTCGCGGGGGAGGGAAGTGCGGGAATTCCGGGGCTCACAGTGTGCCCATTCCAGCTTTATGTCAAAATCCGATGGGCGCTGCACACTGGATCAGATTCTGAACGAATGGCATCGGGCTCAGAAAAAGAACCTGATCAGAAAACTCGGGTTTCTGTGCGCGAATGACACGGTGGGAAAAGCAGGTGGCCGTCACCAACCACAGAGGATTCCATGTCTTGCGCATTCTCCGATGTTGAGTTACGGTGGCAAGATGAAAGACGTCACCAGTAACAATTTTGGAGTCCTGATTGCGTACCTTGTCCCGGGGGCCATTGCACTGTGGGGATTGAGTTCTTTCTCGCCGTCAATGCGAGCCTGGTTTGCATCCACTCCAGCAGACGCTCCGACGATCAGCGGCTTCCTGTACCTGACAGTGGCATCATTAGCCGTGGGAATGACCGTCACCGCCATCCGCTGGGCCTGCGTGGATCTGGTTCATTCTGCGACGGGACTGAAAGCCCCGGATCTGGACTTCTCCCAACTGCCCGGAAAGGTGGATGCGTACCGGCTTTTGATCGAAATTCATTATGTCCACTACCAGTTCTACAGTAACGCCTTGACTGCTACGGCGATTGCCTGGATCTGCCATCGGATCAGCATTCAGCCCACCTGCCAGCTCAGTTGGATTGATCCGGCATTCCTGCTCGTCGAAGGCATCTTCTTCCTGACCTCGCGAGATACGCTGCGAAAGTATCTGAAGCGAACTGAACAATTGCTAAAGCCATCCGCATTCAACGTTTCTTCTTAATCTTTGCTTCCAGTTGCTCTGCGAAATCTGGCAGCGTAACTCCAAACTCAAGCAAAATCGTCCGTAATTGGATGATGTCGAGCCGCACTTCCCCACGCTCGTATTTGCTGTACAGCGACTGAGTCTGCCCAAGTATGTCGGCCAGCTGCACTTGAGTGAATCCAGCGGCTTTTCGAAGCTCTCTCAACAGGGCAATCACCGTCATGTATTCGTCACCATGGATCGTTTTTTTCATTTTGTCATTGCCACCTTTCGGTCGGCAACGTAAAGTCAAACTCTGAATAGTCAAATTATGACTATTCAGGTTCGACACAATCATGTCTTAACAAGGAACTCAGATCATGGCCAACGGCGGAAGTCATCACCCTCACCAGCCCCCAAAACCTCAGCAGGAGCCAACTCAGCCACCCAAGGCCGACACAAAGAAACCGTAAAGCTCCACAAACATGAATCGCATCGATGCCACGGCCTGAAGTTTCAAGAAGAACCTTCGGGCCGTTTTCATTCACGGGCATCGAATGCCCTTGAATCTGCTGCCCACGGTGGAACAACGAGACATTCAACCGCAGAATGCCCCGAGAGTCCCGACCATTGCCAGCAACAAACGACGAGCACTCCCATGGAACGTGGCATCTCCGAGCAATCCAAACAACTCCGTCGACATCTGCTCAACCACAACGCCCCGGATGTGATGAAGTGGATGCAGGAATCCGGCATGACCGATCCGGTCGGCATGATCATTGAGATGACCGACGACATAGGCAAGCAGCTCACTTACGCCGCTCTTGAGAAACAGGGCATGCCACGGCACGAGATCCCTGAACTCATCGCGTCCTACTGCAAGAACGCCATCCCCACCTTCAAATGCGTCGTCAGCTTCGAGACCGCAAAGAAGATCCTTCCCATCACCTCCGAAACCGCCCACCAAAATCTCATCGCCCCACGCAAAGCCGGCATTCACTGGATCGTGGTCGTTGGTGGTGGTGGCAACAGCTATGCGCAGGTGCCAATGTCCTGAGGATGATGATTCGCGCGGCATGAAACTTCGTTTTCCAACGCCCGCAGCGTGCGCAAGAAATTTGTGCTGGCGTCTGGCACATTAAGTGAGTATGGTCTTCCAGCAAGGCGTAATGACATCTCCGCCAATCTGCAGGGACCAAACTCTTCGTGAGCGAATCTCAACAACTCCTTCGTCAGTGGAAGATCCTGCAACTACTGGCCGACTCAAAGGTTGGTTACACCATACAGGAATTGGTTGATGTTTTCGAAGTATCGATGCGTTCAATACAACGAGACATCGCACTGCTGCAGACAGCCGGCTTTCCATTGGAGGATGTGACCGTCGCACGAAATCTGAAACGCTGGAAGATGTGCCCATTCAGCGAGCAGATGAGCTTCAACTACGCTGACATGATTTCCATCATCATGAGTCGGCGTTTTCTTGAGCCGCTAGCGGGGACGCCTTTCTGGGAGGGGCATCAGAAAGTCCTTCGAAAAGTAAAAGGCTCTTTAGGCGAACATGCCGTTCGGTATTGCGAAAAGCTCAACAGCATGTTTAGAGTCAGTGGGTTTGGCACCAGCGACTACACAAGTCGAGGCCGAATCATCGACACGCTGATTCAGGCCATGGAAGAAAAGAGACGAGTGCTGGTTCTATACCGATCGGCTCAGGCTTCCGAGGCATCTGAAAGAGAACTTGGGCCGCAGGGGCTGATCTGGCACAACGGCAGTCTCTATCTGATTGCCTGGTCCGCACAGACTCAGGAGATCAGAAACTATAAGGTCGATCGAATCGAAGACGTCACTTTGGGATCTGATTTGAAGTATGTAGTCCCCGAAGACTTTGACCTCGAAGACTGGCAGAGGAAAGCGTTCGGTGTCTTTCGTGGTGGCGGCACCGACGAACACTCAGTCCTGATTCACTTCTCTCACGAAGCTGCTCGCTACGTACAAGAGTCACATTGGCACGACAGCCAATGGTTCTTCGCTCAGCCTGATGGTTCTGTGCAGATGCGACTTTGCCTGACAGAACTCTCGGCCGTCACCAAGTGGATCCTCAGCTTTGGCCGCAATGCAATTGCGATTGAGCCGCCTGAACTCGTCGATGGCATCCGCCGTGAACTGATGCAAATGCTGGGGAGCTACACGACCGAGACTGTCGTGCCACGATGTGCCCCAACGGAGCCCATCAGCCAGCAAAGTTCTCTGACGGTCACCGTCGAAACTTGAGCCCCTGACTTACGACCCGTCAAACATGATGTTCCCCGGCTTCACATCCGCCAGATAGATCCCCATCCGAGCAAAGTGAGCCATTACCAGTTGAACCACGTCCCAGCGTTCAGCCCCGAACTGCTCCAACTTCTCCTGCTGCCATTCCTCCATCACGTCGTCCGGATAATCCGGCCGCTGGTCGAGATACGCTCCTGCGAAATCCAGCACAAACGGAGGGGCAACGATACCCATCTCGACGACCCATAAGCGGTCGTCATGGTGAATCAACTGCGGAACGGCAAATCCTGCGATGTCGAGAATAGATTCGGACCGCAGTCTCAGATAAACATCACGTTCCCGTTGGTATAGCCGCTCAAATCGCAGCACCTTGATTGCGGATTGTCGTTCTGTCGCAAACACGCTACCATCGTAACCGTAGCCAAGCTGGCCGATGAGAACTCGGCCCTGCTCAGCGGCGTATTGATTTGCCCGTTCCCAGATTTCTTCACGCCAGTCTTCCATGATTGCAGCATCGCAAAACGGATCTCATTCCGCCAGAGTAGAAATGACACTGAATGTAGACGGCACTTGCCTTGAGGTCGCTCAAGCGACACCGACGCATCTCTACCTGCGCGTGCCTGCCGAGATCCTTTCCGGCACTGGCGAACTTGCCATTTCCATCGATGGGGCAATCACGCGACAGTCTGTGGAACTCCTGAATCGCGATCAGTTAAGTTCCATTGCTGTGCCGTTCCAGCGAATTGGGTAGCCAAAGTTGTCCGACTCTCCGAGGCGGCTTGCATCGCTGCTGATTTTACCGTGACGCAATGGTCGAACGATCAGCGATCCATGAATCTCGCGTCGGAGACACGGGCAACATTGAGTTGCTGGTGACCCCGGGCTGATGTGCCCCGACGGTCTCCGTCGGCTCTTTTTTATCGTTCTGTCCACGTCGGCCGGATCTCAGATCAGCAGGATCCGGTAACAGATCATCCCGCAAATTTCCCGCTGCGGAGCATCGTCGCAAATTTTTTCTGAGCATGACATGATCTGTCATGGTTCGTCGCTAAATTCCGACCCGCCCCGAGCAACTTGCAGCGGGACCGCCAACAGCCCCACGGCAAGTATAGAGAAGTCGAATCCCCGCGGACAGTTGCCATTTGCTGTCAAGTTCGGACACTACGTCCCCGTTCCACCCTTCAGTCGTCAGAAATTATTGATTGAGTGATTCATGATGACGTTTGATGAATTCTTTAAGACTGCCACTAAATCCAGTTCTCGTGCTGGCAATGATCCACACGTTTGGCAAACGAATCTGGCCGGCTCGGCCGAGTGCACGAACCGGCTGATCCGGATTCCGACCGGGATGGGAAAGACTCTGGGCGTTCTTTCGGCTTGGGCCTACCACCGCGTTCAGTGCAAGAACACTAACTGGCCAACGCGGCTTGTGTGGTGTTTACCGATGCGGACCCTGGTTGAACAAACGCACGCGGAAGCAGAACGGATCCTCCAGAACGCGGTCGGTTCCGAGGTATCGGCACAGATACTGATGGGGGGAGTCGAGCAAACAGATTGGCACATTCATCCTGACCGTCCTGCCGTACTTGTCGGAACGCAGGACATGCTACTGTCCCGAGCCTTGAATCGAGGATATGCCTGTGGTCGAGCGCGGTGGCCAGTTGAATATGGACTATTGAATCACGATGCCTTGTGGGTCATGGACGAAGTTCAACTGATGGACGTCGGCTTGGCGACGTCGGCGCAGCTTCAGGCTTTCCGAGATGCTGATCGATCGAAGTCGCTCCGTCCCTGCTACACGTGGTGGATGAGCGCAACATTGCAGCCAGAATGGTTGAAGTCCGTCGATACCTCGCTATTTCACCACGGATGGACCAGCAACGTCTGTTCGATAGCGCCGAATCTGCGAACTGGTGGATTATGGGACATCCATAAATCCTGCGTCACGGAATCGATCGACGCAAAGAAAGCCCATGACTTTGCAAAACGGATTCTTGAGGCTCATCAGAATTCGGCGTCTGGAGAGTATGGAAAGATTACTCTCGTGGTTTGTAACACAGTGGATCGGGCGTTCGACACCTACAGCGAATTGAGAAAGGCAGGGCGAACGGAGAACATTGAGCTGGTGCATAGCCGGTTCCGCCCATCCGAACGTGAATCTTGGCGGGACCGATTTCTCACTCGTCAATCATGTTCGACTGAAGTCGATCGAATCATCGTTGCAACTCAGGTTGTGGAAGCCGGAGTTGATATTTCGGCGACGTGCCTGATTACTGACTTGGCCCCGTGGCCGAGCCTTGTTCAACGGTTCGGCAGATGCGCTCGTTATGGCGGCAGTGGGCAAGTGCTTGTCATTGATCGTGGACACGATGAAAAGACGAGTGCTCCATATTCCTCTGAGGAATTGGAAAGTGCGTGGAATAGTATTCAATCGCTGTCCGACGTGGGCATCAAATCTATTGAGGAGTTCGAGCAGTCCCTGACGACAGAAGCACGAGTCGCTCTGTACCCGTATGCGCCGCAACACTTGTTGTTGCGTAATGAATTTGACGAATTGTTCGATACCACGCCGGACTTGACGGGCGCTGATCTGGATATCAGCAGGTTCATTCGAACGGGTGACGAACGTGATGTTCAGGTCTTTTGGCGATCATTGCCTACAGACCAGGGTCCGGAACCCGATGTTGAGCCACACCGCCGGGAGTTGTGCAGCGTTCCATTCCTGAAAGCCCGCGACTGGCTGTGCGGAGCTGAAACGAAGACAAATCGCAAGCCAAAGTTGCGTGCCGGAATGCGAGCTTGGATTTGGGATTGGATAGATGGGAAATGGGTGGAAGCTCGACGAGAAAGCCTGATTCCGGGCAAAGTGATATGTGTGGATGCGGGCTGTGGTGGCTATGTCATCGAAAGTGGTTTCGCGCCGGACTCGAAAAACGCAGTGCCAGAGGTTGCGCCTGTTGAACTTATGACAGAAAACGTTTCCTCAAGGCCGGACAACAGTGAGGATAATGAAGGACTGAGCGTCAACGAGTGGAAAACGATCGCCTGCCACAGCAACGAAGTTTCTGCCGAAGTGACTACGATTTGCGACAGTGTTGGTCTGCCATCCGAACTGCGTTCTATTCTCGAATTAGTAGCGGTTTGGCACGATATCGGGAAGGGTCATCCTGCGTTTCAGGGAGCGATCCGCGACAGCAAATCCGACGTCAGGCCAATGCGACAGGATCTGGCAAAGGGACCAAAGTCGGCCTGGCTCAAGCCGGTGGGAACGTACAAGTTCGCAGAGACCGGCGAAAATCGTCCAGGGTTTCGTCATGAACTGGCGAGTGCGCTTGCCATGTTTGCGTTGCTGGAAAACTATGCTCCGGAACATCCGGCTCTGCTTGGAAACTGGCGGGAAGTGTTCACCGCTATGAACTGCGAAAAAGATTTACAGGCCACCACGGACGCAGTCCCTGCAGTTGTGAAGTCGGTGCTTGAGTGTACTGAGGAATCGTTCGACTTGTTGGTGTATCTGATTGCATCGCACCATGGAAAGGTTCGGGCAACAATTCAGGCATCACCGAAAGATCAGGAGTATCGCGACAATGATGGTCGTGGTTTTCCGATTCGCGGTGTGCGCGAAGGTGATCTTGTTCCTTCGCTGAAGATCGGCAATTCGATGGAACTGATTCCCGACTTGTTACTCACGCTTAGTCCTGCGGCACTCGGCCTTTCGACGCGAACCGGTGCCAGTTGGCGAGAACGCTGTTTGGGGCTGCTTGACCGACACGGCCCAACGGCTCTCGCATACCTTGAGGCTGTCTTTCGGGCGGCCGATGTACGAGCTTCAAAATTAAAAACGGAAGATTCGGCAATGCTCAAAGAGGTGAATGTATGACTCTGCATCTGCATCGAATGACGGGGTGTGCGCCAACGTCATTGGCGAATTACCTGAAAGCTCTGGCAATTCTGCGACTGGTCGCGGAGCAGGCAGACCCCGCAGCACGTGGTTGGTGGCAGGATGAGAGTTTTTGTCTGTTGACGCGGATGACCGATGATGAACTGGGGGAATTCTTCCTTATCAAGTATCAGCCGACCCCGATGCTTGCGCCGTGGAACGGTGGTTCAGGTTTTTTCCGCACATGGGATCCCAAAAAAGCTTCTTTACGAAACAGCAAAAACGCTGCGGCATTGGACCAACTCTTGTCCGACAAGTGTATCCGCTTTGAACCAATCCGAGATGCGTACCAAGAGATATGTCAAATTCTCCCTTCGTATTGCGAACAGATCAATGTGAGCGCAATTACTGCAAAGGAACGAGGCAAGCTCCTGATTGTGCCAAGTGGAGACGGCCCTGTCTTTCCTGTAATCCCGAAAAACGATTTGGGAAAGAATCAAGTTCAACGGGCAATTCTTCGTGGTTCCCGGCGTAGCACGTTTTCCAGGAGCGCAATTGTGGATATCGATGGCGAAATCAAATACCCATCGATTTGGGGTAGCGGCGGCAATGATGGTGCTATCGACTATACAGGCCGTTTTTTCGAAAACGTCCTGGCAATACTAGACCCGAAAGACGAAAGAGAATCGGCAAAGCTACTCAAGAATGCATTGAAGGGCGATTTGTCGAATGGTATCGCTAGTGGCGCGGCGGGTAAGGTGGGCCAATTCCTACCGGCTGGCGCTGGGGGTGCGAATGTCACTACTGGACCAGGATCACAAAACGACACATACTTGAACCCTTGGGATTTCGTCTTGATGTTGGAAGGAGCAGTTCTCTTCGCAAGTCGATCAACCAAGCGATTTGATCCGCGAGAGTCACAACGCATTAGCGCACCGTTTGCTATTCAGTCCCATGCGACAGGTCACGCAACTCCGGGGCTGGAAAAATCGCAGCGTGGTGAGCAATGGATGCCGCTTTGGTCGCACCCGGCCCGTTTACCAGAAGTCAAATCGCTGTTGGGCGAAGGACGCCTCCAACTCGGTCGACAGACCGCCAACCGCCCTGTTGACGCGGCACGCGCGATAAGTCGTTTGGGTGTGGCACGAGGCATTGATTCGTTTGTTCGATTCGGCTACCTCGAAAGAAATGGCCAATCCACACTAGCGGTGCCGCTGGGACGAATCAGAGTTCACCAACATCCTCTTGCCTTCCTGATTGATGACCTTGCACCATGGCTGGACCGACTTCAACGTCGCGCACGCGACAAGAATGCTCCAGCTCGACTGGGCCAGGCTGAACGAATGCTGGCGGATTCGGTTCTCGCCGCGTTGACTCACGATGATAGTCCGGATCGCTGGCAGGCAATTCTGCGAAATGCGATCCAGGTGGAAGCTCTCCAGGCGACTGGCAGCGGAATCGATGCCGGGCCAATTCCATCGCTTCGCGTCGAATGGATCGATGCTCTCGGCTTTGACAGTTCTCCTGAGGTTCGTTTGGCGGTCGCGCTGGGAAGTGCAGCCGCTGGATACGCAAAAAACGGCCGAGCCATCGATCCCGTGCGACACCACTGGCTCCCACTTGAACGCGGTGGCCGCCGATTCAAAACGTCTGACAAACGTCTTGCAAAGGATTCGCGTGTCGTGGTCAGCGGACGTGATCCAATCGCCGATTGTGCCGCAATCGTTGAACGCAGGCTCATTGAAGCTGGCATGAAAGGCGAACGACGTTTGAAACTGGTGTCGCCCTTTGGCGCAGCCGCTCGATTGGATGATCTGGCATTGTTCCTGGGTGGTCATATCGATGTTCAGCGAGTTTTCGATCTGGCGCGTGCGTTGATGGCCGTAAAATGGGATTCATGGCAAAGAAAACCTCGGAAAGGGATCGAGCATCCGAAGGAATTGCCTTCCGAGGCTTGGCTCGCCCTGCGACTTGCTTGCCTTGCATGGCCGCTCGCGGATGGGCATGACATACCGGCAGAACCTTCGATCATTCGCCGGTTGCTGGCGGCAGACGGACCAGGTGCCATGCAACGTGCGATCACTCGACTGAGGTCGGCAGGAATCCGCTCGCCGTTACAGACCGCAATCACTGATTTGCCAACGGCAAGACTTTGGGCATCCGCACTCGTTTTTCCAATTGACCGCTTCAGTGCAGCTCGTGCTGTGGCAATTCTCGACCCTCGTATGAAAGTTTCTGAACATGCTTGAATTAAAGAGCCTTGAAAAAGCCAACCGCGTCTTGTTTTCCATTCCACTTCGTCCGGTTCAGGGAGATCGGTTTCAGCCAACAGGTTTTCCTAGCCTCGGTGCCGCAACCTATCAAACTCGTGAGGGTCAGAAGCTCCTGGTTGAAAGCGCGCAGAGTATGGCCAATCGACTGGAGACAGTTTGCTGGGATACAGCCAACAACAAGCCGATCAAGTGCCTGGATGGAATCAGTCACGTGACCGTGACACGGAAAGGTGGGTTTCTCACGGATTCGATGTTGGAAGCACATCGCATCAACAGCCCGTACCTGCTGGAAAGCAAGAAGGACCCTGCATTCTTCGCTCAATTGAAAGCCGCACTTGGCGGCCTTGAAGAAGGTCCGATCGACCGAAAAAAGCTGGCTGAAGTTCTTTTTAACCTCGACATCGGCAGTTTGATCCACGGCGTTTTTCTGGCAAAGAAGGACCTTGCTGGCGGTCGTCTGCGAATTGCACGCGCTTTGTCGGCGTTCATCGAAGCATCGAACGTCCGCATTGCGGCGTCGGGCGGTGTGAAGAATGATCATGTGCATCCAGGAAAAGTTGACGGCGACCCAAAGAACCACTTTGGCAACATACCGTTCTCTCGCGATGAATTCGTCGCGGACGCAATTGTTTGTCACGTCAATCTGGACCTAGCACAGATTCGGGGCTACGGACTCGCCCAAGATGCTGAGCAATTGCTGATCCTGCTCGCGCTGCATCGCCTTCGACTTTTACTGGATGGCGACCTTCGACTTAGAACCGCCTGCGATCTGGAACCTGTTGACCGTGAAAAAGTGGTTGCTTGTCGACCCGATGGCTTTGAATTGCCGTCCGTCACAGATCTGGAAGGTGCGGTGAAAGCTGCTATCCAGAAATGTTCCGCTGCGATGACTCACACGACCGTAAAATTCGAGGACGAACTCAAAAAGGCGAAGGACGCCGGTACGTCAACGGATGATGATGATTCCGACGACGCTGACGTTGAAAGTGAGGAATAAGCAATGCCTACGGTCAGAATACGCTTTCCAGCCGGTCGGTATCATGCGACGTTATGGGGCAGCCATGTCAACGAGGGGCAGATTGAATGGCCACCAAGCCCGTGGCGACTACTCCGTGCGTTGCTTGCTTGTGGTTACAACACTCAGCAATGGCTCGACGTGCCTGAGATTGCTCGAACACTGATTGGGAGGCTGGCCAAGTGTCTGCCGTCGTACCGCCTGCCACTGGCAAGCGCTGCGCACAGTCGGCACTATATGCCAGTCGCAGATTTCAAGAAGCCTTCCGATGTGAAGCAGGTAAACGCATTCGAGTTTTCTGCCACAAACCAGCAGAGCGCCGACATCGGCAACTTTTTTGTAGAAAACACGACTCTCGTTTACGATACGTGGGCGAATGTCGATGACGACGATCTGATCGTGCATTGGAACTGTTATCTCTCCGCTGAGGAAACGGTCCTGTTGAAAGTACTGGTGGATTGCCTTGGATATCTAGGACGCAGCGAAAGCTGGGTCGAAGCGGAACTCATCAATGATTCCATCATAGACGAAATACAGTTCAATGCGTTTCCAAGCGTGCCTGTTTCACAGCAGGGGCGCGGTTGGGAGCAGATTACAATGATAGCCGCGATCGCTCCTGAGGAATACTTCACGTGGCGTTCCGAGATGACAAACAGCTTGCTTTCTGAATTTCCATTGCCTCAGGCCAATAAGAAGCCAACCGCGAAGTTAGTGAAGGATCGCGAACGCATCATTAGCCCTTATCCGTCAGACCTGATTGAGTGTCTTCAAAAAGATACGGCATGGTGGAAACAGCACCGCTGGAGCCAGCCGCCAGGTTCACAGCGAATTGTTTACTGGAGGCGAAGCGATTCACTGGAAGTCGGAGTACCAGCAAGGCCAGTACGATCCAGCAGTCAGTCGGTGACGACGATGTTGCTGGCGATCATGTCTCCCAGCGGCAATCGGTCCGCATTGCCCTCCATCAAACGTACTCTGCCACAAGCAGATCTTTTGCACCGAGCGCTCGTGGGACGAACCGGGAACGGGAGACGTGTGCATTGTCCCGAATTAACTGGAAAAGACGCAAACGGAGAACCGTTGAAATCGGGCCATCAACACGCTCACATTCTGCCGGTTGATTTGGACAACGACGGTTACCTGGACCACATCATTATTCATTCACCGATGGGTCTCGGTGATGCAGCACAACACGCAGTCCGCACGTTGCGCCGGACATGGACGAAAGGCGGAGTCGGAGAAATGCAACTCGCATTGGCTGGTGCCGGTGATCTAAATTGTTTGCGAGGTCTTCCCGAGCAACTGATCAGCCAGGTTGGACGAGTGCTGGCGCCCAAAGTCGGTTCCAGGATTTGGACGAGTGTCACGCCGTTTGTTCCCGCTCGCTTTCTCAAACCACGGGGAAAGAACACACTGGAAAATCAAATCGCGACCGAACTTGAGTCGCGTGGATTCGTGGGCGAGGATTCTGCAAAGATTCAAGTCTTGCCATGGAATACGGACACGTTCCCGCTGCGCCATTTCATCCGTGTCCGTCAGCGAAAAGCAGCTCCACCTGTAGATGTTGGCTACGCAATTAGAATTGAATTCGCGACGCCGCAGAAAGGTCCTATCTGCCTCGGCTATGCCAGTCATTTCGGGTTGGGACTGTTCGGGGCCGTGTTGGATGATTCCACATAAAGTTCGAGTCAGGACGGGTGAACCCCGGCTGCGTCCCCCAACTTACGCCTTCGGCTGACGGTTAAACGAAAAACATCTCCGTCGCAACCGTTTGAAGTCCAGCGTTCGACGATCTGCGGCCGCTGTGCGGAACGGGCTTGTGTCATAGACACGGCCAACGTTGAAATCGGTGTCGGATACTTGTTAGGATCGGCAGCAGGCTTGGGGGCTGAATCGCAGTTCTTTACTCGGAGAGTGATGGGGACTTAAAGTAGACATCACTCTCCGAGTGATGAACTGCGACTCTTGTTTTCTGTGTTGAATAATCAAGCCGGGTGACTCTATGACAACCCTCCGGAAGAATCGCACTTCGTCACTCAGAGAGTGACGTCTACTTTTGAAACGCAGTCCGGATACTGGCATTGCTCGATAAGGTTCTGAAGTAACACGGGAATGGTAATCCGATGGGGCGGTATTGCGACTGTTGCGGATGCGAGCGCCCGAATGAAAGTTTCGGCTGCAAAGGGCATCGCGCGAGAATCTGCAGCGATTGCCGAAGACTTCCCAAGGCTGAACTTCAGCGGAACCTGGCAATGGGTGAGATCCTGGGTTTTATGGATCAGAGCAATATCTCTAAGAAGAATATCGCCAGACTGAAAGCTCTCGATGCGATCGACGATGCGACGTTTCAGAGACTGCGAATGTTGATTCTGGAGATCGCACAACTGGCACCGCGAAGACGAAGACGCTGGAAACTTGTCGCGTCGAACCGAAGTGATCTCCTGCAGAGTGCGATCGAGGCTGGACTGGTCGAGGACTTCCGCGAACCAGAGGAGTTCGAGGATTCAGATTCATTTGAATTCATTCAATCGCAGGACTCGGATGAGTTCGAATCTTTCGATATGCTCTTTGCGTCACGGCATTCGAGCGACTCTGTTGACGAATCGGCGGATTCTGATATTCCGTTTTAGTGTGGGCTGCACGAGAAAGAGTCACCAGTCGTTGTCGAGGAATTGTTACAATCGTTCATAGAAGCCTCTGTGCAATCACTTCAGGATTATAGACTTCATGAGCGAATACCAGTTCGTCCACTTCATCGCGATCGATCGACCCATTGACGATGACCAACTGGAGTTCATGCAAATGCAGTCGACGCGAGCGACGGTGACTCGCCGAGAATTTACCAACGAATACCATTTCGGCAGCTTTCATGGAAAGTCGCTGGAGATGATGCGACGCGGATTTGATCTACATGTGCATTTCGCGAACTACGGCGTACGCGAACTTATGTTTCGACTGCCAAACGGGTTTCCCGGTGGCGATAGAATCCTGAACCCCTATCTGATCGGATACAACCTTGAGTGGAAGCAAGACTCACATGGTCCAGGCGGAGTCCTCCGGATACATCCAGAGTCAGACGGAGGACGATGGGATGGATACTACAGTAACCTCAACGACCTATTGACAGAACTGACCCCTGTTCGTGAGATGTTGATCAACGGAGACCTTCGCCCGCTGTATCTCGCCTGGCTCGCCTGTGAACCTCACGAGAGTCCTGAGCCGCCAGTGCCGGCAGGGATGGGAGCTCTGCCGAAGCCGTTGCGAGTGATGGCGGACTTTTACGAAATCAGCGACGACCTGCTGGAGGCGGCAGCCGAGGAATCAGATTCTGTCACGGAGCCTGTCACAAAACCGCTGCCGGTCGAGGCATGGCTCGAAAAGAAGTCTGAGAAGCAACGACTGCAACTCCTCAAAAAACTGCTCACTGACGATTCCGGCATCGTACGAGCGGACGCACTCCAGACGATCAGAAAGACCCTGAAATCCTCTGCATGGCCCGTCAGAAAAACATCGCGGACGATGGATGACTTGTATCGACTGGCAGAGGAGAGGTCTGACGCTCATCGGCGTCAGGAGCAGGCTGCGGAGGAGAAGCGACGGAAGAAACGGCTCGCGGCGATGGCGAAGAATCCCGGTGAGACTGTTGCGAGCATTTCGAAACTTGTGTCGATGAAATCTGTGGAGAAATACAACGAAGCTGTCGCATTGTTATGCGATCTTCGTGAAGCTCTTGGTCCGGATCTTGGGCCCGAGTTCACAGCGCTGACGGCCGCTGAACTCCGCAAAATGTTTCCACGAACGAATGGTCTGGTGGCAAAGCTGAAAGAACATGGGTTTCTTTGACGTTGGTGAAGAGTCGATAACTCATGCGTCATCAAAGTAGACATCACTCTCCAAGTGATGAACGACGTCTCGATACCACGCTCTGAAAAATTGCAATGCGCCACTCAGAAAGCGACGGCTACTAAAAATCTTCTCTTCAGCCATGACATGATCTGTCGTATCTCGCGTCTATGCTCATGCGGCAAGTCTGGTGAGACCAGTCTTTCTTCCGCACGGAGGCCTGCTCGTTCAATCATGACGAAAGAGGCCGAGATCAATGTCCAATGCTCAAATCAAAATCACCAATGAGTCGCAGGGACAAGCAGCAGCGACTTCCGAAATCCGAGAATCTCAAAGCGAAAACCTGCCCTGCAATTCCCTGAACACTCAAAACTGCCAACTGAAAACTGTCGCCGCAGGCGATCCTGACCTGCCCGACATGATCCCCGTTCGCATGCTGAACGAATTCACCTATTGCCCGCGGCTGGGCTATTTGGAATGGGTCGAAGGCGAATGGGCTGGCAATCTTGAAACCATGGAAGGCACCTTTGGGCATCGTCGAGTTGATCAGGCTCCGAAGCGAGCGAAACGCAGAGCAGAGAGCAAAGATCAGACAAACATGGCGGTCGATTCCACGAGGCGAAGTACGGATGACTCGAATAATCAGAACGACAACTCGCCAGCGTCCACCGAAAGCCAGACACCTAATACCGAAAACCCAATTCACGCAAGATCCTTGATGCTTTCCGCTCCATCCGAAGGTCTGCTGGCAAAACTTGATCTTTTGGAGATGGACGGCATGGAAGTCACTCCAGTCGATTATAAGCGAGGTAAAGCTCCGGCAATTCCGGAAGGTGCCTATGAACCAGAGCGCGTCCAGTTGTGCGCTCAGGGATTAATCCTGCGAGCCAATGGGTTTCGCTGCGACCGGGGCGTCCTGTACTTCATTGCTTCGAAGACGCGCGTCTCGATCGAGTTCACAGAGGAACTTGTTCAGCGGACTCGTCACGTTCGTGATGAGTTTCGTCGCACGGCGGCAGCGGGAATCATCCCGCCGCCATTGCTTGACAGTCCGAAATGTCCCCGTTGCTCATTGGTTGGTATTTGCTTGCCAGATGAAACAAATTTGTTGCAATGTGGGTCGACTCTCCGAGGCGAGACCTTTGCGACGATCGAAACAGCCCGCGTCGGAGACACGAGCAACATTGACGAGTCTCGTGTTCGCAAACTTCTTCCGGCCAACGACGATGCTCTGCCTCTTTATGTGCAGACGCAGGGAGCCATGTTGGGGAAGTCTGGAGATCGGTTGACGGTTAAGTATAAGGATGAGGTGCTCGCGGACCGACGGTTGATGGATGTTTCGCAGGTGAGCTTGTTTGGCAACGTCATGTTCAGCGCACAGGTTTTGCGAGAACTGACCATTCGTGGAATCCCCGTCTGTCATCTCACCTATGGCGGATGGTTTCATGGAATCACCTCAGGACTTGTTCACAAGAATATAGAACTGCGAATTCGACAGTTTGAAATTGCGGCGGATCCAGAGCGATCATTACAGATCGCACGCTGCTTCATCAGCGGAAAGATTCGCAACTCGCGGACGCTTCTCCGAAGACATCTGGCGGACGACCCTATCATTGAGATGGATGAGAGCGTCACCGAGCCATGTCATGAAGAACAAAATCCAGCACCCCGCCCGAAAACTGAAAACGGGCAACCGCGAACTACGTTACTCAAATCACTTGACGACCTTCGTCACAAAGCGGAGCGGGCAACTTCGGCGGAGACATTGCTGGGACTCGAAGGCATGGCCGCAAAGACGTACTTCTCCGGGTTCTTCGCTTTGTTGAACGGTCGGCATGATTTTGATGTCAACGCTCGAAACCGACGGCCTCCCAAAGACCCGGTCAATGCAGTCTTATCATTTGTGTATTCACTGCTGGTCAAAGAACTGACGGTTGTTCTGCAAAGCGTTGGATTCGATCCGATGCTGGGCTTCTTTCATCGGCCCCGATATGGACGACCGAGTCTGGCACTGGATGTCGCTGAGGAATACCGACCTCTGATCGGCGACTCAGTCACATTGATGGCGTTCAATAACGGTGAAGTCGATCATTCAAGTTTTCTTGAACGAGCAGGCGCCGTCACGCTGACCGAGTCTGGTCGTAAATCAATCATCGCTGCGTTCGAACGGCGACTTGAGCAGGAAGTGACGCATCCGATCTTCGGCTATCGCGTGAGTTATCGTCGCATCATGGAAGTTCAGGCTCGCCTTCTTGCCCGTACCATCACTGGTGAGCTGCCTGCGTACGTTCCATTCTGTACAAGATAGGGCCTCGCCGTTCTCAGTTCTCATCGTTCGGTTTCCGAACATGGCCAACTGCACGCTTTCTGGGGTCTCCCACCGCCGTTGTGGCGGGTCTACTGACCGAGCCTTTCGCCGCAAGAAGTCCAAGGTCCTGCCCTTAGATTTCTCCCTTTTCAAACGCCGAACACTGAAAACTGAAGCGAAGCGACATGAAACACATTTACCTGATCTGCTACGATGTATGTGATCCAAAACGACTTCGAAAAGTCTATAAGACTCTTCAGGGAGCCGGGGAGTCGCTACAGTACTCGGTGTTCCGATGTGAGTTGTCACGAGAGGAACGCCAGAAGCTTATTGAACTGCTTTGGGAGATCCTGAATCTGGCAGAAGACCGACTACTGGTGGCAAATCTCGGGCTAAGTGAATCACGGGGAATTGATTGCCTGCAATATTGGGGCGATCCCAGGGAAGTGCCAAATTCAACAAGACCGATTGTGCTCTGATCTTTTTTTTGCATCCTGACGTTGCGAGCGGTGAGATGACGCGAAAACCCCCGTCACCTCTCGCCGTCGTAAGTCGTTCTTTGACAATTGATTAGAATTTGTGCAACATGACAATCGCTGTTCCAAGTCTTCTTGCGAGGCGACCCCTCGCAACCCCGTTCGTAACCCAAGTCTTTCAAATGGTTTGGGAAGCGGACGGTCTCCGTCGCTGAAGAGCGGCGGCCCCATTGAAGCGCAGTTGCTTCCGTGAGTCCGAGCGATTGCAGGAAGGTCTCCGTCGCTGAAGAGCGGCGGCCCCATTGAAGCCTTG
>JANPHT010000273.1:0-4944 GCA_031424595.1 Planctomycetota bacterium
TGACGTTTCAGGAACTTGATGAAGAAGCTGATGCGATCGCTCGCGGGCTGATGGACATTGGAGTGCGGCCCGGCAACCGCATCGTGCTGATGGTCAGACCGTCGATTGAATTCATCGCGTTGACATTCGGCATTTTTCGCACAGGAGCAGTTTGCACTCTGATTGACCCCGGGATGGGCAAGAAGAGTGTGCTCAAGTGTCTTAATGAAGTGGATCCAGACGGTTTTGTTGCCATTCCATCCGTTCATGTGATTCGTAAACTGATGCCCTGGAGATACCGTCACGCTCGAATCAACGTCATCGTAGGGCCGAAATCGAAGCGGCTTGGCTGCGTGTGCTATGCAGACGTTGTGAAATGTGGAAAGGCCTCGTCCCTCTTTTTGCCGAGGACGCAGGCGAGAGATGCTGCCGCCATCATTTTCACGAGTGGCAGCACTGGTCCACCAAAAGGAGTTCTCTACGAGCATGGCATGTTCGATGCTCAGGTCGATCTGATTCGTCAGCATTATTGCCAGGAACCCGGTGAGATTGACCTGCCCGGTTTTCCTCTGTTTGCGCTCTTTAACCTGGCCATGCAGATCACAACAGTGATTCCTGACATGGACCCGACACGTCCGGCGCAGGTGAATCCGGAACGGATTCTGGAAGCTATTCAAAGTCAGGGAGTCACTCAGGCCTATGGCTCGCCTGCTTTGTGGAATCGAGTGGGGCGTTATTGCGAGGAGCACTCGATCACACTGCCTACACTCCGGCGAGTTCTGTCGGCCGGTGCTCCCGTGCCAATTCATGTGCTTCGCCGGATGACGGCCGCATTATCTCCTGCAGCGGATGTTTTTACACCGTATGGAGCGACCGAGTGCCTGCCGGTCGCGTCGATCGGCGGTCGGACGATTCTGAACGAGACGGCCGCTCTGACTTCCCTCGGGAAGGGAACGTGTGTCGGTTTGATCTTCGACCAGATGGAGGTGCGAATTATTGCCGCCTCGTTTGATGACATCCCCGAAATCATCAATGCACAGTTCCTGCCGCAGGGGGAGATCGGTGAGATCATCGTGCGGGGGCCGGTCGCAACCAGAGAATACTTCCGGCGAAATGATGCAACGGCTGGTGCCAAGATCCGGGATGGAGAGAGTTTCTGGCATCGAATGGGCGATGTGGGATACTTCGATCCCGACGGTCGGCTGTGGTTTTGTGGACGCCGGGCTCATATTGTTTTTAGCCCAATGGGGCCGATGTATTCCGTCTGCTGCGAAGCCATTTTTAACAACCACCCCCGTGTCTATCGTTGTGCATTGGTTGGCGTTGGACCGCGGGGACAACAGGTTCCGGTCATCGTTGCGGAACCGGAAGAAGGCCAGTTCCCCGCGAACGAGAGCGATCGAGTCCGATTGAAAAATGAACTGCTCAAACTGGCCGCGACGAATTCACTGACGTCGAGCATCCACGAGATCCTGTTTCACCCGTCACTGCCCGTCGATACTCGACACAACGTCAAGATCAATCGTGAGGAACTCGCGGTCTGGGCTGGTCCACGTCTCCCATGAAGTCAATGAGCCATGACGATTCTTTACCAGGTTGAAATGCAGTTATCAGCCGTCGAGTTCATCGATGTGCTGAGTCGATCGACACTATCCGAACGCAGACCGGTCGAAGATCGTGATCGGATCGAAGCCATGCTGCGGAACGCCGATGTCATTGTGACGGCTCGTTCGGATGGCACGCTGGTCGGAGTCAGTCGCGCGATCACGGACTTTTGTTACTGCACGTATTTATCGGACCTTGCTGTCGATGAGGCATTCCAGAAGAATGGTATCGGTAAAGAGTTGATTCGCTTGACGCATGAAGCCGCTGGTTCCAGAACTCGCTTAGTGCTGATCGCCGCTCCGAAAGCTCGCTCCTACTATCCGCATATTGGCATGCTTCCTCACGATTCATGCTGGATGCTCGAGCCTCGGGAGAGTTGAGCACGGGTGATCCAGAATGTTCGTACTGTTTGCCCGTTCGGCCCCGACTTCCCAGGCATTCTGACATGGACTGAGCCCCTGGCTGGAACGGAACTCAATTCTGAGATCCTGCGTAGGTTCAGACCACTGGCGGCGTCTGAGTAGGGATGAAAAGGCCGCCTTGCTGGCAGGATCTGTGGTCTCGACCTACAAAACGGTTGTACAGGAATGAGGGAGGCTCTCAGAGGTCGCTTGTGGCCGACGACCAATGGACTCGACGGGGAGAAATCAGATGCCATCGTGGCCGCAGCAGCTCTTTATAGACGGTGCCTGGACGGACAGTGATTCGGGAAAGACATGGGCCGTCAGGAACCCGGCAACCGGTCAGACGCTCACCGAAGTCGCATTGGCCGATGCCTCGGATGTGGATCGCGCTGTCAAGGCGGCCCGCAACGCCTTCGACAACGGAGCCTGGCCTCGGATGGACCCGCTCCATCGAGGTCGACTGTTATTTCGGCTCGCGGAAAAGATCCGGGAGAACATGGAAGAGCTCGCAATGACCGACACGCTGAACGTCGGTAAGCCTATTCGCGACACACGAGGGTTTGACATTCCCTGTGCAGCCGATCTGTTTGAAAGTTACGCCGGACTGCCCGATAAGATCTCCGGAAAGTGCTTTGGCACTCTGCCAGACAATGTCACGTTGCAGATCCGAGAACCGATGGGAGTGATCGCCGCCATCGTTCCGTGGAATTTTCCCCTCACAAACGCCGCAATCAAACTGGCTCCGATTCTGGCCTGCGGGAATACCGTGGTGCTTAAGCCGTCCGAAGTTTCGCCCCTGTCAGCGCTGATGCTGGCGAAGCTGACGCAGGACGTGGGATTTCCGGCTGGTGTGATCAACGTCATCAATGGCACAGGAGCGGATGCCGGAACCGCCCTCGTCAGACATCCGGGAGTTGACAAAATTACCTTCACCGGCCGACACCAGACCGGTGCTCAAATGCTGGAGGCAGCCAAGGTCGGAATGAAAGGCGTCATGCTGGAACTCGGCGGAAAGACTCCCAGTATCGTCTTTCCTGACGCGCCGCTGGATAATGTGGTTAACGGTGTCGTCACGGGAGTCTTCTATAATCTTGGTCAGGTCTGTGTGGCAGGTTCAAGATTGCTCGTCCACGAGACTCAACACGATGAGCTGCTGGAACGAATCGTCGCAAAGGTCAAAACGCTTCGTCAGGGCGATCCAATGGATCCTGATACGCAATTAGGATGTCTGGCCACACCCCTGCATTGCGAAACAGTGCGCCAGTGCGTCGCCAAGGCCGAATACGAAGGCGCGCGATGTGTTCTGACGGGAAAGCGACCTTCAGATCCGGCGGATTGCTTTTATCCTCCCACGGTTTTTGATCAGGTCACCGCCGGCATGACGGTGGCTCGCGAAGAAGTGTTTGGGCCGGTGTTGAGTGTGATGACATACCGCAATGAAGCGGAAGCCATCCAGCTTGCTAATGACTGTGACTTCGGGCTGATGGCCAATCTCTGGACATGCGATGGGACTCGAGCCCTGCGCGTCGCGCGGCAGATCAGGGTGGGGCGAATTACGATCAACGGCGGCGGGGCTTTGCGTCCCAACGTGCCGGTCTTCGGTTACAAGCTCAGCGGAATCGGCGCGGAACTGGGTTACGAAGAAGCCGTTCATGAATACTGTTCATCGAAGGCCATCCTCTATTCGCTTTCGTCGGAGAAATCACCATGGCCGGAGTAACAACATCCAGCAATATTGCTGCGATCGAAGTCTCGTCTGATGTTCGTATCGGACTTGCAATCGAAGATCTTGACACCCCCACGCTGCTGCTTGACCGCACGGCCAGCGATCGCAACCTCGTAAAGATGGCGGAGTTTTTCGAGGATCGTCCGTCAAAGCTTCGGCCACATTTCAAAAACCACAAGTGTGTCACGCTGGCGAAGCGACAGCTTTCGGCGGGCAACTCGGTGGGCATCACCTGCGCAAAACTGGGTGAAGCGGAAGTTCTTGTGGAGAATGGCATCAATGATGTCCTGATAGCCAATCAGGTTGTGGGCGAGACTAAGGTTCGAAGGTTGGCCCAACTTGCCCGGCGAGCAAGGATTGCTGTGGCTGTGGACCATTTCGATCAGGTGAACGCGATTAGTCGTGCGGCCGTTGAAGCAGGATCGGTCGTTCATGTGCTGATCGAAGTGGACATCGGGATGGGCCGGTGCGGACTCACTCCGGGCATGTCGGTTCTGGAATTGGCCCGCAGGATTGTTTCGCTACCCGGCATCGAGTTGCGAGGGATTCAGGCGTACGAAGGACATCTGGTCAACGTCATCGATCGTGAGCAGCGTCGAAGTCAATCGGTCGCCGCGATGCAGCTTGCCGTGGAGTCGCGGCGAATGCTCGAGTCGTCCGGTATCCCGATTTCGTGCATCAGCGGCTGTTCCAGCGCAACGTATGACAGTACTGGTGTGCTTGAGGGCGTTGATGAAATCCAGGCGGGCACCTATGCGACAATGGACCGTCAGTACTTTCGACTGACTTCGGAATTCGATATTGCCCTGTCGATCCTGGTGCGAGTCATTAGTCGACCAGCGTCCGGGAAAGCTGTTCTGGATGTGGGAGTTAAAGGTGCAGGAGCAGAGTTCGGAGTCCCCGGCATTCGCGATTATCCCGATGTGGTCATTCCGTTCTTTCTGGCCGAAGAACACGTGGTCGTTAACAACGCACCGGAGTGGTCCATCGGCCAGTCTCTGCATCTGATTCCAAGCCATGCGTGTACGACTTGTAATCTTTACCGTGAGATGGTGGTCCACGAAAATGGTCGAGTCGTCGATGTCTGGCCAATTGAAGCGTCCGGTCATACGAAGTTCGGTCTCAGAGTTTTTTATTTCTGTAATGTCTATGGAAACACCTAGTATGTTTACTTCTCCATTGAAGCTGCTAAGAAATGGTATTTTTGAAGTATGCAAGATTTTATATTTC
>JANPHT010000274.1:0-13377 GCA_031424595.1 Planctomycetota bacterium
GCCTTCCGTGCGTGTTAAGTGATGATGTTACAACCACTTATACGCACGTGAAGGCTTTTTCGTTGGGGCGTGGTGCGCAATGCAGGCTAGTGGGACAGGTGCTGGACCGACATACGAGCACTCGACATGAAACGCTTCTGCTCGACGGCGTCCTTCATCAGTCAATCCAAAAACATAGTCGTTCAGACTCGCGCTGCCGCTGTGGGCGACCATGCGACGATTCTTTAATCGTTCCATCAACCCTTCGATCATACGAAATGGGATGCAGAGTTCTCCTGCAATTACCCGGCCTGAAAGATTACCTGTTGACCGCAGTAATCGACACACCATCGCTTCCAGAAATGGTTCGCTCAGACCCAGTTCATGCATTGATGCCGGATCAGAAGGCCAAAAGCTCTCTCCTGCCAGCAACGCGGTCAGCAGTGCGGAATCGTTGGTTCGGCCTTGTGTTGGGCGTTGCATTAACATGTTTGCAAATCACTCGGGAATGAAATCCGGAAATTCAAATTGTCGTTTAGCGGACGCAGACTGACCAAGGCAGACTTCAGCAGTTAATCCAGTGGCTGGCTGTTTCCGGTCGACCAAACAGATATCCCTGAGCCAGCTCGAATCCCAGCTCGAAACAGACTGAGGCTTCGTCGACTGTCTCGACTCCCTCCGCCAGAGGGACAACATTCAGGTCTTTGACGATTCGAATCAGCGATTGAATGGTGGCTCGATGCTGTGCGGTTGTAAAAGGCAATCCATGCACAAACTTCAAATCGAACTTCAGCACATCGGGAGGAACTTCGAAGAGTTCTTTCAGACGAGCCTGCCCTGCCCCAAAATCGTCGTATGCCAGTCCCATTTTAAGTTCTGTGGTAACTCGCCTCAGCTCGCGAAGCATGTCAGAGGAGGCAGCAGCTCCCTCGTGGATTTCCAGCACAATCTGAGTCGTGGGAAACTCGGATCGCAGTCGTTCCAGCGAGCCAAATAACTCTTTGCCAATCATCTCTGCCGGATGAGTGTTCAGATATAACTGAGTTGCAGGCAGCGTCTCTCCAATTCGCAGGCCTTCGGTTCGACACACCTGACTGAGTTCCGCTTCCACGTTCTTTGTGGCTGCAACCCGAAACATTTTGTCTGGCGTTTCCAGCCCCAGCAGGTAGCTTCTGGAGAGCACTTCAAAGCCGACGCGTTCGGCATCACTGAGTCGCACAATTGGCTGGAAATAGGGGCGCACGGCTGGTCGGCGCAGCAGTTTCTCGAATTGCAATTGGGCCAGTGCGACAGCGGAAACGTCTGCTGTGACTGTGGAACTGGTACATTCATCGGTGGATGACTGAAGCGTGTACATCACACTTCCAAAGTACAACACATCGCCAGATCTTAGACCGGTCAGATGCTGAATGCGGCGGCCGTTCAGCAGAGTTCCATTGGTACTGTTCAGATCACGAATGAAAAGATCTTTGTTGATGGTCAGGATTTCAGCGTGTCGGCCAGAGACGGTCGTATCGCAAAGACACAGATTATTGGAGGGATGCCGTCCCACCGAGAACGACGGTGTCCCTATGTTGACTCGATGATTGGAGTTTGAGTCCGTCGAACTCCGCACGAGAACCCAAAAGCCTTCCGGAAAGGGCGTGTTTGAGTCCTCAGAATCCGAAATCCCATTGTTCAAGTCAGACGCGATTCCAGTGCCAGGTAATTGGCTCGCCGTTAAACTCATGGTGACGTATCCTGAAGATTCAATGGATCGTGATTGTCAATCAGTGAAATTCACCGCGTTGGCGACGGGTCGCCGGTGACTTAAGTCAACATTAGCTCACATCCGTCCCCGCATTGCAAAAACAGGGTAAATCGTTGAAAACTTGTGTAACGATTAGGTCGGCTAGGGCGACTTTGCGGACGCGGATGGCGCCATTTCCTGAAGTCACTGCACGAATTCTTTATGCCGGCACTAACGTACTCTGGCCTCCGACAGGCTTAAATCAGACGGTGACAAGTCGCGATCGTCGATACGCCATCATTTGTCAGGCAGCAATGGTCGAGCCTCCTCCTGAGGCTGTCGCGGGTGGGGTCAGTGCGGCTTGTGTCAACCATGATCATGGTCGCAGTCGTCATGGTCAGAATTCCATGCTCCGAAGGGGTCAGGCAATTGCTCCCAAGACCTCGGGCCGGACTTCATTTCCTTATCGGTGAGAAGGCAGGCGTCCAATGCCGAGGCAACGTCAGCTTGGTGGAGGTCCTGTCCGATAATCACGAGTTCCTGTCGGCGGTCGCCCCACACTTCGTCCCAAATGGAATCCAGCTCCGCCCTCAAGCCGGGATCATCTTCCGGCCATTCTTCGCGTGGTGTCTCAGCCCACCAGAGTCCGCCTGGTTCAGCGGCGAGCACTTGCCCAGCCTGGGACCAGAAGCCGGAAATGCTGTTTCGTGTTGCCAGCCAGAAGTAGCCTTTCGATCTTAGAATGCCTGAAGCGTGTTCGCCCGTCATCCAGAAATCCCAAAACCTCTGCGGGTGAAACGGCCGGCGAGCTCGATAGACAAAGCTTGAAATCCCGTATTCCTCGGTTTCAGCAGCATTTTTCTCCTGAGGTATTTCAAGCCACGCATCTGTAGTTTCTGCCCAATCCAATTGAAACCGTCCGGTGTTCAGAATCTCCTGCAATGGGACCTGACCGTGGTGGATGGCGACTAAACGAGCATCTGGATTGAGCTTGTGAAGTATCGCCAGTAGTTGCCCTGTTTCGTCGGCAGAGACCAGATCCGTCTTATTCAGCAGGATGACGTTGGCGAATTCAATCTGATCCACAAGCAGTCTGGCGATATCGCGGTCGTCGTCGTCATCAATCCCGATGCCCCTGTCCCGCAACTCTTCGATCGACTGATAGTCGCGCAGGAAGTTTCTGGCATCGACGACAGTCACCAGAGTATCCAACACAGCACTGTCGGAAAGGGAATCACCGTTCTCGTCTGTAGAGGCAAACGTTTCTGCAACGGGCATTGGTTCTGCAATGCCCGTGGATTCAATCAGCAGGTAATCGAATCTCCCCTCTCGAGCCAGCGCGGCAACCTCAAGGAGAAGGTCTTCCCGCAGGGTGCAGCAAATGCAGCCGTTTGTCATTTCGATCAGCTTTTCATCGATTCTGCTGAGCGTCGCTGTCTCACCGAGTCGTTGAGCATCCACATTGATTTTACCCATGTCGTTGACGATCACCGCGACTTTCAGCCCATCGCGGTTGTTCAGTACATGGTTGAGAACAGTTGTCTTTCCAGCGCCGAGAAAGCCGGATAGTACGGTGACAGGCAGAGTTTTCATGGATCTCACACAACACACGGGGAATTGTCAGGAATCCCCGGCAGTCTAACAGTGCCAAAAATCACCCGGAATGGCGGACTGTTGCGGATTACGTCAAAGTCCAAAATTCCAGGTTCCGGCCACTTCTTTTCAAAACCAAACTGCGGAACAGAGTTATAGTCAATGCCTACGTCAATGATTCCGACGAAGGGTGAGCGACATCCAAGGTCATCAACAATGGTGCTTTGATGGGATTGCGCCGCAGGCGGAAGAGAAGACTCGATTGTGTTTGCCGACAACTTGCCTGAAAACGACTGCTTTAGAGTCGATCGGCTCCGAGAGTGCCCTGCAATTCTGAAAGGTATTCGGGGGCCAGAACTCTACTGAGTTGCTGACGGGCAGCTTCAAGGCGATCAGAGATTCGCATCGCGACTTTCTCGTCGGCGTATTCAGTGCTGTTCTGGAAAGTTTCCAGGGCCTGCACGTGTCGCTGCCAAAGTTGCTGTTCGCGCAGTTGGCGCAGGCGCAGGCGTTCAGCGTACCAGTTCGTCGCCAGCATGGATTCCAGAGTGAACATCTCACGAATCGCTGGATCACTGATGGACTTACCATCGTAGTGGCCTTCAACCATGATGTGCAGCAAAGCCTTCAGCGGTGGACAAGCGAGGTCAACGGAACCGTCTTCGAAGTATGTTCTTGCTATGCGCTCCTGTGCCTCGGCGATGAACAGGATTCCATCTGCGAACGCCGCTTCATTCTGAGTCTCGGGCTTCAGGATCGCGTTGTCGAAGACTTTGTTCGGATTATCGAACACTCGCCCCGCAAACCGCCGGATGAATCTTGAGGTGATTCGCCATCCAAGGCGACTCGCAGGAATAAGCTTGCCGTTCAGGTTGAAGTCGTCGAGTTTTTCCAGCAATTGTTCCCCGATGAGGAACTTCGGATCGCGTTCCTGGGGACTCATTCGGCACCAGATTTCCGGGATCAGCAAGCTGACGTCATGGTCTACTCGCACGTCGCTGCCAATATGCCCCGCAGGCGTTGAAAAGCCCGCGAGGCCAGTCAGCAGGTAACTCACCAGGGCATTATTCAGATCCGAAATTGGACGCAGGCAGTTAAAGGGACCCTTGGTCAATGCTCCTTCACTTCCAGCACCTGTCGTCGATGGACTCTTGCCGGAGAGCGCGCTGATAAAGTCCATGAACAGTTCAGGAAGTTCCTGATAATGCACCGGGTTATAAACTGCCAGCGAGCGAATACCCTTAGCTGGCTCCGGAGGATTGTTCCGGCGACCAATCAAAACGGCCTGCACTGGAGAATGGACTGGCTTTTCCACAGGAACCGCTCTTGAAAGGCGAATACCCATTTCGGCGACATAGCGATTGACCGGATCGATCAAATCCGGACGGGGCTGAAGGTAACGAGGGTTCTTGCTGGGCACACCGTTTACGAGTCGAGGTGTATTCGAGCACACGACATAACTGTCCTGCGCCTGTTGCATGTCATGCAGCAGTTTCTGCATGGGTTGTGTGAACTGGCTGAGATCTACAGGGCGATCACAGATTTCGTTAACCTGCCTGCGAGCCAGCGGTTCAAAGTTGACGATGAAATTATCGGAGCGCGAGAGATCTGCTTCAGTTTGTTTATCGAGACCACGATGGATGGCATCATCCGGCCGCTGGAACAGGCGGTACTCACAGTTTTTGACAAATTTGTAGCTGACTTCTTCCGTCAGGACACTTCCAAGGTGCTGTAATGCGCGACGCGGAACAACGACAGAGACACTGATATCGTCTTCAGTTTGAACTTTTTGAGCCGGCGCAAAGTCCTGCCGAAGTTTGTATGTGCGCCATGTGTTTTCACCCAGCAGACCCACCCGTAGATAGGTGCCCACAAGTTTTCGATCGCCGAATTTCAATTCATGGCCCGGATGGCCATTGACAATGTCGACGGAAAAATGTTTTCGCCATTCCGCAGGATCACCAGTATGCATGCGTTTGATAATGAAGACAACGGCGTAGATATGATCGGGAATCTTCTCCAGCCATTCGTTGTACGCCTCCGTATAGTCAGGGGAAGGAGTCAGCAGCTTGATCACACTTCCAAGCGAACGTTCCTTGTCCAGAATTCTGCGACTTGGAACTCGCTGGTAATCTGGCTTCACACTCCCGTCCGGCAGCCAGCGGGCGGAGTAGTCCCGGTCAAAGATTTCCTGAACGATATCCAGATCCTTTTCGGCATCAGCAATAAAGATCGGGCCGTGAAGCAGATAGTCATTGATCGACTTACTGATTTCGCTCTTTCCTCCACCGCTGACAGTGCAGGGTTTATGGCAGAATGCGCCTTCGAACAACGTACCGATGAGTCTCCACGACGGTGCGGCAGGATGCTTTTCCAGTCTCACTTTGTAGCCGGACGGAGTGACATAGACATGACCGGGCCGCAGCGGAATATGGTGCGGCAGGCTGTTAAAGTGCCATGAAACACGCTGATCGCTCACAGTGAAACGCGCGTTCTCCGAAACATAGACCACAGTGGGATGCTGCTTGTCGGTTGCATAGCCCTCCGGTTGAACATCCATTGCCGTACCGTAGTCGCGCACAACATCGGCGAAAGTCCGATTATTGTACTTTTTACTGTCAGCATTGAAATCTTCGCCGAGATTAAAACTGGCAAACGCCATCGCTCCGCCAGCGTGCTCCTCTTCGACCTGACCGGAGAGATTCGCCGCATAGCTGAGTTGCGTTTTCACTTCCTTCTTGCAGTAACCGTAGTAGTTGTCGGCGATCAGTGTGACAATGACACCTTCTTCATCACGACACGTTAACTTGAAGGGAACGCCATCATTGTATTTTTCATCTTCTGATTTCCAGCACATTCCATCCTCACGCTGACGCTCAGTGGCTTCGTCAAAGTGTGGCAGTCCGACATCCTTTTTCGTGATGTCTACAAGGTGTGGGGCCAAAATTACGCAGCCAGTCTGGCCGCTCCAATGTTCACAATCCAGCGCTGCATCGTTGGTTGGCAGAAATGGATCACCGGCGTTTCCAAAAATTGACTCGACAAAATCAAGATTGCTGACGAGCGCGCCGGGAGCAAAAAAACGAATCTCCATCGATTGCTCTTTGCTGAAGCCAGCCACTTCAGGGCTCAAGATGGGGCGAATCATCAGCGACACAAAGGCACTCGCCGGATTGGAGTCATGGTGCGTGAATGGAAGTTGCAGCAACTCCGCTGGCGGGCTCATCGCATGTTTAAACAGAGCCGCGAAGGCGACTTTCGGCACGACCTTTTTGTCTCGCGGAATTGGCAGGCCGCCTTCGGTGACGTGAAATGTTCCGACGGTCGTGCGACGATCATTCGCTGGATTGTGAAGAACTCCATTGCGAACGCGATAAGAAGCGCCATAACGATTTGTGTATTGATCACCATCATGAGGCAGCGACAATTCTCGCGCAATGCTGTGTCGGTCCAGAATGATCGTCAGGTCTGGCAAGCGCATGGCGCTACAGCCCTTAATTCGATCAAAATAGCGACGCAAAAAAGCTTCTATGCGTGCGTCGGCTGGACAGTGAATTGAATCGAGTCGCTTCAATCGATGATGGTATGTCGTCAACAGCCTGGGCGCGCCAAGCCGATCATGGTCTTCAAAGCACCTGGGGATCGGCAGCCCGTTGGCCAGCAACTTGAGTACGATATATCGCGTGATACTGGCGCGCGATTCCGAAAGCTCTTCGCTGGATTGATGGGAGACAAAACCGATTGACTCTTCGAGGTCGCGAATTGACATCGAGACAAACCCCTGAAACTATTTTTTTTGTAACGAAAAACGTTCGGCCAGCGAGATGTGAATTCCGGCTGTTGTGAGGAACCAGGATTCCAGAATTTTTGAGGAACCTGAAAACTTCAGGCTCGAATGACACAGTCTCAACAGGCTGCGTGCAACCGCTGGCGAATTGCACCAAATCCGGATCGCCGTTGCGAGAAACTCCCTGCTTCGTCTGCGCGATTTTCAGGCAATTGAAGATTCCGGTTCGGGAAAAGCGGAAAATCTGTTCATGCTGCAGGCATTTTTGCGCAAAGAATAAGCAGGCAGTTTTTGGTCCAGGGGAACATCGCAGTTTCAGGGAGTACCTGCGTGTTCGGTGGATTTGCTCGTTCCCAGAGTAATTGGAGCCCAATACGAGTCGCACGGCAACACTATCTGGCAGGCGATGGAACCACAGGCTGCGTCCATGCTCGTTCAAATTCACCAGCCTCTGAAGGATTTGGATGAAGTCGAGACGCAGTAATCACAGCGCGAACATAGAGCTCATTTCCAGTGAACGAGTATTCTGCAGTCGGGCCTTCCACGGACCGCAGAACTTTGCCAACATCGGCGGAGTATTTCCGAGTACGATCCTCGGCTCTTGCTGGATCATCGCTGGCCGGAGTGGACTGTGCATCGAAGGTCCGTGGTGTTCCGACGAAGTCAATGTGATACGACACATCCGCCTCAGTTTTTACCGAAATGAACAGTCGCCCGACTTCGTGTCGGATCTCGTTCAGGGTGACGCCAGACGATGAGTAGAACTTTCCGGACTCCAGGGATTCCACAAGAGCATCCGGAGTCAGTGATTCGGTCAGCACCATAACCCAGCCTCGTCCAGGTTGTGCAGCTTTGGCTGGTTGTTTTTCAAAGTAATTGTGGCCATCGTCTGTAGCAAGTCCGTACATGAGTGGAAGACCAAGTCCGGACAATCGAAAAGTGTTGATAATGTCCCACATTCGTTCGGTCGAAGCATGAGATGCATCGCCGCTGTTATGGACTGTCGGATGACCGTTGTAGACTTCGAAGAAGTTTTCTCCAACGATCGGCATCAGTTGCTCCGCCGTAATGGCATAACCGAAATTCGGGTGATTCAGGTGGACGAGCGTCTTCACACCGGATCGTTCACGTCTTGCGATAGAAGCATCGATATTTCGCTGCATGACGTCGCTGATGCTGTCACCTCCTGTCGGTGGAAATAACTCCGCCGTATTGGTCGCACACAAATGGATGGGTTTTGTTTTGTAACTATCAGTGATCTCTTCGCCCTGAATCAGCAGGAACTCCTGAGGCACCGCCATGTTTGAATAGATTTCATCAAACGTTTTCAGTCGACACTCCAGCTTATTTCCTGACTGCCGGGTGACCACCCAGTCGCCTTGAAACTGCGTCTGGAGTGCTTCAAATGCTGGCCGTCCTCCTTTTGGCTTATCGACATCAACCCATTTTTCATTCTTCAGAAGCGTATTGTGATCCGTGAAGACAAGAAACTGATAGCCATGATCGCGATACCACATGGCAATCATTTCTGGATAGTGGTCTCCATCGCTCCAAAGTGAGTGAGTGTGCATATTCCCACGTCGCCACCTCAACTCGCCATTCTCTTTCAGGATGGAGTCCTGGCCGGTAATCGGGCTGGAAGGGGCAAACAGAATTATGCCAAGTGCTGCCAGTAGTAAACGAGTTGCGGGCATGAAGTTCTCCGGCTCAGGGACTTGCAGATCCGTACGGTGGCGTAGAGCGAATTGCAACAACGCTCAGTGACACGTCACGCTATCAGACGATGGGGCCCACGACAACTGCGTGCCATACTTCAGCGGGCAAGATGAACGTTGTCGATATTCAGTCGGAGAGATTCTGCAGGCGAGATCATGAAGATGTTGATGTTGGAGATTCGCGTCATTTCCATTCGTCTGGTTGCTGGGGCGTCTGCTACATCATTCAATGCAATTGAGATCCGCTTTGTGGCCTTCGGTTTTAACGCAAACTGAATGTTATATCTGTCTGACGGTTCGTATCCGGTCTTCAGGTGAAGGGTGTCGGAAATGGTGACGCCAACGTGCAGATCTGTTGAGTTTGGATTGAATACATCCAGTTCCAGGGTGGAGTAATTGCTCCAGTCAGTCAATGGCCAGACCATCAGCGCGCCCGGAAAGTCGTGGCTGGCCGCGAGAATCTTCAAAGAGGCTGATCCATCCGTTGACCATGTTGGATCGATTGACAATTCTGCCTCATGACCATTCCATGCGAAAATCTCCTGCTGTCGTTCGAACGACGCGAGCTTGGGGAAGTCGTATCTCTGGAGGATACACTCAAATAATTCAGAAGCGGGTGACAGGACCGGCACTACCATAATTCCAATTATCATGGTCAGAGACACAACCCTTGACAATTTGCTGTCAAGTCTTCGTCGGAAGCAGAACAAGACTCCTGCCGCCAGTCCGATGCCGTTCGCGGCGATATCAAGAATCGACGGATGGCGGTTCACAAATTTTTGTGTGAATTCGCAGGCGAGTCCGAGAAAGAAAAGTATGGCTGCTAAATAGAACAAACGACGATTGGTAAGCTTGCAATGATTCAACCCGGCCCGATATCGACCCAGGGATGATCGATCAAGAAGGACGGCCATCGCCACGAACACGCAAAAGAACGCCGGAGCGTGAGCCATATCAAATATGGCGTTCCAATGGCGGCCAGACATGGGAAAAGGATAAACCAACGCTAAGGTAAGGCAAATTCCAGCGGCGGTCACCATGAGTGCGGAACGCCACTCGGCAGTGCTTTGCGGGAACGTTGGTGTTGGTGGACGTTTAGTGACGGGCTCGGCCATAGAGCGTTTTTCAAACCAGTGCCGCCGTACGGCAGGTAAACACCGAGTGTTTTTTGGATCTCGGCCGAATAGAATTGATTGACGTGCTGGAAAACGGAGCTGAGATTTTTTGTCACGAATTCGCGTTGTTTTCCTGCAGGATTGCAAGCTCCAGACATCTTTTGCAACGACCTGTGAACGATACTGATTTTAACCCTGAACAGCGAGTCCTCCGGTTCCGTTCGCCGTGCAAACACTAGATGTGGTACTGCAAGAGAAACTTTAACACAAAATCGGCAATTTGGTTTACAGCGGAACCGACCTTGACTATCGTTCCGCCCGTCGTTCACTCAAATCGTTGGATGCATTTGGGTGTCGATTCCTGAAGGGGGCCTTTGGGACTTCGGTTGTTGAACACTGGGTAACCTTCAAACCAACAGCTGGATGCCGAAATGAGTTCGGTTCCTGAATGCAGAATGGAATCTGCCATGCTTGTCACTCGCCCGTTATCGCTCAACGGTTGAATGTCAGCGTCGCTTATGACGTTTGCACGCAGAATTGTGACTACCGCCCCCGAATCAAGATGCCGCTGCAATTCGCAGGCGTCTGTCAGTGCTCAACCTGGGAGGGAACCTTTTATTATGAGCAAACACAAGCCAATCATCGGGGTCACAGGCGATTTTCGTCCGGAGCGCTACAACGGAGCAGCACTCAGCTGGTTCAACACCGGCTACTATGACAGTGTGAGTGCATCTGGCGGGTTGCCTATGCTGCTTGCCCCGGTCGAGAGCGATGATGATCTTCATCGCATGCTGGAAAATGTCACGGGGATCGTGCTGTCTGGCTGCAATCTGGATCTTGATCCGACACGTATGAAGATGCACTCTCATCCGTCGGTCAAAATAATGCCGAAACGCCGTGAAGATTTCGATCGGCGTGTTGCGGAGTACGCGATTCAGAAGCGTATTCCGATTCTGGCCATTGGCTCGGGCATGCAGTTGGTGAATTGTCTGTGCGGCGGTACCCTGTATCAGCATATTCCCGAGGATGTGCCTCGAGCGATTCATCATCGTGACCCAGTCGAGCAAAACCTGCGACACGTACTTGAGATCGTTCCTGGAACTCGACTCGATGCGATTTATGGTCCAGGCGAAGTGCGCGTAAACAGCTCTCATCACATGGCGGTTCGCGATCTGTCTGGCCGCTTTCGAGTCAGTGCTACCTGTCCGGATGGCGTTGTCGAAGCGTATGAGTCCATCGAAGAAGACTGGTTCTGCCTTGGCGTGCAGTGGCATCCAGAGAGTAATACGGCATCGGCCCTTGATCTGCAGATCTTTGAAGCCTTCACCGAAGCCGCAGCAAAAGAAGAAGCTCCTGCAGACATCATCCCGATGAACGAAATGTTCCGGCGGGCAGCGTAGTCATTTTCGAGTCTGGCCATGTCCTGTTGAACAGGACAAGAAACATGAAGCCCGACACTTGACGAGTGCCGGGCTTCATTTATAGACATGTCTGGTGGAAACTACTGGCGAGCTTTTGGAATAATCAGAGGCACATCACTGTGACTTGTGTTTGTTGCTGGAGTTGCGGGCCTGAAGACCGTCGATTTTGAGACAGACGACATTCCCACGGTATTATTCAATCGCGGCCATGCTGGTGGCTCTACAATTTGTGAGGACGGTTGTGGAATCGCTGGAATGCCGGGGGCGTCCGGAACTTGTGCTTCAGGCACGGGAATGGCTTGATTCTTGTGCGGAGCCGCGGTCGCTGGGGGGGCGACAATCGGATTAAAGTGTTCAATCGTTTCGTGATGCGGTCGATCGCCTGGTGTGATTAAGCCGGGATCCTCTTCTGCGAGAATCGACTCAACAAACGGTTCGGCGAGGCACTCTTTTTTGCGCGATGAATGAAGCTCTTTTCCAGCTCTGCGTGCTCCTGTTGCGCTCCGGATCAGCTCAGATCCGCATCCCTGGCGAATATGCTCTGTGCAACCAGCACGGAATGGGGCTTCACCACACGGCGGGCGATTCTGAATGATAGTCGACTCACGAGCAGGACTCCTTGTGCAGGAGTCACTTCCGATAACAGCCGATCCGCACTCATCGGAACCGACAACGGGCTTTGGCCTGTGAAAGATTCGGCTTGCAGATTTTCGAAAACGACTCAAAAGCGAGGCCTGCGGGACCGATCCGTCTTTGCAGCCCAGCGATTTGTAACGATCGACTCGTCCTAGTTCTGAAACACAAGGTTCAATTTCAGAGCACTTGCCGACCAATTCTTCATCAGAGCAGTTGTCGATTCGTTCTGCGTCCGAAGATGGAGGATCAAGGTTTCCGGGTTTTCGATGAAATTTTGATCCCAAATCCTTGAGCCAGCTGACACTCTTGACTCGCGAGATGCCGAGTGCTGGCGGTGCTGGAATGGGTTCACTCGGTGCATTTTCTGCAGGGTGATCCTGGAACTGGTTCGATTGGTCTGGAGCTGGTGAATACTCATGATCATGTCGCGGCGGCTCAGCGACACGATCTCTCGAGTCTCGAAGCGGGGTGATTGCATTTCGGCTGGCCGAACAGCCGCTCATAATCGCCACCGACAGAAGAGCAAATAATGAAATCCGTTTGAGTCGCATGCGACTTCCTTCCCGCGCTGCAATCCGTGCTCGGCTTTTTTGTCGCCGTGACGGAAGCAATATCCTTAAGCAATCCATCTGCTCAATGAGTTCGGCAGTAATTGCAGAAAGGCAATCTGTTTGCTGGAGTTTTTCCTGGTTTCACTGGAACTGGGCTGTGAACATTCTCTTTCTGGCGCGAACGCCATTTGCGAAGTGTCTGCTGTGTGTTACAGAAATGCCTGTCAGGAAACGCGGATGACCTGTAGGGATCTGCCCGAATGAACTGGTCAATGCGCATGGATAAAGCAAACCTGAGGACCATTCCCGGTGAACCGCCGATCTCCAGTGGACGATTGAGCAGAAGTCGCTCGCTTGATGCGTCCCAAATGATGCATCCCAAATGATGCCTGCATTTTCTTTAGAACGGATCGCAGAACACTGTTAACGTGATGAGCTCTTCGTTACGGCGATTGCACAGCGACGTAGTCGTGCCATACAGCATTTCCCGTGGTCGGCTTGGGGGTTTCAGCAATGAGTCGGCTTGGGCCCTTGAAAGATCCAGGCTGGTAAAAAAGTCTATGATCCCGATCGTTCAACGCCTTCCGGAAAGACTTTGGCGACCGGCGGCGCACAAAAACGACGGTAATCGTGATCCATTTCAGGGTCACATAGCCCGGACAGTGTTATAGGCCAGACAGATATTTGTACAGATCTGCAAGTTCAGCCGGCTGAGTATCCTTGAGCAGTCCGGCTGGCATCAAAGAATTTCGCTGCAGATGCTTGGACTCGATATTTTCGGATTCAATGCGATAGGTTTTGTGTTCTGCATCACGTAGTAACAGGCCATCGACGGATTCATAAACGATCAG
>JANPHT010000275.1:0-14659 GCA_031424595.1 Planctomycetota bacterium
ATTCGGAAAAAAAACCCGCGACCTAGATACTCCAGTGAAATCATGACCAACATCGACGGCAGGCTCAGGGCAACATTGTGACATCCGACGTGTCAGCCCGCAGTGCAGCGACCAAATGACTTGCATGCGTCGTCACACACAAGTCGACAGATCCAACTCGCTGCTTCAAAACCTGCTGCTGTTCATCATCCGTTCACGAAATCCGCAACCATCCCATGACTCGCCTCCATGCGAAATTCTCTCCGAAAAAGAGCCTCAGATTCTGAAGCAATTTCTATGGCATGGAAAGATCTCATTCAGTACGGAGCGGCGTATATCAGCGAAGGCTTCACTGTCTAATGCGGCGTTCACGCAATGTGAAATCTCTCGGTAAAAAAAAAACGGCTGCAACCAATTTGAAAGGTTGCAGCCGTCGATCAATTACTTTCGCTACAGGTCTTTTTCTAATCAAAGCTTATCGGCCATTGCCTTAGCCTTCGCTTTGATTTTCGCAGCGTCACCGAGTCCTTCGAGCTCAGTAAGTTCCTTCAATAATGCTTCAGCTTTCAATGTCGCCAAGGAAACGAAAGTTGCGACTGTATTTAAGATGACAGGCACTCGCGATTCCGGGCACGCAATCATCCAAAGCATGCGGTCAGCACTTTGATCAATTCGCGCGCCACAATTGCTCAAAATACGGCTCTTCGCGGCCCTCATGGACGGTCATCTTCACATTTCTCCGCCCCCCTAATAGAAACGCCTGGCGCTTACCACTGGGCCAAACGACGGTCAGGTCAGTAATTTCTTGCTGCAAAGGCACTCCGAAATGCAGTAGAGCCTCATTTTGGCTGAGGTAGCTTCCGCCACCTGTTTGTTGTCTCACCTGTTCCCCAGCCGTAGTGATCAGGATAACTATGGCCCCCAGCCCATCACGGTTGGATGTTACGCCAACCAGTTGCACGCAAATAGAAGAGCCCGTTGTCGCTGTCTCGTTTCTCAGTACGCTCCCGGGACCGGTCAGATGGGATGCGATCGGGTCAACTCTGCCATCTTGATTGATATCAGCGGTCACAAGGCCGCGCCCCACATGCTTCGTTTGAAAATAGCCCTCGTCTTGGCCTGGACTGATCTTTCGAAAGACCCCGTTGCCCTGGTTTTCCAGATAGACAGGGACCTGGGCTGTCTCTCCGCCGGTTGGATAGTAAATGACGTGCCCGTTGGAGACTACGATATCCACGTCTCCATCAAGATCGAAATCTTCCGCAACGGTTCCGAAGCCGACGAGTCTGGAGCCAATTGCGTTAACGCCGGAATCACGGCTCACATGCTGAAACTGGCACTGGCCCCGGTTTCGGTATAATCCAAACGTCTCCATTTCGAAATTGGTGACCCAGAGATCTGGAAGCCCGTCACCGTCAAAATCTGCTGTCGCTGTCCCCATGCTTCCATTCGGAACGCCACGATCATCAAGGGCCGTCCCACTTGCCAGTCCGATTTCTGTGAGTTGCCCCGTCCCATCATTCTGGTAGAGAAAGTTGGGTGTGGTATCGTTGGCAACATAGATATCGGTATCCAGGTCCTGATCAAAGTCGCCCAGAAGAACTCCAAGCCCCTTCCCACCAGGCACGAGCCCACTTGCCTGGCTGGATTCCAGGAAACTGCCATCAGCGTTGTTCAGATACAATGCGTCATCGAGCGGCTGGAATTCTCGAGGCGGACACACGTCCCTTCCGTCCGGCCCTCCTCCCGGGCAGGCGGGGTTGTTAGCAAAGGACCAATCCGCATAGTGGGCGACGTAAAGATCAGCAAACCCATCGCCATTCAGGTCTCCCCATCCGGCACTGGAGCTCCAAAGTTTATCATTCAGGCCCGTGTCGGCCGCGAGTTCCACAAACGTCCCATCACCGAGGTTTTTAAAGAACTGCAGTCCGCCGTAGCCCGTGACGACGATGTCCGCAAATCCATCGCTGTCTGCATCAGCCACTGTACAACCGTGGGAATAAAATCGGGATATCGAACAGCCTGCTGCGTCAGCCACACTCTCCCATTTCAATGCAGGATTCGCGCGAAGCAGGGACGATGCCTGACCGTTGATTTGGCTTCCTTCAGAAAAGGCACCTCCTCCTGGTGCGAAAATGTCGACCTTTCCGTCGCGATCAAAGTCGAGTGCCGCACACCCTCCTCCGAGCGATTCCAGAATGGCATAGAGCCGACTCTCCCGCCCATTCTGATAATCAAAATGGACATTCGACGATTCAGAAATATCAACGAACGTAACCGACGCAGAAGGACGCGGATGGACCATCGGCTGACTGGCAGAATCTTCATTCCTGCACCCGGAAACAGAAATCAGGAGTGCACTACAGAGCCAACATCTCACGGAGCGACCTCGCTACGCGGCACTGTCACTTCGCCAGCCGTTGCCGCTTTTCGATGAAATTCCGCGAGACTGGAGTACGTGGGTTCCGTCGCGGTCAATGACTCGTAGTAGTCGGCCAGAAGTGCATGTGCGGGACGATAATTGGAATCTCTGTTCAGAGCTTCCTGGATCCAGAAAACACCATGTCGTGCATTTTCGTATTTAATGTAAAGCTCACCAATCCGGCACCTTGCCGCCAAATGTGGCTCGCTGGGCGTGCGATTGATATCATCGACAAGTCGGTCAATTTCCTGCAGGAGCGTTCGAATTCGTTGAACTTCGGAAAGTTCGTTTTCGGCTTCTGTTTGTTTCCCCAACTCTCGCAACGAAAGGCCTCGCGCGTAACGGGCATCAAGATGATTATGGTCCGCCTGCAGCACCTGGTCCAACCAGTGTACCGCGTCATCATGATTTCCCAGAGCGGCCTCAAGCGTGCCCAGTTCATACTCAATCGGCAGCCCGCTTTCAGGCTCACAGACAAGCGCGAAGCTTGACCGAACCACGGACCGATCCAATCTGGAAAGCTGAAGCAGGATTTGATAAGCCTCGTCAAGACGCCCGAGAGATCTGAGGCATTTTGCACGTTGAAGTTGCGGCGCGGCGTTTGCGTTCATATTGATGGCGACAGTCAGTTGCTCAAGGGATTCTTCGATCCTGTTTTCGCCGAACAGGATTCTGCCAAGAGCATACCTTGAAGGCCAATGCCGACTGTTTTTTTGTACTGCATCCTGAAGCTCACGAATCGCCTCTGCCGTGTTCTGCTGGTATTCGAGAATTCTGGCGTGAGCATAATGCGGCTGAGGATCGTCGGGATATTCCTGTTTCCAGACAGGCAGGATGGTCATCGCGACATCGGCCGCACCAATCATCATCGCGCCGTTCACGTAGGCTTCACAAATCTCTGAGCCGTCGTCGTCGCCCTGCTGAAGCATGGCGTTCAATTCATCAGCGACCTGCCTGATACGGCCGGTTTGCGCTTCCAGCAGAATGTACTCACGTCGCACGCGAGACTTGTCGAAGCCCGCTTTGTCTGCGGCCACAAGCAGTTCCGGAACTTCCGGAATTCGCAACTGCTTTCGTCGCAACCGGGCCTGCAGAAATACTGATTCGGATGTCTGGCACTTCAAACTGTTCGTCAGTGTCAGGATTTGATCGGCCTTTTCATAGTCACGCTTCTGCAGCGCTGTGGTGGCAGCCCAGTTCAACAACGCACTGAAAGCTCCCAACGCCCAGCATGCGACGAGCAGAATCAAAACACCGGAGATCCAATACAGCCACGGGCGGCGAGATACTCGCCTGGCTGCCGGGTGATCCTCGATTCTTTGGGAGTCGACTTTTTTCCTGGACACTCGATCTTCACCTCGTTCAGTGGACTAACAAAGATTTCCGTCGGAATCTGAAAACTATACAGCATCTTACTCAGTTGGAGCCAGCAGTTGTGAGCCATCAAGCGGGGATTGGGCACCATGACAGCCTTCTTTCTCAGCAGCGATTCCATCAATGTGACAACGGAGACCTTTTTTTTTGCCTGAGTCTTGAGACTTCCGCGGGTCTTGCGAGCGGGGCAAGAATTCGTGGACAATATTCCTGCCGTGGCGATTGAGTGTTTCGCAAACGTTGCACCGTTCCACGAGCAAAGTAAGCAGCGGCCTTGAAGTAAAGTCAATCGTGAGTTGGTTCGCACATTTCGAAGTCTCGGCTATAGTTTCCAGACTGCTCTCAAGCCTTGCGAAGACAGCCTCCACGATATTGCCTTCCTGACGGATTCAGTCATGACAATTTTCGATCGTACTCGTCGTTCGTTCCTGAAGAATTCCACGGCAATGGCCGCCGCAGGTGTGCTGAGTTCGGCCGGCACATGGGCTCAGGCCTCTGAGAAAAAGGGCCCGCTGTTTGCTTACGTGGGAACATTCAGCTCACCACTGAAGGACACCTTGCCGACTCAGGTGGATTTGCCGCCTGGTAACGGCCGCGGCATTCATATCTTCCAAATCGATCGATCGACCGGCGCAATGACGGCCGTTGATACTTACGAGATGGGCACAAGTCCCAGTTGTCTGGCACTGAACTCGGCCGGTGACCGTCTTTATTCCGCCAATGAAACGGATCGAGTGGTTGCGAACAACGAAGGCACGGTCAGTGCGTTCTCCGTGGATCATGCTGGAAAGCTGAAATTGTTGAACACCGTTCGCTCGGGAGGTGCCGGTCCGACCTATGTCAGCCTGCATCCGTCCGGTAGATTTCTGTTCGTCGCCAATTATTTTGGCGGCTCCGTTTCTGTACTGCCGATTCTTGAGGACGGGCAACTCGGACAGGCGACCGATGTGAAGAACGACGAAGGCAAAATCGGACCAGTGCGAGCGACTCACGCGCCACCGGGCAGTTTTGCATTCAGTGGTCACGATCGGACTCACGCTCATATGATCCAGTCTGATCCTTCAGGCGATTTTGTGCTGCACGTCGATCTGGGACTCGATACCATTTACGTCTGGAAGTTTGACGTCTCGAAGGGAACGCTGACCCCGGCTGAACATCCGACGATTCTGCTTCCGCCGGGCGATGGACCGCGGCATTTCCATTTTCATCCCAATGGTCAATGGCTTTATTCGATCCAGGAAGAGGGCTCGACACTCGTGCTGTTCGACTACAATGCAAAGAACGGGCACTTGACGTCCCGACAGACGATTTCAACGTTACCTCCGGGATTTGCGGGCAGCAATTTTTGCTCGGAGATTCTTGTCTCTGCCGATGGCAAGTTTGTTTACGCTGGAAATCGACTGCATGACAGCATCGGTATCTTTTCGATAGGTGCTCAGGGTGAGCTGACATTTGTGGCTGATGAGTGGACTCGCGGCAACTATCCGCGCAGTTTCAGTTTTGACCCTTCGGGCGATTTCCTCTACTGCTGCAACCAGCGTGGCGACAATATTGCGGTCTTTCGAGTCGATCACAAGTCAGGAACATTGGCCTTCACGGGGCATTACGCGCCCGTAGGAAACCCGTCGATTATTGTGTTTCTGGATCGAACATGAGTTTGTGACTGTCGTCTGGATTCTTCTTTCTCGCTGAATCTCGCCGATTTTCAGCCGTTTGCGACCATCGCTTCGGGCGGATACAACACGCCACCGCGCGATTAGGCGCGTCGTTACTAAAAATCAGCTAGTGTCAGACAAGCCTTGAGGTGTACAGCGTGTGGACTCGCCAGATCCCGTTTCGAGTGGATATCGCCGGTGTCATCGAGATCATGGGGTCGTCACTTTACAGCCGTCTGGACACGCCGATCCGAGAGCTGATTCAGAACGCCCATGATGCCATCATGCGGCGTCGAAGCCGTGACCTGACGTTTCGCGGCCGAATTGATATTTATCAGGATTCTCACGCAGGGACACTGACTTTTGACGACGATGGAATCGGGCTGACAGCGGACGATGCAGAGCAATTCCTGGGAACACTGGGGATCGGAATTACGGGACTGCTGAAGGGACGCGGAAGCGACGAACAGCGTGAAGATGTGACCGGCGACGGAGATCATCTGATCGGCCAATTCGGCATCGGTTTGTTCAGCGCGTTCATGCTGGCGGACCGCCTGGTTGTGGAAAGTCGTCGGGAGGATTCTGCAGAGGCGATTCGGTGGGAAGCCGGGCCGGGGACGAGCATTCAGCTTTCTTCCAGTGAACGGACCGCAGTGGGCACGTCTGTCTGTCTGCACCTGAAGTCTCAGTTCCGCTCAATGGCTGATTCTCCGGAACCGCTTGAAGCGGCGATTCGACAGTACGCCGATTTTCTGACCATTCCGATACATCTGAATGGCAGCGCCGCGCGTGTGAATGTAATCAATGTGGCATGGTTTGAGCCTACTCCGGACCACGAAGCCATTGAACTGGAACTGGCCAACTATTTCAACGAATCACCTTTGGATGTGATCCCGATTCGCCTTGAGAAGCCCGTTTCCATTGCCGGAGCCTTGTACATTTCGCCCCAGCGAACTCCGGGCTTCGCCGATGAAGCGACGGTTGCGGTGACGGTGCGGCGGATGGTGATTTCCAGGCGAGTTCGGGACTTAATTCCGCCGTGGGCCAGCTTTCTGCGCGGTGTCCTGGAGCTCGACGAATGTTCGCCAACGGCCAGTCGCGAAGATCTTGTTCGCGACGACCGATTTCAGATCGTCCGCACGTCGCTCGATGACTTCCTGTTCATGCATTTGGAAAAGATGGCGGATGAAGAGCCCAACCGGCTGGAAGCCATCGTCAACTGGCATCGCTATGTACTTGCCGGTGCTGCTTTGGCAGAACAACGCCTGAGAACGCTGTTGTCAAGTGTCTATCGATTCAAGACTTCCCGGGGTTCGCTGTTGTTCAGTGAGATACAGAATCTCAGCGCGGCGGATGCCCTGCATGAGAACGAAGTCGACTTTGTGATCTGGTACAACGCAGATCGTCGGCAGGAACGGTATCTGGATGATGTCTTTGCTTCCAATCGAACGCCGTGCGTCCATGTTTTTCGCAGCTTTGAAGAGAGTCTTCTGGCTTCGATGATCGCCGACAACTTAAAGGATCACATTGATCTGCGTCCGGCAACACCCTCATCGGCCAACTTCGCAAATTCCGTTATGGGAATGGCCGAACTGGAAGAAGCTCCGTCGGCGTGGAGTGATTTCCTGCGTTCGACTCAGGCACGGGTGATGATTGCTTCGTTTCAAACCGGCCTGCCCGTCGTCGCGTTTCTGAATGAACGTTACGAGTTGGCTCAGACGTTCGAAGAATTGCGCAAAGATGGCGACATTCCTCGAGGCTTTCAGCGAATGATCGACGCACACTTCCGGCAGGCGCCGACTGGACAAAACGAAGTCATTCTGAATCGTGACCATCGGCTGGTGCAGCGAGCGATGAAACAGGGACCTCGCAGTCCTCTGGCCAGTGTGTTGCGTCTGCTGGTGCTGAACGCACTGAATTCGGCTGGCGCCGGACGAGGTAAAGAGGCGGCTCAAGTACAAACAGAGGATCTCGACTGGATTGCCGACGCACTCTGGGGCCAGGATTGATATTGCACTTCAGTGCGAGGATTAACGACGTACTACAGTGATGTCTGACGTTGGTAGTCCGGTCGTTCCGCCGCCGTGATTTTTCGACTGGTTCAGCATATGTCGCAGGCTGATTCTGAGTACCAGGTTGAGGTGCTTTTCAGGTCCATCGAGCAAATCGCCATCAGGATCTACTGACCAAATCCAAGCTTACCCAACCAGCGACGAGAGCTGGTGCCTTTTCCCGGCACATTTGCGTTATTCGTCAGTGAACCGTCCTCGTTCAGACTCAGTCCAAGTTGGCGTGCGTTGCGTTCAATCAGCTGTTTGGAATGTTCGAGTTGATTCACTTGACGAGCGATTCGAGCACGTTCGAGCGACAGTTCCAGTTCGCCCATTCGGGCGAGGTCTTCCATCTGCTTCAGAGTGTGCCGTACCTGCACAGCAAGTTCTTCGGGCAGATCGACAATCAGCGTTCGCAACTGTTCCTGCGACAGTTGCCCTGTGGAAGATTCCTGCTGTCGGCGGACGCGCGCGATCAACGATGAAATAAACGCTTCTCTCTGGCGAAAAGCTTCACGAAGCTCATGGTCCGAAAGCGATTCCGGGTCCACAATGTGGGGAATCTCAATTGACAAATCCTGTTCAGGCAATCGAAAGTGGCGATCAGATGTCAACTGTGCGACTTCGTGCAGTTTTTCTGCCAAATGAGGATCGACTGTCGAAGTCGCTGATTCCGACAAATCGCCGTTCTGAAGCAATTCACTGCGAATCTGCTCCCAGGATCGAGTGACGGAATGAGTGGCACTTTGCAGCTTCACTCCGATCGAGGAAGGCTTTATTTGCGACTTGTCCGTCTCTTGCGAAGAGGAACTGGAACCGGATGAAATGTTGGCTGCCATGCTGTCGATGCGAGCGAGCAACCGCTCTTCAGTTCCGGAGAATGCCTGTGTAATGAGGTCGCTCGGATCGAACTGACTTGCAGACGACTGATAGATCATTTCCGTGAGAGTTCTCAACACCTCGCTCTGGGCTGTGATGGCGTCTGCCTGGAGCGCTTGAAGTTCGGCGATTGAGTTGCGGAACTCGTCGCGCAGCGTTTCGCCAAGCGTGATTAAATCTGCACGGAATGAAGTATCGACAGCGTTGTCGCTTTTAGGGTGCTTATCGTGAGCAGACTGCGCCTCGGTAAGAATTTCTTCGGCGGCCTCAATGGCCGTCACGCATTCGAGCGCTGGCTTTGAGGACTTTTTCGCCTGAGGAATGTTAGGACGACGAGACATAGAAACCTCTGGAATACACTGCTCACAAGCGGACAGTCTCCGTGACTTGTCGACAGTGCGAAAATCGATAACTCTGCTGGCAGACCGTAGTTCTGACTGACACCTTCCGCCGGCCGACAGCATCTGCCATTGGAACAGATGCCGGAGAAAACCTAGCTCCAAATATTCCTCGACGACGTGTTCCAGGTCCCGAAGCACAGCTATTCTCATGTCCGGTCGTGTGCATAATGATGGTTTTCCGGATTGTAGGACGATGCGAATTGGCAACATCACACCGCACACTGAACAAGTTGACTACCCTGAAGTGAAGCCAACGCGATCGAGGGTGTTTACGATCCTGCTTTTGATTGCGGAGAAAAAGCGTATCATTCCACGCGGGGAAAATTCGCTGAGGGCGGAATCGAGGGAAATCAAAAGGGATCGCCCGGATGGACCGTTACTAACTTTGTGCGAGGATGCAGGGACCGATTTGACTTCTGTCCTGGAGGTGAAAACGTTATTCCTGAATTGGCGGGCGGCGAGCGAGGTACCATCCTGACCTGGGACGGGAGACAGGCGACTTTGTCTGGTGAATGAGATTTCAAATGGCAAGACTGATACTGAAATCTGCAATTTTTTCTGACGGGAACCTGCAGTTTTCCACTGGGGATCTGCCGGTCACGATAGGTCGCAGTCATCGAGCCGACATCACGATCAACGATCTGCTGCTCAGTCGAATTCACGCGGAGGTTCGGTTGTCTGCACAAGGTGGCTTCGAACTATTCGACAACGGATCGACGAATCTGACGATCGTCAATGATCAGGATATCGACCACGTGGTATTGAAGACAGGTGACCGAATTCTGCTGGGTGATACCGAGCTCCTGGTAGAGGTTGACGCGCCGGACATAAATATTAACGAACGAACGACGCGAGAGATTCCGACGATCAAGCCACCGACAGCAGCACCTTAAAATCTGATCTTCAACGTGTTTGATCTTCAACGTGAATGATCTTAAACGTCGCTGGCCGCCATCGAAAGTGCTCGTCTGTCAAGGAATTCTTCCAAAATGATCAGTCAGCAGTGAGGAGTCGCTGAACCATGGCAAAAGTCCCCCCGTGTTGACCCTTCACTTTTCACGCTATTCTGACCTTCGCCCTTACGGAGCACGTTCTTGTCAAGAAAATGGACTTTTCATCCTCACGATGCGTCGGCGATACGGCGACTGAGTGGACAACTGCGGATTTCTCCCCTGCTCGCGCAGGTGCTGATCGCACGTGGATTTGGGGACGCGAAATCCGCTCAGGTGTTTCTCGACGCAAAGCTGAGTGACTTGCACGACCCGTCGCAGTTGCCGGGCATTGACAAGGCTGCCGATCTGATTCTGGCGGCGATCAGGGATCAACGCCGAATCACGATTTACGGGGACTATGACGTCGATGGAGTGACTGGGACCAGCATTCTCTGGCACTGCCTGCAGCTGAATAACGCCCACGTCGACTATTACATTCCCTGTCGAATGGAAGAGGGTTATGGCCTGAATTCCACAGCCTTGCAGCAGTTGTACGATGAAGATCCTCGGCGATTGGTTGTGTCCGTGGACTGCGGAATTGCGAGCGTGATCGAGGCAGATTTTGCCAAGTCGATTGGACTCGATTTAATCATTACCGACCATCATCATATCGGGCCGATTCTGCCTGACGCTCTGGCACTTGTCCATCCAAGATTGCCGGGGACCGAGTACCCATTTGGAGAATTATGCGGTGCGGGTGTTGCGTTCAAACTTGCCTGGGCGATTTGCCAGCGGCTGGGAGACGGAAAGAAGGCATCTCCCCGAATGCGTGAGTTTCTGAAGCAATCGGTGGGACTGGCCGCGGTCGGAACTGTTGCAGACGTCGTGCCCTTGATCGGGGAAAACCGAGTCATCGTGCGATACGGTCTGCAAAGTCTTCGTGAGCAATCTTCCGTGGGAATGAAGTCCCTGATGAAGATTGCGGGGCTGATGGAAAAGCCAGAACTACGGGGTGACGACATAGGATTTGCTCTGGGCCCGCGAATTAATGCTGCGGGAAGACTGGGTCAGGCGCGGCTGGCAGTGGAACTACTGACCACGGAAAATGTGGAACGCGCCGGTCGGTTGGCGCAGTACCTTGACGAACTGAATGACAATCGGAAGACGGTCGAACGCCGCATCTTCAAGCAGGCGAAGGAGATGGTTGCCGAACATCCGGACTGGGAAAAGCACAAGACGCTGGTACTGGCGAATCATGACTGGCATCCCGGCGTGATTGGGATTGTCGCCAGCCGCATGACGGAAGAATTCAGCAAGCCCACGATCCTGATCGCTTTGCGGGATGATGGCACGGGGACCGGCTCCGGTCGGTCATGGGCTGGCTTTGACTTGTACTCCGGACTCGCTTCCTGCCGGGAACATGTCATCGGATTTGGTGGCCACAAGGCTGCCGCTGGTGTTCGTCTGAAAGCCACCGCGGTGAATGCCGTTCGGGAAACTCTGGCAGCGTGGGCGGACGAGCATTTTTCGCCAAAGAGCGAAGACACGGAATTGCGGATTGACGCTGAAGTCCTGCTGGCGGAAGTGACGCTGAAAGCTGTGCAGGAACTGGAACGACTTGGTCCGTTTGGGCAGTCTAATCCCCAACCTCGCTTTGTGGCAAATCGAGTGGAACTTGCAGAACCGCCACGGACAATGGGAGAAGGCGATCGTCACCTCTCGATCAAGGTGAAACAGCAGGGCACTTCCATGCGAGCGGTCGCGTTTGGTCGGGGCGAATGGGCCGAAGAGCTGCAGGCAAATTCCGGTCCGTTTTCAGTGAGCTTCGCGCCGGTCATCAATTCATTTCGAGGATTCAACAAGGTGGAAATGCAGCTGATCGACTGGAAACCAGTCGCGGTTGGACAACCTGCCAGTTAGGAACGCTGCCTGAATGCACGTCCGATTTTGAACTCATCTGCCGAACTATGCTGGCCGGACAAACGGAATCGTCAATGCGTCCGAGTCTTGTCACATTGGGTCAGGGCATTCAGTCCTCATTAGAGATCTTACATGCTGCTCGCGGTTGAAACTTCAGGAACTCAGGGATCCGTGGCCATCAGCGACGGAAGCAACGTGCTGGCTGAGCGAATTCTACAAACTGGCGGGCATCGCCACGCTCAATCGTTGGTTTCGGAGGTAGATCTTCTGTTGAAAGAGCTGAATCTACGACCGGCTGATATTCGTTCGGTAGCCGTCAGCATTGGCCCAGGCAGCTTCACCGGTCTCCGAGTCGGGTTGGTGTTTGCTAAGACTTTCGCCTGGCTGAATCAAACGCAACTGATAGCCGTGGACACTCTGCGAGCGATCGCCCAGCAGGCTGGCCATGAGCACATGAAAGTCACCGCGGTGATTGATGCTCAGCGAGGTGAAGTCTTTGCGGGGACATATTGCCGAGATGCGTCATCTGGTTATCAGCAGCTCCAGGGACGTATTGGTGTGGCTGCTGCGGAAGTGCTTCCAACTGACCACCCATTAACAGGGCCGGGACTGGACCGAATAAAGTCGGTGCTGGATGCCCGGTATCAACTCCTCGAGGCACCTTTATGGCCGCCGCGAGCTTCGACTGTTGCATCACTTGGTTATGAGATGGTGCTTCGTCAGGAATTTGCAACTCCGGAGTCACTGGAGCCGGTTTACATACGCCTTAGCTATGCCGAAGAAAAGCGGGACCAGGCCGTTCCAAAGTTGGTATGAAAGTCATTTGGTGGATCGAAGTGCTCGGCAGGCCCCGACTGAATTTGGGCAACCCATGCCGGGAATTCCGCTATTCTGCAGCACAAGAGACTTTTCGCAGGCTCTATCGGCGTTAAAATCTACTGAGACACCGCAGTGTGGCAGATTGGCAAAACGAAGAGTCTTGAAACTGCGGAATGGAATCCTCGAAGCAGAAACAAATCCGTCAACTTTAAGAGTGGAGACAATGACAATGTTGCGTCAACTTCTGATCTGTGTCCTGGGCCTTGCATCAGTGTCGGCAACTGCACAAGCCGGTGACCATTACTACTTCCCGGGCTATGCATTTGCCGGACCGCCAGTCGCGTATGCTGTTCCGGTTGTCAGCTATCAGCCAGCGTACATGGTGCCATCTCCGTTTGTATCTGTGCAGTCTTATCCCGTCACCACGTTGTCCTACTCGACACAGTACTACGCACCCATGGTCCCTTCAGTGCAAAACGTTGCTGTGATGCCTTCGGCTTATTCGGCGTACTACGCCCCACGTCCCGTCATGGCTCCCCCGGCCATTGCAGTGCCATCGTACGGTGGATATTACCGACGAAATGGTCGCTACCGCGCCTATCGCGGCGTGGATTATGAGATCGAACGCGATGGCGATATCGAGATTGACTATCGATAGTCCGACCGTCGACAGCACAATGTCCGGCCGAACCACACAGAAGTTTCCTGATGACCGAGTCCCCCGACCGATTGAAAAATCCATACGACGTTCCCCCGTACCACGATGGTTCGATTGGGGCATCCGGTGCGTCGGAACCGATGACGCGTCTGGCTTGGGTCATTGTGCTGCTGTTGTTTCCCGTAGCGTTGCTGAATTACCTCGATCGTCAAATGCTGGCCACGATGAAATCGTCGATGGTCAACGACATCCCGGGGATCGCTAACAAAGAGAATTGGGGGATCGTTCTGGGATCCTTCAAGTGGGTCTATGCCTTTCTCAGCCCGTTTGGTGGCTACGTGGCAGACCGTTTTAGTCGCAGATTTGTGATTGGCTTCAGCCTGTTAGTCTGGTCGGCGGTCACTTGGCTGACCGCTTATGTGAATTCTTATGAAATGCTGATTGCCACAAGAGCCCTGATGGGGATCAGCGAAGCCTTTTATATCCCCGCCGCGCTGGCGCTGATTACCGACTTTCACGTCGGGAGCACGCGGTCGCGAGCTGTCGGAGTTCACCAGGCAGGGATCTACAGTGGACTGATTGTTGGTGGCCTCGCAGGATTTGTGGCTGAGTCTCCTGACTATGGATGGCGCTGGGCGTTTTCTGCCTGTGGCATTGTGGGAGTGCTCTATTCAATTCCACTCTTCTTTTTTCTCCGCTCGCCTGTGCGAAAATCCAACAGAGAATCGCTGAGCCCAAAACAGTCGGTCCATCAGCTTGTGAGTAATCCAAATTATCTCCTGCTGGTGCTGTACTTTACTTTGCCGGCCATTGCCGGTTGGGTTGTGAAGGATTGGATGCCCGACATTCTGAAAGAGAAATTTCAGCTGGGGCAGGGCAAGGCCGGACTGGTCGCGACCTTCGTTCATCCAGCATCGATTCTTGGTGCGGCCATTGGCGGTTATCTGGCCGATCGCTGGATGAAAAAGTCAAATCGCGGCCGCATCTTTGTCAGTGCTTTGGGAATGGCCATGTTTCTTCCCGCGCTTTTCAGCGTCGGCAACGCTTCGACAGCGGCGATCGCCGTGGGTGGGCTGGTACTGTTCGGATTCGGCTGGGGATTCTTTGACTGCAACAACATGCCGATTCTTTGTCAGATTGTTCGCCCGGAATTGCGAGCGACCGGCTACGGCATTATGAATCTTGTCAGTATCAGCTGCGGAGGATTTGGTGACTGGGGGTTCGGTTATTTGCGTGATCGCCAGGTCCCTCTGAACGTTATCTTCGGTGCGTTTGCGATGGTCGCGGCGATTTCAATAGTTGTGGTCTTGCTGATTCGACCTGGGCAGAACGAAACTTCTGATATTCCGGCTGCGAAATAGGCGTCATTGGGACGTATGTCAACGGAGTCGCTGATCGCTGTGAATGCGTCACTGTGAATGCGTCCCTGGGCGGTGGGATGTGTGTTGCAGGATTCATGTGCGTTTCGTCGAGTTTCAGCCAATGCTTATTTCCAGCGATGAAAAATCAGCGATGCGCACTTCCCCGAAATTCTACATCCTCATCGGACTGTTCCTGCTGGCGCTGGGA
>JANPHT010000276.1:0-5759 GCA_031424595.1 Planctomycetota bacterium
ATCACGCCCCAATCGATGAATTGGGAATCATGGGTAACCAACCCGGTAAACTGCGTCGTCTTGCACTGGTTGATAGCGTTGCTTCGACAGCGTCCTAAACTCTTGTCATGGAACGGTTTCCGCTTAAGCTAGTGCCATTCGTCACAGACACCGGCATTGGAATTTCTGCGGAGAAGATCAAAAGCATGTTCTGTCCGTTCACGCAGGCGGAGGTTTCGACCACACGAGAATTCGGCGGCACGGGACTGGGCCTCTCGATTTGCAAAGAATTGGTGGAATTGATGGGCGGTCGTATCGGCATCGACAGCCAAATAGGCTTCGGCTCGACTTTTTGGTTTGAAGTTCCCGTGCAGTTGATCAAATCAAAGTCTGACGTGTCCAGCCCGGTCACGAACATCGCCGATATCCGGGTGCTTGTCGTCTCGGGCGATGATCAGGATCGCGTCCGGATTCTTGACTGCCTGCGTGCATGGGGCTGCCCGGCGCTGACTGTCAGCACAGATGCCGAAGCGGTTCAGGCAGTCACCTCGGCTGAGTCCATTGGTGCGCCAATCCGTGTTGTGCTCATGAAATTGCCGGCGGATTCGGGCCCAGCAACCGGTATGGATTCGACAAATCCCTTTGACGGCTCTGACGAGTTAACAAAGCGGCACAAATTGATTGAAATCCTGTCGAACGAATACGGTCTGCCGGTCATTGGATTTGGAGCTCATCTGGAATCGTACCGAAAACATCAGTTGCGGAAACTCGGAATTCGACACGTCCTCCACGAACCGCTTCGACCCAGCAATCTGTTTGATTCGCTCATCACGGTGGCCGCTCTTGAGCCGATCAAATCGACGGTGACTGATGAGGCAAATCTCCGACAGACAGAAGTGGCACCCCAACTCACCGGCCATGTACTGGTCGCTGAAGACAATCGAATCAATCAAATGTTCGTCGGAGAAATTCTGAAGCACTTCGGATGCACGTTTGATCTGGCCGAGGACGGCGAAGATGCAGTCGCGGCGGTCCAAAGTCAACGATACGATCTCGTTTTGATGGACTGTCAGATGCCCGTGATGGACGGCTTTAATGCCACAAGAGCAATTCGGCGGATGGCATCAAGTTCGCTGGATTCATATCGGATTCCGATCATCGCACTGACGGCGAATGCTGTGAGCGGCGATCGTGAGCGGTGCGTCGAAGCGGGTATGGACGATTATCTCACCAAGCCTCTCAATCCCAGTCTTCTGCTTAAAACCCTCCTGCAACACTTGCCCTTGCAGGACGTGGTCTGCATCCCATGATCATCACCTAAGCCTCACGGTTCACGAAGAGTTTATCAGCCGTTGTTGTTTGTAATTCAGAGTCCATTTTGCCACGGAAATCATCATGACGATTAATACCTCGATGGAATCCGAAGCACGGACGACCCGGACTGAATCGTTGAGTCCGTGCCCACTCGACACGAAAGGGCTGATGTCGCGATGCCTGGGAAAGATCTCGTTCGCGCTGATGTTACTTGAGGAATTTGAATCCAGTGGGAAGCGAAACGCGGAGAAGATTGTCGAGCACGCGGAAAGGCACGAGTCATTGGCAGCCGCTGAGGCCGCTCACGCACTCAAGGGAACCGCAGGGATCATTGGCGCACAATGTCTTGAGCGATTGGCGGCCGAAATTGAAACGGCCGGTCGCGAGGGTCAGGCGGCCATTGCGACTGACGTGATTGACAAACTTCAGACAGAGATGGCACGCTGCCTCGTGTTTATTCCGCAATTTCGAATCACGATGGGACAGTCGAATTAAGTCTCTGCAGAGTTTCGTATTTTCAGCAAAGGAAAGCAAAGTGTCGGATCAACAACTCAAGGCCCTCGTCGTTGATGATGATGTCATTTCGCGCAGGACGGTGGGATTCAATCTGGAACACGAAGGGTTTCACTGTACGCTCTCGGAAGGCGCCGTGGACGCGTTGAAGCGACTGTCAACGGATGAGTTTGATCTCGTCGTCACGGATCTCTGTATGCCAAGTGTGCATGGACATACCCTGGCAATCGAGATTTTGTCCAGACCGAACCGACCTCTCGTCGTTGTCCATTCCGGAATTGCAGATCCCAGGATGACGCGAGAACTGATCAGCCGTGGTGTCGATGATGTGATCTATAAGCCAGCAAACTACGCAGGATTTGCAGCGAAAGCCGCCGTCTGGGCGGCTCGGCGTCGATCGGCAGCGACGACAAGTCCTGAGGCAGACATTTTGCCTGCCAGCCTGCCCACATCGACTCTTGCCGTGGACATGTTTTTCTCAGCAACGTCAGATTCCGAGGAGTTCTCTGAGATTGCCAAAAAGGTAAAGCAGGACCCTGTCCTGTCGAAAGTCATTCTGGCATTGGCCAATGACGCCACTCATAATCCCAGCCGGGTCACCATTACCGATGTCACCGTCGCGATCCGCCGGATGGGGATGAAGAAAATTGCAGATCTCGCTCTCGACCAGATTCGTGCGGTTGGGGTCCACGACCGCGCGGTGTGACAAAACGATCCCACGGATCAGGTTCGCAAGTCCTGCAAAAACCAGTTGGCGGTGCCGATCGGAAAGCTCGCCGAGAAAATCTAAGGCCGCTGGAAAATCCCGTAGTCTAATCCTCGCGAGCGTCAGGAGACGCAAGTTGGCTTCGTTGCTGCTGCTCGGTTGTAACCTGACCTTGCTGGATTGCTGTGATGAGTCGGCCAGTCAGCGGTGATGAAACTGAGGCGACGTACACACAAACTGTATCAGCGAACGAAGGGTTCTCCCATTCTGCTTCATGTGCAATACAGCAGCGGAAACGGTCTTCTGATCGGCGAGTCCAGGTTCTCGGCCAAGCGCGTACGTTAACACCTTGGAACTGATGCACTTCAGAAAAAGATCTTCCCTGGCGATCAACGTATTCTGCAGACTGCTGACTCCCGTGATCTTCGTTCCGTCAGGCAGTTGCGAAGAGGCATCAATCAGCGGATCATCGCGTTCGATGCGTCCTTTGTATCCGTGTCCTTCTCGCTCGCGGAATTCGCCGCAGGCATTGAAGTTTTCGAGTGCAAATCCCAACGGATCAATCTTATTATGACACCGAGCACATTGAGGCAGACTGCGATGAATTTCCAGACGCTGCCGGACAGTCGCTTTATCGATGCCTGGAACTTTAGGTGCAATTTCGCCGGCGTTGGCAACGGGAAGTCCCGGATCTGTTCCGAGGATATTCTTCAGAATCCACGTTCCTCGTTTCACCGGCGACGTGCGGGTGCCATTGGAGGTGATCGTCAGCATGGAAGCCTGAGTCATGACACCTCCGCGAACAACCGATTCAGGCAGCGCGACTCTTCGAAATTTGTCGCCCTTCACTCCATCGATTCCATAAAAACGCGCCAACCGTTCGTTGATGACAACGAAATCAGATTTAACAAAATTCATCGCATCCAGATCATTGCGAAGAATCTCTGCAAAGAAAGCCTCGGACTCTTCGACCATCGATGTTTCGAGATGGCGATCGTATTGAGGATACAAGTCTTCCGCAGGCGGATTAGCTCCAACATCCCGCAGTCCAAGCCATTGCCCGGCAAAACTCCTGACAAACGCATCACTATTGGCATGAGCCAACATACGATCCACCTGCTGATGAATCACCTCCGTTCTTGAAAGACGATTGCCATCCGCCAGCAAGGTGAGTTCAGTATCTGGCATCGTACTCCAAAGAAAATAACTCAGTCGGGCGGCCAGTTGGTGATCACTCAACGGCGAAGACGCTGCTGATATGTCCGGTGGATCCTCAGTCAGGTACAGAAAATTCGGTGACACCAATACGGCTGTCAGCGAGGAACGAATGGCTTCCTCAAACGTCGCATTTGAATTTCGTGCGGTGCCGAATATTCGATGTTTCTCATCGACTTCGGCGTTCGTCACCGGTCGACGAAATGCGCGGCACATAAATCGCATCAGCACCTGGCGAGCATAACTCGATTCGTCGGACTGTTTTTCGGCCGAATCAAACAGAATTGCTGTGTGACTCGCAGGCGGCCACGAGGGATGGATCGGACCTTCGATTTCGATCCAGTCGATATAGAGCCGGGGCCGAGCAAATGCTTCACCGGTCTGGAACCAGAAGTTCTCCAATTCACTGGGAATGCTGTATGCATAGTCGATGGTGACGCCGGAGTTGTCGGCCGTGCATCGAGTTCTGAATTCCAGAATCTCCGGATTCGCGGGAGTTGCATTGACGTCGAAGTCGGCCAGAACGCGAGGCTGTCCGCCCTGAGTCATCGTCAGCCGAGCCCGGGGCGGGCCGAAGTCGTACATTCGATTGGTCTGGAAGTGCAGAATATCACGCTCGAACTGCTCGCGATGGTATTTTTCGCCCTTGGGATTCTCGACAGTCTGTTTCTCCAGTCGAGTCTGAAGAAACCCTTGTGCTGATTCGACGACTTCATTGCGTGTCGGCACAGTCCCGGCCGCGCGAACGCGGATGATGTATTCCCCGGCATGAGCCAGGCGAAAATCCCGAGCGTTAACGTTTCGATCCCAGCTCTCATGATGCAGGATTCGGAAACCATCCTGAGCCACATTGTTACCGCCATTCAGGATCACTCGCTGTCCATCGTAGACGACGCGGTTACTGTCCGAATCTCCGCTCTCAGGTTCAAATCGCCATTGAATGGATGGTGGCTGATCTGAAGTGACGATCGCTCTGTCGAGAATCTGCCTTGCGGCGTTGTAATACAATTCCAAATGCAGCGGCGACATCGTCAATGCGCTGCCGTTATTATCAAAACCTCCGGCGGGCGGGTCCTGAGGAAAGCCGGATGTGTCGAAATCCACGCCGACGAGATCGCGAATCGTATTTCGATATTCATGACGATTGAGTCGGCGGAGGACAACCGATGTCGATCGGCTGACGGTTTCGGCCAGAACGGATTGTTCAGTCACCCAGTCGACGATCTTTGCCGTGGCATCCTGCGAAGGCTGTGCCTCAGTCTCCGGCGGCATGGAATGGCCATTCAGCACGTCAATCACTTCACTCCAACGCTGCCGATTCGATCGATCGGAAAGATCTGCGTTGAGGTTTTGATCGACGCGAAATTCGGCCTCCTGAGTCTGCTCACCGTGGCATTTTCCACAGTAAGCTTTCAAAAACGGCGCGACTTCCTTTTCATAAGTCCTTGAGTCCGGAACGAAAGACTGCTCCTGCCCGAAAGTCTCAACGACTGAAGCATAGAAAATAAGCAGTAACGCAAGCCAACGTCTCAAATCGAATCGACTTTTTCGGTCACCGGAGGCATCAGGACTCGAGACTTCTGGTCTCTGCAGAAGTCTATCAGAGCAAACAAGTCGATGGCGACGTGATTGCGGAATCAGATTCAGAAAACGATCAACAATCATGAAACTGCCTACGAGTAAATTTCTCGCACAACGTGGCCTTCAACATCAGTCAATCGAAAATCGCGGCCCGCGTGACGATAAGTGAGTCGTTCATGATCCAGACCGAGAAGGTCCAGGATTGTCGCATGCAAGTCGTGAATGTGGACGTTATTCTCAGCTGCATAGTAGCCGTAGTCATCCGTGGAGCCATAACGAAAACCGCCTTTGACGCCGCCGCCCGCCAGCCACATCGTGAAACCTTCCTGGTTATGATCCCTCCCGGCGCTGGCACCGCTGGCTTCGGCCGTCGGCGTGCGTCCAAATTCGCCGCCCCACCAGATCAAGGTATCCTCAAGCAATCCACGACTCTTCAAGTCCTGTAACAACG
>JANPHT010000277.1:0-28855 GCA_031424595.1 Planctomycetota bacterium
GACCAGCTCAAACCGGATCAACTCGGACTTAGGAATCCACATCATCTGGTTGGCGACCAATGTCATTGGAATCTGCAGGCGTTTGACCACCTTGTAAAGCACTTCTTTTGCCTCAACGGGACAGGCGTCTGCATCAACCCAGATTTGCATTAACGACAACCTTTCTGAATGTGCGGGCGGATCAACTGCTTAAAACGAATGAATTCAGTTCGAACTTTGGTCACTGACGCCCGGAATGTCCACTGCGGATTGGATCGCAGTCACTTTATGATTCGGGAACATCTGAAGCTCATCCAACTGACAGACAGACTCCAGCCTGATACGCTGAATCATCGATGTTTCGCCGATCAGTTTTGAACTGTGCGTGACGTCAGCAGACTCTAACCGCTTCGATTCCGCCGTGATTCAGAATTCTTATCTCACGAATGTCCTCCGAAAAGCAACCTTGTCTTCCCATTCTTGCTGCCGTCGAAACTGTGAAGCGGCTGTTGCAGTCGAAACGCAACGATCACGGATGGTGGACAGGTCGGCTGTCGACATCGGCGCTATCCACCGCGACGGCGGTGATGGCACTCCATAAGGCCGTCGAAGCAACCCCTGACGAAGCTTTGCAGTTGAAGTGGTTGACATTGATTGAAGGCGGGTTGATATGGCTGGCAGAGCACCAAAATGCCGATGGCGGCTGGGGCGATACCGTGCTGAGTATCAGCAATATCTCGACCACGATGCTGGGGCATGCTGTTTTCAAGGCTCGAAGCCATTATTTGTTCCGCGATCAAGACCGGCGGCAACAGCATTCCGCGTTTCGTTCTCGACAGGAGCAACGGCTGTGGGAGGCTATGGAATCGTCGGGCCGCTATGTGAAGGAAGCTGGGGGAGTCCCGGCAGTGATCAAGCGGTACGGAAAAGATCGCACGTTTTCGGTTCCTATTCTTACCCATTGTGCGTTGGCAGGAATTGTCGATTGGAAGGATGTCATTCCATTGCCCTTTGAGTTGTCTTGCGTGCCTCACCGCTGGTACGCGGCGATAAAAATGCCAGTGGTTAGCTACGCACTGCCGGCTCTGATTGCCATCGGACAAGTCATCTTCAAGCATCAGGGCCACTGGAATCCCGTAATGCGAATGATTCGTCGCGCGGCCGTTGGGCCTTCTATCAAGGTGCTGGAATCGATTCAGCCGCCACACGGTGGATTTCTCGAGGCGACTCCGCTGACCAGCTTCGTATGTATGAGCTTACTCGGTTGCGGACTGTTCGATCACGTGGTCACTCAGCGTTGCCTGAAATTCATCGAAGCGTCTGTCCGAGAAGACGGCAGTTGGCCGATCGATACTAATCTTTCAACCTGGGTAACGACGCTGAGTGTAAATGCACTCAGCGAAGGGCTAGAGGCAACACAGGAGAATCAGACAGAGGTTGCGAGTCCTGATTGGTCGCTTGCCATCCGTTCATGGCTACTCGGACAACAATACAAGACCGTTCATCCGTACACGCACGCGGCGCCAGGAGGTTGGTCGTGGACCGATTTACCGGGCGGTGTCCCGGATGCCGACGATACTCCGGGGGCGATGCTGGCAGTAATGAATCTTCGCGGACCGAAAGAGTCGTTTTCACAAGAAGAGATCACTTCTTTACGCGCGGGGGCGGTTTGGTTGCTGGATTTGCAAAACCGTGACGGAGGCTGGCCAACGTTTTGCCGAGGTTGGGGAACGCTGCCGTTTGACCGAAGTTCGTGCGATTTGACTGCTCACGTGCTTCGAGCCCTGTATTCCTGGCTAAAACGTGTGTCCGAAATTGATTCCCGACTAAAAAGCCGATGTGAACGATCGATGCGACGGGGGATTCGGTTCCTGGAATCCGCTCAACGACCTGACGGAACGTGGCTGCCGCTTTGGTTTGGTCACCAATTCAACGAAGAGGACGAAAATCCTCTGTACGGAACGTCGCGAGTCGTTCGCGCGATGGGTACGATAGGCGAACATCAGTCGGAGTGCTGCGGGAAGGCGGTGCAATGGCTGTTGGAAAATCAAAACGATGACGGGGGATGGTCAGCTCGTCGCGGTTTGGAGAGTTCTGTGGAGGAAACTGGACTGGCATTGGACAGTTTGGTCGACTTTTCGGTCGCTCGTCCAGCGATTGACCGAGCAGCTCAATGGCTGGCAGTCAGGGTGAATGAAGGCACAGTAGATCGGCCGAGTCCGATCGGCTTCTATTTTGCTCGACTCTGGTATTTTGAGGATCTTTATCCAATCATATTCGCGGCAGCGGGGTTAAACCGCTGGCGGACGACTGTGAACAGGGGATTCGAAGTCTAGAACTGCGGCGAGCGGCTGGGCATTTCCCCTGCAGGCTGGGTTCTGGAAACCTCAACATCCTGAATTGCTTCGCGATCAACGATACACCTAATTTCGACCACCTACCCTCATCGCTCCTTCCGGAGAATAAATCCGTGTCAATCGCCCCCGTCGACAAAGATATCGCTGACGATGACGAGCCGATGAGGCCTTCCTGGCCCGAGGACCACCGGCTGATCGAAGACGATGATGATCCGGCCCCGGTGAAGAAAAAGGGCAAGCGTCGCAGCACGACGCATTTGAAAGCCGTTCCGGAAACTCTGGAACTGCGAGAAAAAGTCAAAGCCGCCGCGGAAGAGTACGCTCGCACTCTGGATCGCAGCCGTGCGTTTACCCGCAATGAGCTGGAACACCATGGACGAACTCTGCTGGACCAGATGGGGCTGCCCGAGAAGTTCCTCGGTTTCTCCATGGTGATGGTGGGTAACTTCTTCTGGAAGCAGCAGTTCCTGGCGATTCCTTTCCATCGCCGCATGCTGCTGTTGCCTCACTGCCTGAAACACGCGGAAGGCTGCCCTGCGGAATACACTCAATTCGGACTCGACTGTGAACGCTGCGGAGCCTGCTCAATCGCCGACTACAAAGTCCGCGCGGAACAGCTGGGGTACAAAGTTCTGGTCGCCGAAGGATCGCCGGTCGTTCTGAAGATCATTGTCTCCGGTTACATCGACGGAATTCTGGGCGTTGCTTGTTTGAATGTGCTTGAGAAAGCGATCGACAAGATTCTAATCGCCGGTGTGCCTTCGTACGCAGTGCCGCTGCATTCGGGCGACTGCCTGAACACGACTCTCGACGAAGCCTGGGTCTGGGACGTGCTCGATAAATATGAGCCTCTTCCTGAACAACCGACAACCAGCTACGTGCCGATCATGCGAGCCTCGGCGAAGATGTTTGAAGACGATTTCGAACGACTTCTGCCGCGAGTACGCACGAAGGACGAATCGCGTCGTAACGCACCGGTGGCGTTTACGGAAAACATCGCTTACGAGTGGCTCGCCAAGGGTGGCAAGCGGTTCCGTCCATTTATCACGCTGGCCGCCTGGCATGCAGCGTCCGGCAAGGGCACGCTGACGACCGGCGATCCAACTCCCGAAGTACCCGATGCGGTCGCGCGTGTAGCCATGGCGATCGAAGCGTTTCACAAAGCATCGCTGGTCCATGATGATATTCAGGACGACGATCAGTATCGCTACGGCCGCGAGACGCTCCATCGTCAGCACGGATCTGGCCATGCGATCAACATCGGGGATTACCTGATCGGGCTTGGCTATCGATTCATTCATGCCGCGCGAGATCTGAGCCCGGAAGTGGCGATTGATGTGCTCAACAGTATGTCCACGGCTCATATTCGTTTGTGCGACGGCCAGGGTGCAGAAATGGCGTTCCAGAAGTCGCCGGACTGGAACCTGACACCGCTGGATGCGTTGCAGATTTATTCGCTGAAGACATCGCCGGCTTTTGAAGCAGCTCTGTATGCTGGACTCAGGATGGCTGATCATCCGTTGGCGAAGACGGACCTGGTACCTCAATTCTGTCGTCACGTAGGCGTTGCGTTTCAGGTTTTGAACGACCTGAAGGACTGGCAGGGTGACACAGACAACAAGCTTTTGGCTGGTCAGGACGCACTAGCACTTCGGCCAACTTTGCTGCTGGCTCAGGCGTTGAAAGACGCGAATGACGTGCAGAAAGCCGAACTGAAGGAAATCCTGTCGGAGGCTCCCGTTCGGTCATCGAATCACAAGAGAGTGGATCGGTTGCGGGAAATCTTTCGAGCATGCGATGTCTTCGAAAAGGCAGAGATGCTGGTCGAACGGTCCCGCGAAAAAGCGGAGTCGCTGGTGGCGGATATTGAAGACGAGCCAATCCGCAATCTGCTGCATTTTTTCATCGAAACAGTGCTTGCGAAGGACCTGCCGCCAACTCCTCTTGAAGAGAACCCCGGCGTTTTTGTGCAGTTGGACACTCAGACCAACGGAAGCCGCAGCTTACTGCCGATTATTGGGGGAACGGTCATGGCAGCGGCTAGTTGTTCGGCAACGGGAGTTCCGGGATAGAGCAGCTAGTGGTGATGAAGCACACGCAACATCGCACACGACCAGTCTTTTGGCTGATCAGCATCGGAATTATCGGAGATCTCTGCTCCCCTTTGTTTCCCAATGCCACTTTTATGGGTACGCCTCTGCTGTTTGGTTTGCTTCTCGGGATTATCTTCATCACAGCATTGAACTTGTTACGGCTCAAAAAAGCGGCGAAGCATTCCCGGAATGCCGGCAAGTCAATGGAGAGTAGTTTGACGAATGCGAACTCTGATTAAAGTTGTCGTGATTCTCCTTCTTCTGGGAGGGCTCGGTTATTTCGGATTCACGGCAGGGCAACAGTGGCTGGCGGAGCGCAACAAACCCCGCTTTCGAACAGCAAAGCTGGAAACAGGTGATCTGCGACTGACGGTGAATGCTTCCGGTGAAGTCAAGCCTGTGCTGTCGGTGAAGATCGGCAGCTTTGTGTCTGGTCCGATCACTAAACTACATGTCGATTTTAACGATGAAGTGAAGAAGGATCAGTTGCTGGCCGAAATCGATCCTCGAATTTACAAGGCTGCTGTTGATCGTGATATGGCGTCATTGCTCACTCGCAAAGCAGAAGTGTTGCGAGTAAAGGCCGAGTTGCAGCGAGCAATCAACGACGAAAAAAGATCGTTAGCTTTGAAGGCTGAAAATGCCGACTTTATCGCGCAGACAGAACTGGACCAGTATCGGTTTGCGCGAGAAGCTCTGGACGCACAGGTTGCGGTGGCCGAAGCTGCCATACAGCAAGCGCAGGCTGTCCTCGACACATCCCAGGCGAATGTCAACTACACAAAGATTGTGTCGCCGGTTGACGGCATGGTGATCGATCGAAAAATTGATCCCGGACAAACCCTTGCGGCCTCGTTCCAGACACCAGAGCTTTTTGTTATTGCTCCGGATCTTCACAAAAAAGTTCACATCTTCGCCTCGGTGGATGAAGCTGACATTGGATTGATTAAAGGTGCCAAGGAGGCCGGCCAGCCCGTCTACTTCACGGTTGATGCTTATCCCGGTCGTATCTTCGAAGAGGGGTTCATCGAACAGATTCGCCTGAGCCCGATTGTGACTCAAAGTGTTGTCACTTACCCGGTCATCGTGGCCAGTGAGAATGCAGAACTGAAACTACTTCCCGGCATGACTGCTCAGATCACTTTCCAGGTAAGCGAGCTCAAAAATGTGTTGAAGATCCCGAATGCCGCATTGCGTTTTCCGCCGGACAAGACACACGTTCGAGATTCCGATCAGAGATATCTCGAGCTGAGTTTCCAACCAGAGACCGAAGACGCCGACAAAGCGACATCTTCACAGGAACCACCTGTGGATGATGCCGCCAAAGCAGCCCTGGCGGCATCGAAACGAGTTGTTTGGGTGCAGGAAACGACTGCTGAAGTAAAAGCCGCTACTCAGCAACCATCAGACAGCAAGTACACAGGAAAGCTCAAAGCCGTTGAGATTACTATCGGAGAGAGCGATTATCGGTTCACGCATGTGATCAGTGGTGATCTTAAATCGGATGACGAAGTCGTCGTTGGTCTTAAGCCACCGGGAACGCCATGAGCTTCTTTCTGACTGTTGCCGTTGCAATCCGTGCTTTGTTGCGAAACAAGATGCGGGCGAGTTTGACAGTGCTTGGGATCGTTATCGGGATCTCGGCGGTCACGACCATGGTTTCTGTCGGCAGCAGCGCGGGGCAGTTGCTGCAGGATCAGCTTCAGTCGATCGGAACCAACTTTATTGTCGTACAGCCAACGAGGGAAAAACGCCGCGGTGTGCAAACGGGCAGCCTGCCATCCATGACGTATGATGATGCCAAAGCGATAGGCCGTGAATGCGAATCGGTACTTGCGTATTCACCACTTGTCTTTGGCGCGAAGCCCGTGATTCGAGGCAACACCAACATGCAGCCTCGCGAAATGTGGGGCGTGGGGGTCGACTATCTGAGAGTTCGCAGTTGGGATATCGATGCGGGAGGCTTCTTCACGGAACGCGATGAGCGAGCAGGCAACTGCGTTTGTGTGATCGGCCACACCATCGTGCGTGAATTGTTTCCCGCCGACAATCCGATCGGCCAACAGCTGCGAATCGGGAATATTCCATTCACGGTCGTCGGAGTGCTCGGAAAGAAAGGCGCGTCACTGACCGGGGACGATCAGGACAATGTGATGCTGATGCCTTACACAACCGTCAAGAAGCGGCTTCAGGGATCTTCATTCAATGATGTGGCGGCGATTCTTGTCGGAGCAAGAGCACCCGAGCTGATTGATTCTGCCAAAACAGAGATCACGCAACTGCTGATGGACCGACATAAGATCGCTGCGGGTCAGAAGCCCGACTTTGAAGTTGTCACCAGTGCTCAGTTGTCAGCACTCTTTGGGCAGATCACCGGCATCATGACGGCGTTGCTGGCCTCCATCGCAGGAATCTCGCTGCTTGTGGGCGGCGTGGGGATCATGAATATTATGCTGGTATCTGTCACAGAAAGAACTCGCGAAATTGGCGTTCGCATGGCTGTGGGAGCTCGCGGCCGGGATATCATGGTTCAGTTTCTGATCGAATCCGTCGTCCTGAGTTGCTTCGGCGGTGCGATCGGTCTGGCACTGGGGATCGGTGCTTCCGTGGGAATCACAAGTATGATTAACGCGATCAGCCCCGGAGCCGACTGGCCCGTTGTCGTATCTATTCCCGCCGGGATCGTCGCTATGGTGTTTGCCGCCGTGGTAGGTCTGGTGTTCGGACTTTATCCAGCCTGGCGCGCAAGCCGACTGGATCCCATCGATGCTCTGCGTTATGAATAGGCTGCCAGATGAGACACAGCTGGACTCTGCGTACTCGTGATTTGACACGTCAGCGACTTCCGTTGCTGATGGGAATTCTGAATGTGACACCCGACAGTTTTTCTGACGGCGGAAAGTTCAACATCGTTGACAACGCGATCGCCCGAGCTCTGGAGATGGAAGCCGCTGGGGCTGACATCATCGACATCGGGGGCGAGTCGACTCGTCCCGGCGCGAAACCAGTGGCACTGGATGACGAACTGCAGCGTACGATTCCTGTGATTCGTCAGTTAGCACAACGGTTGCGTGTTCCGATCTCCATTGACACGACGAAGTCCGAGGTCGCTCGCCAGGCTCTTGAGGCTGGTGCGGAGATCGTGAACGATATCTCTGGATTGACGTTTGATTCGGCGATGTTGGATGTCTGCCGCATCAATGATGCGGGAATCTGCCTGATGCATATTCAGGGAACACCGCAAACGATGCAGCTCAATCCTCGGTACGCCAACGTCGTGAGTGAAGTCTGCGAGTTTTTGCAGCAGCAGGTGGATCGTTGCCTGATGGCGGGAATCCCGGCCGAACGAATGTGTGTGGATCCGGGTATTGGCTTTGGCAAAACAGCGGAACATAATCTCGAACTGATGAAGTCCGTTCCGCGATTGCAGAAGGCTCTTCAGCGACCCGTTCTCATCGGGCATTCGCGAAAACGATTCCTGTCAAAGATTCTCGGCCGCCCCGTTGAAGAAGCAGAATCCGGCACCGTTGGTGTGTCTATTGCCCTGGCCGAACTGGGTGTGGATATCCTGCGCATACACGATGTGCGAAGTGTGCGCGACGCATTGGTTGCGTGGGATACCATTCGGTAGTTCTGATTCGCCATTGATCCCACGGAAAAGTCGGGGGAAAAGCGAGCCGGAACAAAACCCGCCGCAAGGAATTGAAAGCTGCCTGAATAATTAGTCAACGCAGTCCGCCAGGGAACGGCATCCGGTCCGCATGAATCTCTCCAATCACTTCAATCCATCAGGCAACTGATAAACCGTGGAGATCTCTTCAGACGTCAACGCCCGGTTGAAGATGGCGAGCTCATCAAAATCGCCAATGTAACTCAGGCCAATCATGATAGCCGCCTTCGAAGGCTCCCACGAAAACTTCATCGGACGATTCAGCGATCCCTGCAGCTTGCCGTTGAGGTACAGGCTGGCTGTCGACTCCTTCGCTTCAGACGAGTTCACGTTTTCGAATGTGTAGGCCACATGAGTCCATTCGGCACTGGAGAAAGGCGGCTTCATGACTGGCACCATAGGCCGTTCGGCAACACGGACTTGTTCCCACGGCGTGTCCCTCGGATTCCACGACTTGTAGTTGGGGAAGACGCCCAGTCGAAAAACTCGCGGCAGATCCTTGTCGAAATCGACAAAGAAGGCCGCATCATTCCAGGCTTTGTCCGTGATCTGAATCGGATCGCAGTAACCGGGCTTAAGATCTTTATCGGGGTTCAGCTTCAGCCAGAAGGAGACCGTTCCCGACCAGTCATTTTCGCGGAAGCCCGCGTTCGTCCCCTTGAAGAACAAAACCTGCGGTGCGTTGTCTGCAAATCTCAAAGCATCGCCGTACCGCCCTCCGCCGCTGATAAGGCTGACGGCCTTGCGTTGATTTCCCGCGACAGCCGATTTTCGTTCAAGTGTCTCTGCCGAATAGAGCAAAAGATCCTGGCCCTTCACCGCATCGACTCGGCCTTCGAACGGCGCGAGGAAGATCAGCGAGTGTGACAACGTTTCTGGTGGACCAGCGATAACCGCCGTCGGTACTGCGAACCAAACGGTAGAAAATGCGATCAGAAGAGACTGAGAGCGAAGACTCAAGGTGATCATCCTTTTCAGAGCTGCTGTGTTGTCCTGGAAGAGGCCATGATGGCGAGCGACAGGACTGCTGCCCGGCCGCTCGCCGAAACGCATTATGGCCCTGTTCTCTGATCAAAACTCGCCCACGGCCTCGCCGCCTGCTTTTGTAGCGAGAGCTTCCAGCACCGATTCATCGATATTCACAGAGATCGCTCGTACAGATCCATCCGCCAGGGCAACCTGAACAACACCGGTGTGCGGTGATCCGATGCCATCGGGACCATTCAGATAAGGGGACTGACTGAAGCCGCGAATCGTCGCCTTGCCGCCAGCAAGATACGACACGCTTGGCTTTGAAGCGTCTGTGATCATAATGGTGTTGGATGTGCCGTCGGAAATGTCTTGCATCCGGCAGACTCGATCATATCCAAAGATACCGGCCTTCGGATCATCGTTCTCCAATGTTGCAGCATCTTCGCCGACTCCCGCCATGGCAACATAGTCACTGGCGGACGGGTTTTGTCGTGGGCCGGGCTGACTAGGATTCTGAAAGACTGGAACAGCGATCTGCACCCCCATCGCATTCGCCGGTGATTCCCAGCCGCTCTCCCGATCCAGTGCGTTGTACAAAGGGGCTTGCTCTATAAATGGCAGGATGGAGAACGCCCAGCTCAGCCGTTCGTCTGGTTTAAGGTCCTCGTTCTCCACAGTTCCTCCTGGAAAACTGTTGAACGTGTCGTGATAGTTGTGCATCGCGAGCGCCATCATCTTGAGATTGTTTTTTGACTGCGTTCGTCGCGCTGCTTCACGAGCTTGCTGCACAGCGGGCAGTAACAAGGCCACCAGAATCGGGACGGAAACGCTGGCGGAAACATTGCCCATCGGATTCGACGGAACCGACTGCCGCGTTGTCGAGCCGATTCCCTTCTCCGTTGTGTAACCCACCGTGATGTTCGGAAACATTGGTTCCGTGACCAACTCGGCGGCTGGCAGATCCTCGATTCCGAACGGCATTTCCAATGAGCCGCCTGCCAGATTCGGCAGCACGTTCTGTTCGAGCAGATTGAGGCCCATGGGAGCCAACTGCAATGCCTGTTGATACGTGGGGGCAGGATCCGAAATCGTAATCGACGAATACTCCTCAGGCAGTTCCTTCAGCGCGGCTGCGATTTGCTCGTTTGGTTTCCAGATCGGCAGTTTTCCGGATTCTCGCTGAGCAAATGATTGAGCTGACCCGGGCGTAATACTGGCAAGAAGCCATTTGTCGCTGATCATGATTGTCGGAACGATCGGCATTCCCGAGAGATTGAACGAGTAGTACTCACGGCCGTCCTTGCTGCTCTTCCGAATAGTGAAATTCGGATTCCCTGGCTGCTGAAGCAGCTCAATGAGGCGTCCGACGCCGCTATCGACGATGTTTTTGTCTTTGATACTGACGGCCAACACTGGTGAAAACCCAATCGGAATCGGCAAGGCGGCCGGATCGGCATAAACGCACCAGATATCACCGAGCCCCGCGATCAACTCCTCCTTGGGATCTCCTCCAAAGACCTGATGCAGTTGAGCAATTCCATCATCCAGTCCCTGCTCTGCCTGGGGCTCCACTTTCTGCATCAACGGCCGAATGGTTTCAAGGACAGTATCGATGGAACCGTACAGGTCGAATGTTGCCGCCGCAAATCCGGATGCCCCTTTCGGCATCGGAGGCAGCTCATCCAACGACAGCGTTCTCTGCTGAAGCAACGCGGCTAGTCCTGTAAGCGGGCCATCAGCATCGAGTCGCACGTCATTCCACGTCTGCACTCCCTTGTAACCGGATTGCATAGTGAGTTCGCGAAGATTGTGAAAACCCAGAAGGGTCGTGAGATCACGAATAGTCATCACTTCACCGGCTGGCGTCGGTGGCATGTTCATGTCGCCAAATTGATCGAGCAACAGCCCCGTATCAACCCAGGCAAGGGCGTCGACAGAGTACTGTTCCGACTTTCGTAGTTGCGTCCATTTGGCGTTTTTTGTGATGTTCTCCGTCTCGCCCGTGGCAGTCGCAATGATCTGCTCACTCGCTCGCAAACCGACGCCGATGACCAGATGACCCGACTCATTCCACCAGCTCACTTCCACATCAGGCACGTTCGTCCCGATAAACGCGACATCGCGACCTTCGACAGTTTTCTGCTCGACTTCTTCTCCTTCACTGGTGGCGATTTGCTCAACCATTGGCTGAAGTGTGTCAACAAAATTTCCTGCTCCGTGAAATATAATGACACCGTAGGGAGTAAAGCCTTCGCCGCTCCCGGACATACTTCCGGCGAGGGAAAATCCGTTGGCACGCAGATGCTCAATCGCTTCGCGAGCCAGAACACCATTCTGCTCGCCGGCGGCGGACACGAACATCTGACCAAGATCCAGAAGGCGAGCGGTCAACTCTGTCTCTTCCAAAGCCTTCCATGCGGCCGTTTCTTTAATTGCCGGCATGTGAGCTTCCGTGCCGTCGTATGTCATCGCGACAAAGCTGTTTAATGGCATCAGAGTTTCAGCCGCAACTTCTGGTTTTGACGGTTTTGATTCATCAGCCCCACTGATCCAGGTCAGCGAGGCTGCTGCCGCCAGCACGAATAAGGACGACAATAGATACCGCATACGAAACTCCTTTGCTCGAATCAGGATCGACGGCCCGAGGGTGGGCAGGCATTATGTTAACCCCTCGCCGTAGTGACACACAAGCACACCAAATTCGTTACCATTTCTCTTTGCAGTTGAAAACCAGGCGGACTTGCACCAAAACATATCCACCACTGCACACCTGCCCCAGGCTCGCAACGAGCAGATTATTCAGCTGCAGGGCTCTTTTGCCGGGCCCGGGAGACTCTGTGATGAAACGAGCGATCAATACCGCATCCCTGCTGCTCGCTTTGCTTCCATGTTTTTCTTCGGTGTCCGCTCAGGATATGCCAGAATTCAATTTCGCCCGAGACATTGCGCCGATAATTCAGGATCGATGCCTCAGTTGCCACGCGGAAACCGGCAACGGAGGATTGAAGCTCACAACTCACGACGCCTGGCTCACAGGCGGCGATTCGGGTCCGTCCGGAGTTGAGAATGTCGATGCCAACTTGCTGTGGCAACTCGTCACCGCCGACGAAAGCGCGGAACGAAAAATGCCGCCGGAAGGATCTCGACTCCGACCCGATCAACTCAGGAAGCTGCGTGTTTGGCTCGAGGCTGGCGCGATCTGGCCAGAGGATGTCGTCCTGAAATCGCCGAAAGCCGCTGGTCGAGAGCACTGGGCGTTTCGGCCAATTCAGCGGCCCGTGATTCCTGTCGTTTCCAATCTGAGTCTGTTGAAAAACTCCATCGACGCCTTCGTTGTGGCCCCACTGGAACAACGAAACATCGCTCCCGCACCACAAGCCGATCAGCGAACGCTGCTGCGACGAGTGACTTTGGATCTGACCGGTCTTCCACCCAACTCCGACGACATGCAGCGATATCTGGCTAACACTTCCGACAATGCTTTTGAAGTTGAAGTCGATCGCTTGCTCGCTTCGCCATCTTACGGCGAGCGATGGGCCAGACCATGGCTTGATCTGTGCCACTTTGCTGATACCGATGGCTATCTGACCGATCAAAAGCGTCCCGTGGCATGGCGATACCGGCAGTGGCTCATCGACGCTCTCAATAGTGACTTGCCGTTCGATCAATTCACGATTGAACAACTTGCCGGCGATCTTCTTCCGAATCCGTCGCCGGATCAGCTTTTGGCCACCGGTTTCCTGCGGAACACTCTGAGTAATCGTGAGGGCGGCGCTGATCTGGAAGAGTATCGCGTCGAGCAGATCGTCGATCGAACTCGCATGGTGGGCACCGCCTGGCTGGGTCTGACCGTCGGATGTGCGCGGTGTCATGATCACAAGTACGATCCGCTCAGCCAGAAGGAGTTTTTTCAGCTCTACGCGTTTTTCGATCAGGCTGACGAAGTGAATCTGGATCTTCCGCTGTTGGGCGAACAGGAAGCATTCAGTGCGAAATATCCCGAGTATCGCCAAAAACGCGACGATCTGATCGCACCGATTAAGGCAGAGCTTGAGGACCTTCAAAAGCGATGGGAAGCTCGGATGCTCGAAGCGATCGCTCAACCCAGTGTCTCGCCGATCTGGGACCGTCAGTGGGAAGTGCTGGGCCTTATTTGGGGCGGCGAACTGGGTGAGGGGCAGCTCGAAGGCTGCGTGATCGTGCAAACTCCTTGGACTCAGCGAACGCAGGATGAGAAAGATCGGCTGCTCGATTACTTCCTCGCTCGAGGCTCGCTGATTGATGAGCTGAAGTTTGCAGAACTGAAACTATCGACCCTTGCCGCACAGTTGGAAGAGCTGAAGAAGTCCGTCCCGTGGCCGACTCGCGCGGCAATCATGCGACAGGCAAGGCACTCTCGCCCGGTCCGCATTCATGCTCGCGGAGATTTCCGTGTCCCGACGGAGCTGGTGCAAGCTCAGCTTCCCGATTGGTTATCGGTCACTTTGCAAGTGGCCGAGGGAAATAACTCGAACCACTCGCTTAACAACGAACCTGGCAAACCTCGACCGACTTCGATCCCAATGGGAATTTCGGACTTCAACCGCCTCGACCTCGCGCGCTGGCTGGTGTCGAGAGAGAATCCGCTGACCGCGAGAATCGTTGTGAATCGGATGTGGCAGGAATTCTTCGGACGTGGCCTGGTCGATCCACACGATGATTTCGGATTGCGAGGGCTGAAGCCCAGTCATCCAGACGTGCTCGACTGGCTCGCCAGTGAATTCATCGATTGCGGCTGGAGCGTCAAAAGGATGCATCGACTAATCGTCACGTCGGCAACTTATCGACAATCATCCTCCATGCGTGCCGATCTCATTTCGATTGATCCACAGAATCGATGGCTTGCTCGGCAAATTCCGCTACGCATTTCTGCCGACCAGGTTCGCGATGCCGCGTTGTCTGTCAGTGGTTTGCTCGATCATCGCCTCGGTGGACCAAGCGTCTTTCCGCCTCAGCCTGAAGTAGTTTCGAAGGAAGGCTTCTCGAACGTCTGGAAGACGAGCGAAGGCGCGGACCGTTATCGGCGAGGCCTTTACACGTGGATTCAGCGACTCTCGCCGTTTGCTCAGAACGTCACCTTCGACGCACCACCGACGAACACCAGTTGCACGCGACGAGACCGCTCAAATTCACCTCTCCAGGCACTGACACTGCTGAACGATCCGGTCTTCTTCGAAGCCGCTCAGGCAATGGCCCGACAGAGCCTCAAAAGGACCGATCTGTCCGACGAGGAACGTTTCGACCAAGTTGTTCAGCAAGCGGTATCGCGGCCTGCAACGGAAACGGAATTGCAGATCCTTGCGGAATACCTGACCGACCAGCGACGAGCGATGCACGAGTCACCCGACAACGCCGCGGAAATCGCACCGCAGCCCGTCGCAGGAATCCCACAAACCGAGTTGGCGGCCTGGACCGGCGTCTGCAGTGTCGTCCTGAATTTGCATGAGTTCCTGACAAGAGAATAGTCGTCGCCTGTTTTCCTGATAGATTGCTGCTGTAGGCAGACCAGTCCCCGGATCTGCATCCCCACCCTGACCGTTTGACCCTGAAATCACTCTCATGCAACGAATGACATCAATCCTCCTCCGAGTGTGCTTCCTCACTCTGCTGACAGCATCCTTTGTGTCGCACGCCGTCGCCGACGATCTACCGGGCATCGCTCTGCCCGCGACGGACGACGGCCTGCCAGGTGCCGGGCCCATTCGTCGATACGACTGGTTCCAGGGTCTTTGGAACGAGCGTCGATCAGCCTGGGCAAAACGAATTGAACAGGATCAGAAAGCGGTTGTGTTTCTCGGCGATTCCATCACTCAGGGCTGGGGAGATGACCTGCACGGATCATTTCCCGGCATGAAGGTTGCCAATCGAGGCATCAGCGGCGACACCACTCGAGGCATGCTGATCCGCCTTGAAAAAGACGTACTCACGCTGAATCCTGCGTGTGTTGTCATGCTGATGGGAACCAATGACCTGGAGGAAAACGCTGAACCGCAAGTCATCGCAGACAACGTCAGGCTGATCGTCGACAAGCTCAAAAAACATAATGCTGAAATGCCGATTGTCCTGTGCCAGGTCTTTCCCAGCTCAGAATCCAAAAAACGCCCAGCCGACAAGATCAAGCAAATCAATCAGCTGACAGCCAAGGCCGTCAAGGGTGATCCGCAGATCACTGTCCTCGACACATGGACCCTGTTTGCCAACGAGATGGGTGACGCGAAGGCCGAAGAAATGCCCGACCTGCTTCATCCGAATGAAGTCGGTTATGCGAAATGGGCCGGTGGCCTTCGTCCGATTCTGGCGACACTGGGATTTATTGAAACGGAAGCCGACACGTTTGCAATGGAACCGGGATTCGAAAGTCTGTTCAACGGCAAAGATCTGACGGGTTGGGGCCATGATGGTAAGACTGTCACACCCGACGGCCGCTATGTTGCAAAGAACAGCCGAATGATTGTGACAACACCAGCCGAGGGAAGTCGAGTTCAGCAGCTCTATACAACTCGCGAGTTTCCTTCCGACTTCACTTTGAAACTGGAATTCCGAGCTACCCCGAATGCCGACAGCGGCGTCTTTATCCGCAAACCCCAGTTGCAGTGCCGCGACTATCCTCTGGCGGGCCCGTACAAAATGCTGAAGAACTACAAAGCTGGCGACTGGAATGAAATGGTGGTCGTTGTGAAAGGCGGAGTCGCTCACTGCACCTGCAACGGCGAAGTGCTCGAAGAAGCTCTGAAGGTCCCCGAATCCGGCCCGATCGGACTCGAAGGCGACCGCGGCCAGATGGAGTACCGACGAATCCGGATTGCCACCAGCAAGTAACTCAGGCACGACAGGCAAGAAGAGGCCGCTTTCGACTGGCCTTTTTGACCGTCTGCTTGTCCGTCCACCGAATCACTTCCAGCCCATCCTCATCGAAATCTCACTGTAGATGGAAACAATAGCCAGCAGGCCGTAAATCAGTCCGCAAAGCACAAGACAGATTTGCCGCCATGCTGGTGGACGGATTTCTTTCGGAAGGAATCGCGTGTTGACTCTCAGAATCTGAAACGCGCCGATCGCGAGAATGGGGCTGGCCAGAAGCCCGAGAATCTTGAAGAGGCTCAACGCACTGTCACCGATGGCAAGTGCAATGATTCCCCAGGTGATAAAGATCGAAAGCAGTCCCGCGTAAATGCGATTTGATGCAAAGCGCCGCAACCGTGGCCACCCAGCCCACAGAGCATCAAAGACGACGCGCGTAAGGCAATCGGTATTACCAAGCTGCGTAGAAAACAAGATCCAGAATCCGTTGATCAATGCCAAAGCCCAAAAGCCATGCCACAGTTGTTCGGCCATGTAGCGGGCTTGGAACGCTCCTGCGGCATTGTCAGCCGGAATGTTGTCGCCCGGCACAATCGCCAGCGCGAGATTGACGTTGAGATACATTCCCAGAACACAGCCCATCGCCCAGAGTACCGACTGATCCAACAGTGTGTATCGCCACCAGATGAGCCACTTTCGCAGGTTGTCTGCGGTGGGAAGGAACACGCGGCCTACAGCGGAAACTTCGTTGTGACCGTCCGCAAGCACACCGCCGATTGAACCTGTCCAGGCTCCCATCCCCAACCCTTTGTCGCGGCTCCAGTTGGAGATCGCAAGATTTCCAAGTCCGCCGGATCCCGCCGTCGCGGCAAAAACAACCAGAAGCGTCAGATCCATATGGGGTGGAAGTTTGCCCGGCGTCAAGAATCCCTGTGCCGTCTTGAGCCACATGTCGAAAGGCACAAAAAGTACATTCGCCACTGTCAGGAATACGAAGATGAAGATGACCATCGCCCAGGACAGTTTCTCCAGAAGTCGCTCGATCGACTTACCCGAAAGCAGTAAGACGACGGTCAATGCGAGCACACCGTAAGAGATCCACATCAGCGTCGGCCGATCAGCGCCTTTCGGATCCGGCAGATCATTCGAATAAGCCGTAAACAAGACATTCGCACATCCCAGCGCCATAGCGGGAGTGGCCAGTTGAACGATGCCTGCGCCAATGTAAAACAGCCCCCAGAATTTAGAGCCCGGCCTGAGTCTCATAATACCCGTGAGCACAGGTTCGCCCGAATACAGCGTGTAACGGATCGCTTCCAGATTGAAAATCATCTGCAGGAAGATCCCGAACGTCGCCACCCACAGGATTCCTGTCCCGTATCGAACAGCCGCCAGAGGGCCGATGATCCATTCCCCACCGCCAATCGAACCCGCCAGCAAAATTGCTCCGGGGCCGATCGTGCGAAAGATGTTGCGGGTGCTGAATGGCAATGGTTCGGGCAGATCGCCAGTTTCCCAGTCCGGCAGACAACCGTGATCGCGGTGGTCGGTGTCCGCCGGACGCTTTTGCGGCGATGGGGAGAGCGAATTCTGGCTGGGATTGAACATGGTCAAATGCCACGCTGGTGGGAAGGTCGCAGGAATCACAATCGAAGACCGGCAAGCTTATCGTTCTCTGCCACGAAGACCAGCGGTCCCACTCAGCTCACTGACACTTGCGCTAAGAAAGGGAGCGTCGTACAATCCGGGCACTTCGACACCTGGAATCCAAAACTCGCGGCCATGAAGGGCTCTTGCTCATGAAGTTCGAAAAGAAATCTCAGCCACTGGCGGAACGATCTCGGTTCCTTTTTCGGCTGGCGATGTATTGGCTAGTCTCAGGATCGATGATCTCTGTCAGCCTTGGCATCGGTGTTCTGGGCTATCGCCACTTTGGACATCTGAAATGGATCGACGCATTGTTGAACGCGTCCATGATCCTGACAGGCATGGGTCCGGTGGACAAAATGGAAACGGAACCAGGGAAGCTGTTCGCTTCGTTTTATGCATTATTCAGCGGCGTTGTATTTCTCAGCGCCACGGCCGTTGTCCTGTCACCCGTATTTCACCGAGTGATGCATCGCTTTCATCTGGATGACGATGCGATGGAGTAGTCTCTCGTTCCAACCGTGATTCCCACTTGCCGATGTCAATAGTCTTCGGCAGCGTGGCACTAATGAGCGTTGAAAGTGTGACATTCCAGATTAGTCGCCAAGTAACTCACTTGCTGGCGCTTCGAGCTTGTCAAGAGTCACCCACCTGCGACTATCGGCTTGCGATTCGACGTTCATTCCATGTCGACGGACGACTGGTGTCCACGCCGAGCAATGGCGATGGCGTGCCATTGCGAGACACCAGTCTCAGAAGAATCCCAGTCTCAACATCGGCCAGAATGCGATCGTTCCAGGATTCGAATCCGTAGTCCGGAGAAGGGTCAAACACCTCCAGTGTTTCCCACCGCGTCGTTCCGAGACACACCACTGTGTGCCCAATGGCTGTTGCAAACCCTGATTCCAAAATGTGTTCTGCCGACTGCTCTGAAAACGTCAAGGAGAGTACGCCGAGTGAACCTGCTCCCTTAGTCAGCCGCTTTGGCGAAACTTCTTCGACAACGACGTCCCATTCCGTCCCTGCTGTCTTAATCTTCAGACCGCGAAATACGCCCAGCCAATGAGTTCCCTTCCGAGTGAGACACAGTGTTGAGAGTTCTTCTTCTGTGGCCTCGATGCCATGCAGTCTTAACAGTCCGGCAGCACAGGCCGCAGAACAGGTTTGTCGGGTTGTCTGAAACTCAAGCATGTTTCCCGTGAAACTGGTTGACCCAAATTGCGGTGCATTTCCGAGCAGAGGACTGACCAGCGAATAGCCACACAGGGAACTCAGAGTGATTCCAAGCACAGCTCGCCGCATCCACGCGATCGCTTCTGTTTTCAGGCAGACACCAACAAAAAACGCGCCGACGATTGGTAGCCAGTTTCCCAGGATGATGACATTGGAAAAAGGCAGCAACCGAGCCAGCAAGGGACGATCCCACAGCCACACCATATAAGCGGCCATTCCCACTGTGACGACAGTGAGGGCGAAAACTACCAGCGTCCGACCCGCCCGCTCTTGCAGTCTCGCACCGGCAACGCCAGCGACAAGACACAGCACCGTCATCCCGGAAAGGCTGAGCAAAAGGTCGAGCATGTGGTGGTTCTCCGAATCACAGTAAGAGAACGTTCAGGCTGCCCTATGAAGAATTTGGGACAGCAGGTCAATGTGCCATTTGTTAATTCTGTATTAAGATTGTGTGTGTTTTTGGCAAAGGTCACAAGATCTTTCATCGTCCGCAGGCCTTGTTTTAATAGCAAAAAATCAAAAAAATCGGACCAATGGGCGTTTTCTGCCACGCAGCGAACATCGTGAGGCGTCGCAAGATCGCGAATCATCCAGCAGAGCCTCGACGGGACGAATGGCCAGTTGCACAATGTCACACTTCGATTACCCTTCAATTCTCTTTCCCGTTGAGTTCCCTCGTGCAGACCATTCGAATCATCGATTCTCACACCGGCGGCGAACCCACTCGCATCATTGTTGAAGGCGGCCCGGACCTCGGGCGAGGGCCATTGACTGAACGGCTGGCGATCTTTCGCGAAAAATTTGACGACATTCGTTCAGCGGTGATCAACGAACCTCGAGGATCAGATGTCCTCGTCGGCGGCCTGCTCTGCCAACCCACAGATCCAACCTGCGCGGCCGGGATTATCTTCTTCAACAACACCGGCTACCTGCACATGTGTGGACATGGGACAATCGGTCTCATGGTGACGCTGGCATGGCTGAAGAAACTTGAGCCCGGGTCGCATCGCATTGAAACCACCGTTGGTATTGTCACCGCGACCTTGCTGGATGAAAGCCGAGCTTCCGTTCGAAACGTGCCTTCGTGGCGCTATCGCAAAGCCGTCCCAGTTCATGTTCCTGGCCATGGCACAGTCACCGGCGACATCGCATGGGGCGGAAACTGGTTCTTTCTGGTCAGCGACCACGGGCAGGACCTGAATCTTGCTCGATGGAAAGAACTGTCGGAGTTCGCGCTCCAGATCCGCGCGGCGCTTGAACGAGATGGCATCACTGGGGCCAACGGAGGTTTAATCGATCACATCGAGCTGTTCGGGCCACCGTCATCTGATATCGCTCACAGCAAGAACTTCGTCATGTGTCCTGGCGGTGCCTATGATCGCTCACCCTGCGGAACAGGAACCAGCGCCAAACTGGCATGTCTTGCGGCTGACGGCAAACTGGCCCCAGGAGCGATCTGGCATCAGGAAAGCATTGTCGGCAGTGTTTTCGAAGGCAGCTGGCAGCCAGATTCCGTGACAACCCCGGCAGGAACAGACTCCGTCATTATTCCCACCATTACCGGTTCCGCCTGGGTCACGGGCGAATCCAACCTGATCCTTCAACCAACAGACCCGTTTCGCGCGGGAATTCGAACATGACATCTCAGAAACACACGGTCGTCATCGGCGGCGGCATCATTGGTGGATTCGCAGCGTGGTACCTTGCTCAAACAGGCCGCAAAGTCACACTGATTGATCAGGGACAATTCGGCAGAGCCGCTTCCCACGGTAACTGCGGCTACGTCAGTCCCAGCCATGTGATTCCGCTGGCTCGACCGGGACAGCTTTCGAAAGCCGTCAAAGGTATGCTCAGCCGACAAACGGCTCTGCGCATCGAACCGACAAAACTGCTGAGCCTCGCGCCATGGCTGCTGAAGTTCGCCATGCGTTGCAATTCCAAACACATGATGGAAGCGGGCAAGGCCTGTCATCCGTTGCTCCAGTCGTCAGCCACGCTGTATCGCGAAGTCTTCGAACAGCAGAACATGCAGGTCGAATGGAAGACAGACGGTCTGCTGTTTGTCTTCCGCGATCAGCATGAGTTCGACGAGTACACCGCCGTCGATGCATGGTTAAAGCAACATTTCAACATGGCCGCTGAACCGATCGCCGGCAAAGCTCTCAACGAACTGGAGCCCGCTCTGAAACCAGGTCTGGCCGGAGCGTGGCTCTATCGGTGCGACGCCCATTTGCGTCCGAGCAAGCTGATGAGCGAACTTCGCCGCATCATTACTCAGCAAGGTGTGACCGTTCTTGAGCAAACGGCCATGAAGGGTTTTGCAGGGACCGACGGTCGAGCCTCAGCCGTGCTGACCAGTGGTGACTCGATTGCCGCCGACGAATTTGTTGTGGCCACCGGTGCCTGGGCACCACTGTTGAACGAAGCCCTCGGCTGCAAGCTGCCAATTCAGCCGGGTAAGGGTTATTCAATCACCATGGCTCGCCCGAAGATCTGCCCGAAGTATCCGATGATTCTGGAAGAATGCCACGTTGCGATCACGCCGTTCGACACGGGTTATCGAGTCGGCAGTACGATGGAGTTCACTGGTTACGACTCCACGCTGAACAGGCATCGGCTCAACTATCTGCGATCGGGTGCGGCTCAGTACCTTCACGAGCCAACGGCCGAACCTGTCGAAGAGGAGTGGTGTGGCTGGCGTCCCATGACGGCCGACGGCATTCCGTTTATCGATCGATCGCCTCGCTTCAGCAACGTCTGGCTCGCCGCCGGTCACAGTATGCTGGGCATCTCCATGGGCACCGGCACCGGTAAGCTTATCGCCGAAATGGTCAACGGCGACAAACCGCACCTGGATATCACGCCGTATCGGGTGAATCGGTAGTGGCAGTCCTGACTTAGTGCCTTCGAAGGGCTAAAGTTCATCAACTGACGACATCGAAGCAAGGGACTTCACAGGCTGATTCGCAGTCGTCGCAGCGGACAATGTTCTTCCTGAAGTGCTCAGGATGACTACTCGTCCTTCAAAACGATCTCGTGAAATCGCTTCAGGTCCTCAGTGGGGATCTTGATGACTTTTCGGTCGTAAGTCATCAGCCCGTTGACTTCGATCTCGACATCGGTGGTCTGAGTATAAACTCCGGCCGCTATGCCTTTTGTCTTGAGTTCTGCCAGACGCTCGCACGAAATCCGATAACGATCCTTGAGTTCTTCCAGCGACTTCGGCAGGCCACCGTAGCCCCAGATGGCATCAGTTTCCTGCCACATGTGACCCTTGGTCGGGAAGCCGTGACCACCGTATTCACCGACGACCTGAATGAAATCCTTGTAACGGTTTTCGTCAAACGGAAAGTTCGGATGCGGATATTCATGATGATCGGCCACATCACCAACTGGCCAGAAATTCCCGCCGCTCGCGATGTTGATCAGACGTGAAGCATCTCGCTTCACGGCCCATGCGCCAACTTCCATGGTCAAATGCTGTCCCCAGGCTTCATTGAACGGAGTCCAGACCACGATGCTTGGATGGAAGTCCAGGGATTCAATCATGCGATCAAATTCCAGCATGAACTGCTGATGAGCATCCGCAAGCCATTCGGCATCGACAGGATTTACTTCCATACGAGTCCACGGCGGATTCTTGCCACCGCTGACCTGATCCTGCCAGACCATCATTCCCAGTTGATCACAGTGATAGTAATATCGGCGTGGTTCAACCTTGATGTGTTTGCGGATCATGTTGAAGCCTGCCGCTTTCAGGAATTCAATATCAAACAGCATGGCTTCATCTGACGGAGGCGTCAGTAATCCATCCGGCCACCAGCCCTGATCGAGCGGACCCAGATGAAAGATGGGCTTGCCGTTTAAAGTCATTCTCAAATCGCCCCAGGCATCTCGCATTTTTCCGACTGTGCGAATTCCCGTGTAGGAACTGACCTTGTCGATCATTTTATCATTGACATCGAGCAGCAGAATTTCCAGTTGATAGAGAAACGGCGAAACGGGTGACCAGAGCTTTGCATTCGGCACATCAACCCGCACTTCACTCACATCGCCCGACGCTTCAGCAACCGGACGGCCGTCTTCGGTGACTCGTACGACGAGTTTTTTTGCTCTACCCTGACCACTCAGTGCCGGTCGAACGGTGATTGTGCCGTTGGCTGCATCCGTTGTGATATTCAGGTCTTCAATGTACTGTTGCGGCACCTCTTCCAGCCACACCGTTTGCCAGATCCCGGAAACCTGCGTGTACCAGATTCCGCCTGGCTCCAGCACCTGCTTGCCTCGCAGTTGCCAGCCCTCGGTTTCATCCTCCACTCGCACGACAAGTTCGTTGTCACCAGTTTTGATCGCCGACGTGACATCCAGCGAAAATGGGTTATTGCCACCCACATGCTCACCGACTCGCTGTCCGTTGATGTAGACCTTACAGCGATAGTCCACGGCTTCGAAGTTCAGCAGCGTTCGATTTCCGCCATTCGACTTTGCCGTGAACGTACGGTGGTACCAGAGTGCCTCATTGTCATCCAGAAGTCGATTGGCCCCGCCGAGTTTTGATTCAAGACAAAACGGGACCAGAATCCTGCCTGCCCACTCAGTCGGAGATTTCTGTTCTGAGATGGACGTGACCGCATAATCCCATTGACCGTTGAGGTTTTGCCAGGTTCCGCGGCTCCATTGAGGACGCGGGTGCTCTGTCCAGACATTTTCCTCAGTGACTTCAGCGCCCCATTTTGTAATCAATGGTGATTGATAAGGAATCATAATGCGCTTGGGTCGAGGCAACTTCGGGACCCGGTCGGCGTCGATGACATGCACATCGATAAACTGGCCGCCCGCATCCTGATGACAATGCACGGCCAAAACGTTCCTGCCCGCTTTAAGACTCGCCGCACCTTTTTTATCCAGCGGCACGACAATGTATTCCGAGGTCCAGCGTACGAACGACTTGACGAGTTCGCCGTTGATAAAGACCTCTGCTTCGTCATCATGGTGAATCAACAACGCAGGTTTTGCGGGGACGGCCTTAATATCAAATGATTTTCGAAGCCAGATGTCACTGCTCTTCCATTCGGTGCCGATACGCGAGCCGGGAGTTCCTCGAGTCCCAAATCCGCCAGCAGCTTCGGTCCATGGGGAATCGTCAAAGCCCAGGTTCTGCCACCCATCGGCCGGCGGAGTCAGCGAATATCGCCAGGTGTCAGCCACGGAATCATCCGCAAACGACATGACAGATGTAACGAAAACGGCAATCGCAACAAACAGGAAGTGGCGCATGGGAACAGAGATCCTTCAGGAGCCAATGATGGAACGCCTTGAAGGATAGCCTTTCCCGAGCCGCTCGTCAGCCATCACCGCATTCTTGTTTCCAGTCGGAAGTTTCGGATGATAGAGAAAACTTCGTCTGGTCAACTCACGACCGCGTGTGCAAAGTGCGTCGGTGTTGCTCCAATGACTGCTCGAAAACCTTGTGCCTTTGCGCTAGCGATGGTGATGGGGCTCAAGTCAACAACCAGGGCTCGATCACGGATTTGCTGAAGACCTCGGGCAGCACTTCGCCCCGACGGTCCGAATCCGATCACAAGCACAGGCCTGTCGAAAGTGACACTCTGGGGCCCTGACCGATCCAGCGGGTATCCCCAGAGAATTGTCGTCTGTCCAGCAGTTCTGGCCGGCGTCGGAACTCCCTGAAGTGCCAAAGATTGGCTATTCAGGTCTTCACCTCCAAAACGAAAGTGCGGTATCCTTAGCGTCTTTCCGCATTGTTCTCTCGACAACTATCCCCTGCCCCGCCGAATTCGGTCTCCTCTGGAGAAACCTCATGAATCGCCTGCCCGTTGCCATTCTGTGTATCGCTGCGTCCGTTGCCGGGTTTCTTGGAGCCCGGTCTCTGAACGCCGTTGATAATAAGCAGAGCGCTGCGGAACGGGCTCGCCAGGACTTTGAATTGATGAAGCTGTTCGCGGATGCTTACGAACAGATCGATTCCAACTACGTTCGAGAAGTCGACCGTCGAGAACTTGTCGATGCAGCCATCCGCGGTATGGCCAGTCATCTTGACCCGTATTCCACTTACGTTCCTCCAAAGGACCTCGTGAAGTTTGAACAGTATCTTGAGCAGGAGTTTGTTGGCATCGGCATCCACGTCAACGCGAACGGCGGCAAATTGGAAATCGTCAGCCCCCTGCCCGGCTCACCCGCTTTTCGCTGCGGACTGCGGTCTGGCGACATCATCGCGGAGATTGACAGCAAGTCTACAAACGGCATGACACCGGCAGATATCGGCAAATTGTTGTCTGGTCCACCAGGCCGTCCTGTGGTGATGGGAATTCGCAAACCGAACGCCGAAACGATCGAACAGGTCACCATCATTCGAGAACTGATTCAGCTGCCAACCGTCGTGGGAATGTCCCGAAGCGACGACCAGCAATGGAAATTCATGCTGGATGACCAACACAAGATCGGATACGTCCGCATCACTCACTTCAGTCGCAACACAGCCGGCGAATTACGAACTGCTCTGGAGCAGCTAGCCGCTCTGGAAATGAAAGCGTTGATTCTGGATCTGAGATCGAATCCCGGCGGGCTGATGGAATCATCGATTGAAATTGCCGATATGTTTCTCGATACCGGAGCGATCGTCAGTATGAAAGGCCGAGCCGTTCCCGAACGCAAATGGAAAGCGAAAGCAGGAAACACGATTTCCAACGTGCCGATGGTTGTTCTCGTCAACCGCCTCAGTGCATCGGCCAGCGAAGTACTGAGCGCCTGTTTGCAGGATAACACTCGGGCCACTGTCGTTGGCGAACGTTCCTGGGGAAAAGGCAGTGTGCAGACCGTTCTTCCCATGGAATCCGGACGCAGTGCGTTGAAGCTGACCACGGCAAGTTACTTTCGGCCCAGCGGTGTGAATATCCATCGCTTCCCGGATTCAAAGAAGGAAGATGAATGGGGAGTCAAACCGACAGACGGGCATCTCGTGGAACTCAGTAAGGAGCAATGGCTGGAATGGACCCGGGCCCGAGAAATGGTCGATGTCATCCACGGTCAGTCTTCAGATCCCGCAATTACGTCGTTTAGGGATGTGCAGTTGGCTCATGCTGTGGAGCTCCTGACAGGGGCAAATTCCGCTGAACCTGCTGTTCCCGCAGTAACACCAACAGCGGAAGTGAGCGAAACACCGGCTCCTTGAGGCACTGTCCACATCGCACAATTGTCGTGGCCTCGATTTGGCTTCGGCGTTCAAAGGAAATTGCCCACTGGATTGCAGACGCCGCCTTTCGGTGTTCAAATCTGCGGAAACCGGTGCGATGGCAGGCTGCCTGACCGACCGGACTCCACCAGGTTCTCAAAGGACGTGTTATGAGATTTCAGCGAATCTTACTCTTTCTGGCCGCACTCTGCGCGGCAACCGTTTCCGGTTCGGCCGACGACTGGGAGACACTTTTTGATGGCAAAACGCTTGAAGGCTGGGACGGCGATCCGAAGACCTGGAGCGTCAAAGACGGTGCCATCACCGGCACAACGTACAACGAAGAAGACAAGAAGCTGAAGGGTAACACCTTCATCATCTGGCGTGGCGGCGAAGTGGATAACTTCGAGCTGGAGCTGGAATACAAGATTGTGAATGGCAACTCGGGTATCCAGTACCGCAGCTTTGAAGTTCCGAACGAAAAGTGGGTCATCGGCGGTTACCAGGCCGACTTTGAGGCAGGCGATACCTACTCCGGGATTCTTTACGGCGAACGTTATCGCGGCATTCTGGCTCTGCGGGGTGAATCGACCGAGCTGGTCCGCAAGGACGGCAAGTTCGAGAAGAAAGTGACTGGCAGCGTTGGCGACACCAACGAGATTCAAAAAAAGATCAAAAAGGAAGACTGGAACAAGTATCGCGTCGTTGCTGATGGATACCACTTTCAGCACTTCATTAATGACGTCAAGACCGTCGATGTGACCGACAACGACACCGCAGACCGTCGAGCGGCCGGATTTCTGGCCCTGCAGGCTCATGCGGGCCCTGCGATGGAAGTCCAGTTCCGCAACATCAAGCTGAAGCGTTTGCCGGCCCCCAGGAAAGTCGCCCTGATCGCTGGCAAGCCAAGCCACGGCTACGGTGCTCATGAGCATAAAGCCGGCTGCATGCTCCTCGCGGAGGCTCTGAACTCTGCCAATGTCGGAATTGAAGCGTCGGTGTACACCAACGGCTGGCCAGAAGATGATTCCGTGCTCGACAACGCTGACACAATCATTATCTACGCCGACGGTGGCGGTGGCCATCCATTTAACAGCAAGCTCGACCGTCTGAAGGCCCTGCAAAATCGTGGCATTGGTATGGTTTGCATTCATTATGGGGTGGAAGTTCCCAAGGGTCCGTCAGGCGAGGCGTTTCTGAATTGGACGGGTGGCTACTTTGAAGCTGACTGGTCCGTAAATCCTCACTGGACAGGCACGTTTGACAGCTTTCCAAAGCATGAAATTGCAAACGGAGTGAAGCCCTTCACCGTGAATGATGAGTGGTACTACCACATGCGATTCGACGAAAACGCTGACGTGATTCCGGTACTTTCCGAACTTCCACCTTCGGATACGCTCATCAAGGCGGACGGCACGCTTTCACGTGCTGACGGCCCTCACAGCAATAATGCTGCAGTGCGAGCTGCTGTGCTGGAACGCAAAGAACCCCAAACCGTTGCCTGGGCTCGTTCACGCAAAGACGCCGGCCGAGGTTTCGGTTTTACTGGCGGGCATGATCACTGGAACTGGGGCAATCGCGACTTCCGGACTTTGGTTCTGAACGCCATCGTCTGGACAGCTCACGGCACGATTCCCGAAGGCGGCGTGCCCTCAAAGGATCTGACAGTGAAAGACCTGATGGCCAATCAGGACTATGACGTTCCCGCTGACTTCAATCCGGCACGCATCCAGGCGATGTTGGATGAGTGGTCTGCGGCACGGAAGAACTAGCGTCTGGTCAAATCGTGATTTGAATCAGGCCGGAACAACGCATGGCGTGTTCCGGCGATGTCTGCAACGGACCGGAACTGCAAGGGTTCCGGTCCGCTCACCTGGCCAGGCGACTCAGAATCTGAATCCATGCCCATGAGCGCTCCGGTCAGTAATCCCGACTCACACTGTCCATCAGAAGTATCCCCGGCACGCTCTCGCCGGGTCGGCCTTCTGTTTGCCGCCGCTGTCTTCGTCAGCGCTTTTTTGCTGTTTCAGATCCAGCCGTTGATCAGCAAAGCCATTCTGCCGTGGTTCGGTGGCACACCCGGTGTCTGGACCACCTGCATGCTTTTCTTTCAGGTACTACTTTGCTGTGGCTACACATATTCGCACCTTGTGACGACGCGATTAGCTCCGAAATGGCAGGGCGCTTTGCATGCCACTCTGCTTGTCGTCTCGCTTGCATTCCTGAACATTCTGCCGTCGATTGCATGGAAACCCAGCGGCACAGAAACGCCGGTCTTTCTCATTGCCATGTTGCTGATGTCGACAGTCGGTCTGCCCTATTTCATCCTGTCGACGACCGGGCCATTGCTGCTGCGTTGGTTCAGCCTGACGGAGCCACAAGCGTCGCCTTACCGGCTTTATGCTCTGTCCAACGTGGGATCTTTACTGGCCCTGTTGTCGTATCCGCTACTTTTTGAGCCGTTGATGCGACTTTCGACTCAGGCCAGCTGCTGGTCTGTTGGGTACCTGGTTTTTGCGGGGCTGTGTGTGACGTGCGTCGGCAGAGTCTGGCAGCTGGGAGTTCGTCCTGGAATCGGTGAGCGGCAGAACTTCAGCCTTCCGAACCAAACCATAAACACCACGGGACAACTATCGAAAGGCAAGGCTGACGCTGCGCCAAGGGGTGACGACCTGCCGCTCGCGATAGGAAAGTGGTTTGCGCTGTCGATGGTAGCTTCAACGATGCTGCTGGCGGAAACTAATGAAGTCTGCCAGGACGTCGCTGTCATCCCGTTCTTATGGGTGGTGCCGCTGTCTCTTTACCTTCTATCATTCATCCTGTGCTTCGAAAGTGACCGTTGGTACCGCCGCAACTGGTATTCATTGAGCAC
>JANPHT010000278.1:0-5906 GCA_031424595.1 Planctomycetota bacterium
GGCACAAAATGCCCATCCATAATATCCCAATGGAACAACGAACAACCTGCCGAGTCGAGAAGTTCGACCTCGCGATGGAGATTTCCAAAATCGCACTTGAGCATCGATGGTGCCACAACAGGCCGTTTCGCCTTTAAGTGACATAACATCTCATCACGAGTCTGCATTTAGACCTGCCGCAAGCACACTTCGGGAACGTCGTTGAAGAAAGGAATCTGAACCGGAACTCTGAGTCACATGGCTCAGAGTGACGCTCCCGTATCAGAATTGAAGCCGCACATTGTCAGGATCTTCCGATTTGAAGTCCAGTGTAACGTGTCGCAACCTTGATCTTCCCGCAAACAGAACTGTACGCCTGGCACCACTTAATGCTGTTTCCGTCCTGTATTCTCAGAGAATAGCGACAACCCCCGATGTTTGACCTTGGCTGGATTCTGGGTGGGATTCATGACGACAAGACCCACGCCGTTACCTTCGCGGCACCATTCCCACTCGAAACGCTCGAAGAACAACTCCACCCAATCAACCCGTAGCCGGCAGGTTAACGTCCTGGACTTCCTCTTGGCGGACAGTCGATTGCCGACGTAGCATACTGAGTTCTTGTTGTAATAAGGTGAGCTTACGAAACACAGGGTTGTGAATTCGATAAGTGATCTCAGTGTTTGAGGCGATCAGAGATGGATTTCAATATTCGCCCCGTCGCGAAAGCATGCGCTAAATCGGGTCGTTCTTTCAGGCCAGGAGATACCTGCTGGTCTGTTCTTTTTGAGAAGGACGGACAGCTTGTTCGTCAGGACTTCAGCGCAGAAGCCTGGTCAGGGCCTCCGTCCGGCGCGATAGGTCACTGGAGATGCCTGATTCCCGAAAGCGCGGAGAGCATTCGACCAAAGCTTGATGCGGATTCGCTTTTCGAATACTTCATGCAGCTCAGTGATTCTCCCAACATCGTGCAACAGCAGTATCGTTACGTGCTGTCATTGCTGCTGCTGCGAAAGCGTCGTCTCATTCTTGAAGAAGTCATTAACATTGATGACCGACCGACCATGCGTCTGGTCGGAAGTGGGGGCGAGGGCCCATTTGATGTTGCCGAAGAAGAATTGTCGGAAGATCACATAGAACGTCTGCAACACCAGCTCTTTGATTCCGGCCGGTCTGCCGCAGCGTGATTTCTTGTCTCTCGCCTACCGCTGATTGGAAATCCTGTTCATGACATCAACGCGACTCATTCTGCTGATGACTCTGACTGCCACTGGCTGCCAGTTGAGCGGTCTCAGCGGGCGTAAGCAGGAGGCCAGGTATGTGGAACCTGTCCTGTCGCAGTCCATTGGACTCAATGACCTTGTTGATTATCTGAATGCAAAAACCGAGGGACTTTCAAGCTGGCGATGCTTAAATACTCAAGTGCACGTGAAGGGTCCGGACCTTCCATTTCCTCAAAAGCTGAAGGGCACGCTGGCCTGTTCTGCTCCGGGCAGCTTTAGACTTGTCTGCGATAACACGATGGGGCATGCAGATTTTGGATCCAATCAGGACATCTGCTGGGCTTACGTGAAACCAGGTAATTCTGAGGTCCTGACATGGAAACATGAAGACTCTGCTTTACTTCAGTATCTGCCCGGCGGACTGCCTCGGCTGGAACCGGAGTGGCTGATGACCGTTCTTGGAGTTCAGCCACTGAACCCTGATCGCTATGAATTGCAGAATGCGCCGCTCGGCTCTCGTGAAGTATGGATGGTCGCGATTGAAGACGCTCCGGATGGTTCTTCGCTGCGTCGAGTAATTAAAGTCGATACAGTGCTCGGCGTCATTCGACGACACGCTTTGTACGACAGTGATGCCAATCCATTGCTCATTGCTGATCTGAGCGATTACAAATCCAGTGGTGGCCACGAATTGCCTCATACAGTGCATATTCAGTTTCCCGCCACCGAAACGCATCTGACACTGAAGTTTACGGGCATTGAAACCGGATGCCAGATTGCAGACACCTTGTGGCATCCGCCGCAAGGCAGGAATATGGAGGTCGTTGATCTCGGGCACGTTATTCGAAGCCGCATGGAACAGGATCCGCAATTTGCCCGCCGTCAAAATCTCTCGACAACCGCACCCACTGGTTCAAAAACAGCATTTGACGCGGACGGTCGCACGCTTCATGACGGTCCGCCCGTCAGTTCTGGGACGCTCAGTTCTCGGACGCTCAGTTCACAGGAAGCGAATGATATCCATCTTACCGGCGATGAACGGTATTACGGCGCGGAGACGTCTGAAAACTCTCCTCAATGGGATGATGCTGAGGCGGACGTGAGCCGCGAGGAAAGATTTGAACGAGAGTTGACTGAAGACTCTGCCATACCAGACTTCGACGTTGTGGCTCCTTCAAAATCAGTGAAGAAGCGAAGTCGATGGTTTCCGTTCTGGAAGAAATAAGTGCCTCCATCGCCCGACGTCGGGCGACGCCGGGATCAAAGTTCCCCGCGGCCAAAGATTTCCGCAGATCCCCGAAAATCGGCCTGCTTGACGGTCGACTAACTGGACAGCGCCAGGTTCTCAAAAACGCCGCGTTTGCCAACCATCAGCCGGAACGCGATAGCGTCCGGTTCGGGCGATATTCCTTGCAAAAACCGGGTGCTAACGCACTGCGGCTGATAGAACCTGGCGCTGTCCACTTAACCAATGCTTTCCCGCGCTTTCCCGCTTGTCCTGAGTGGACTCGTTGATTGACAATCAGGCTCCCAATGGATCAGATGAACGGCATTCCAACGTAAATGAGTGCAGGTTTTTCACCGAGCGATCTGATGGCAATTGTTTTCCACCTACTCATGCTGTTCGCCGCATTATTGAGTATTCCGGATAACGCTTCAGCGCAAGAGGAGCGCGAAGTGTTTTTTTCCCAGTCAGTGGAGCCCATTCTGCGTCGCCGATGTTACGAATGTCATTCCCATTCGGGAGCTGAGATCAGCGGCGGCCTGACACTCGACTGGAAAAGTGGCTGGCTGAACGGCGGCAATCGAGGCCCGGCCATTGTGCCCGGATTGGCGGAAAAGAGTCTGCTGATCACCGCCATTCGTCACACGGACGCGGATCTGAAGATGCCAGAAGAGCGTCTGCCAGACGAAGAAATCGCCACGCTGGTTGAATGGATCGAACAAGGGGCTGTTGATCCTCGAATCACACTGCCTGCACAACGGAGTCCTGCGGACGATGCGGATTGGTGGTCGCTGCGTCCGCTTGTCCGGCCTGACATACCCAGCCATGACTCATTCGTTCATCCGGTCGACCGATTCCTCCTGAAGAAACTTCAGGAACATGGGCTCTCCTATTCTGGTGAAGCTGATCGTCGAACATTGATTCGACGGCTATCGATTGATCTGCATGGACTGCACCCTTCGGTCGAAGACGTAGAGACGTTCGTGAACGATCCCGCAGTGAACGCTTACGAACATCTGGTTGACCGAATGCTGAAGTCGCCTCGGTATGGAGAACGGTGGGCTCGCCATTGGTTTGATACCATCCACTTTGCGGACACTCACGGATTTGAACACGACGCGTTGCGTTCGAACGCGTGGAGATTTCGAGACTATGTCATCAACAGTCTTAACCAAGACAAGCCGTGGGATCGATTCATTCGCGAACAACTGGCGACGGACGCCCTCTTTCCCGACGAAACGCAATTGATTCCAGCCCTGGGATTCCTCGGTGCCGGAACATACGACCATAGTGCCGCCGCGACAGCCATCAATGCTTTTGAAAACCTTGACCGCGATGACATGGTCACTCAAACGATGTCCGCGTTCGTAAGCACCACAGCGAACTGCGCGCGATGTCATCAGCATAAGTTTGACCCCATTTCGCAGGAAGACTATTTCTCGTTGCAGGCGGTGTTTGCAGGAATCGGCAAAGGCGACATCACCTTTGATGCGGATCCCGCAACCGGCACGCAGCGCCGACGCTGGCAGGCTCTGAAGGAGGCTGCTGAAAGGCACGATGTTGCTGTTCTTTCAGATCCCAGCTACGGATCAATGATTGCAAAATGGGAGAATCAACGAGGCCCCGCTGCAAATTGGCAGCCGCTGCAGATCGTTGCGTTCGTCTCAATCGATGCGGCAAAGCTTGTGCGAAATGAAGATGGCTCATTCACTTCCAAAGGACCACGACCCGACAAGGAAACAACAGCGCTGACCTGCTCGACAACGCTCGCGACCGTGACCGCGTTTCGACTCGATGTGCTGGCTGATTCGTCGCTTCCTATGAGCGGTCCTGGCCGAATGGATAACGGGAATTTCCATCTGACCGAGTTTGAAGTTCAGCAGTTTGTGCCCGGCGCCAACGAACCTCTTCGATTGAAGTTTCGCCGTGCCACAGCGGACTTTGACCAGGTTAACTGGACCAGTAGCCACGCGGTGGATGGCAACCTGACGACCGCCTGGGGCATCCATCCCGAAGTGGGCAAGTCGCACTTCGCGGTTTTTGAACTCATGGAACCTTTGAAGTTACAGCCAGGCAGCCAGTTCTCTGTGCTGCTCCGCCAGATTCACGGTGGCGGTCACATACTTGGTCGGTTCTCCCTGTCGGCCACTGATTCCGATGGCGAACTGGCGGCGGCTATTCCCGGCGAGATCGAACAGATCCTGAAATTGACCGCCGATCAACGGAATCCTGAACAGCGACTGCTGCTGGCGTCGCATGCACTACGGTCCATGGCCACTGACGAACTTCACAAACTTCCCGCTCCGGAAAAAGTCTATGCCGCCGGAACTCGCGCAGAAAATGAGCGAGGGGTTATCACAATTGCTGAACCCCGAACCATTCGAATTCTTCGACGCGGCGACCTCGATAAACCCGGCCCGGAAGCCGGACCAGGAGCCTTGTCTGCCGTGCTGTCTCTGCCGTCGCGATTCCAACTCTCCGATCCCAAAAATGAATCCCTGCGGCGAGCCGCTCTGGCAGAATGGATTGCACATCGCGACAACCCCTTGACGTGGCGCAGCATTGTCAATCGCACGTGGCATTATCATTTTGGACGAGGGCTCTGTGATACCCCCAGCGATTTTGGAAGAATGGGTGGCGTGCCGACGCATCCTGAACTGATCGACTGGCTCGCGATCTGGTTTCGAGATGATGCGCAGGGTTCGCTGAAGCAGCTGCATCGTTTGTTGGTGACCTCGGCGGCTTATCGACAATCCTCCGCATATCGCGAGGATGCGGGGGCGATGGATTCGGACAATCAAATGCTCTGGAGAATGAACGCTAATCGAATGGATGCCGATTGCGTGCGAGATGCGGTGCTTGTTGTCAGCGGTGAACTGGATTTGACGATGGGAGGACCCGGGGTTCCTCATTTTCTGTCCAGTCCGGGTCCGCAGTTAACTCCTGTCCTGGATTACGCTTCGTTCGACTGGAATACTCCCGGCGCCGCTCGCCGAAGTATTTATCGAGTCGTGTGGCGTGGCATTCAGGATCCGTTCATGGAATCATTGGACTTCCCTGACCTTGGCCACTTGTCTCCGACTCGCGGTTTTTCCGCGTCGCCGTTGCAGTCGCTTGTCCTCTGGAACAATCAGTTCATGCTACACCATGCCGAAAAGTTTGCGGCCCGCATCGCCGCATCAGGGACCACAAGCGACCAACTTCGTGCAGCGACAAGGATCTGCTGGTTACGAGAGCCAACTCCGAACGAGCTTTCCGAGATGGAAGATCTTGCGGCCGCTGAGGGACTTCCAGCCGTCTGCCGCATGTTGCTGAATTCCAACGAATTTCTGTTCGTGGACTAGTGCCGCATTTCACAGTTGTTAGGCCACCAGAGCGGAAGACAGGGTAACTCGGTGCTGGCTTGCCCAGACTTCCTTCCATGTGGAAGGGCGTTTCAGGGACTCGTTCTTGACGGGGCGGCCGGTGTAATTCCATTG
>JANPHT010000279.1:0-16983 GCA_031424595.1 Planctomycetota bacterium
TCCCAGGCGATCAGATGGTCATTGGGCCCCAGCCGTCGGCCTTTGCGAAAATCGGTCGCTCTCTTGTGATGCTTGCGAAAACAGACATCCACCCCGTGCTGCCGCAACAGGGCGATCACCCAGTAGTTCCCATAGAATCGAGGACTTTAACGGTGTCAGGAGGACTTTAACGGTGTCAGGAACCGATTCCGCCCATTTAGCGCATTCGGTTTCTGACACCGTTTGTGACTTTGACACCCTTTGTCACTTCAAGCCGGGCACAAACCACGCCACATTCGGGATGTCGGACCGACGGGTTCAAATCTTGTTTCAGTTTTGGCGATTCGATGGCATCGCCTTTGATTTTCAACCTGTGTAATGTCAAGGCTGCAACGATTTCAACACGGCGGATATCTGAATCATCAAATGAAACTTGTTATCCCCAGAACTTCGACCTAGACTTCCGGCATGCTTCATGGGGATGGTTCTGTGCGCTCGACGATGGTCATTCTGACAATTATCCAACTGCTGCTCCGAGGAGTTGCAGTTTCGCATTGCCACGCTCATGAAAGTTTGTCTTCGGCGGCCGACCACGCGGAACGTCCTCACATTCACGTGACGAGCCATTCGCATGCTTCGGATCGCAATGCTGTCAAGCATGGACATTCACACCGGCATGACAATCATCACGAATTGCCAGCCCAGAACTTTCCAGTGCCGGATCATGACGAGAGTGCACTCTACGTTGGTTGTGATGTACTGACAGCGGCTGTTGAGCGGGTCGAAATGCCTGCTGCCGACGGTAATTCAATGCGAGATTCAGATTTCGATCGCGTGGCAGATTCGGTCCTCCCGCATTTTGTTGCGTACAGCCATACCGGGCCACCGGAAGGCCGCATTTTTGCCCCACTGGTCGTTTTGCCGCACATGTTGCGCCTGTAAAACGGCAGATAACACTCGTTTCGTCCTCGCTGCCGCGCTGCCGTCGATGGCCGCTTCCTGCAGGACGATTTCCAACTTCGAGTGCAGCCTTACTTGCCCGCGCAATGTCGGCATTTGCTTTGGCTGACTGTCTGGCTTCAGTGACTCTGGTGATCTATGTCTCGTCTGCCCCGTGTGCTCCGATGGGTCGTGTTGTCTCTTGTGCTGGTTGGCATTTGTGGGATTGGGTTCCAGTTCCAGGATCGCCTGAAATCGATATTTCGCGCATCAGCGCCAGTGCCCTCGACCGAGACGACCAGTCCGCCGCCGATTCAGGAGCCCAAAGTGCTGAAATTGAGTCCGCAGGCACGTCAAAATTTGAAACTGGTTTCGAAGCCAGTCAAGCCGCATTCGTTCTGGCGCAAGATCCTTGTGCCGGGAGAAGTGGTCGATCGCCCCGGATTGTCTGATCGGGGAGTCACCTCGCCCGACGTTGGTGTTGTGACGCAGGTCCATGCCTTTCCCGGCGACACGGTCCGCCCCGGAGACCGACTGTTTACACTGCGACTGATCAGTGAATACCTGCAGAACACGCAGTCGGAGTTGTTCCGAGCCGTTCGAGAAACAGAGTTGATTAACGAGCAACGCGAGCGGATCGGTCCGCTTGCAGCCAGCGGAGGAGTGTCGCAGGCGAGGCTGATTGAACTTGATCAGCAGTTGAAAAGACAGCAGGCGGCGATTGAAGGATATCGGCAGGATTTGCTGACACGGGGACTCAATCCTGAACAAATCGGAGAGATTCAGGAGGGGAGGTTTATCGCCTCGATTGATGTCGTCGCTCCTCAAGCACTGTCGATTCAGTCTTTGACGCAGCCCCAGCCATCGCCTCCAAAGACTTCCATCGAAACCGCGTCACCTCGCGATGAGGGACCAGACTCAATCGCCTATGAAGTTCAGGATCTGCAAGTCGATCTTGGAACCCAGGTGCAGGCAGGGCAGTTGCTTTCTGTACTCGCAAATCATAGTTCGCTCTACATCGCAGGGCATGCCTTTAAGCGAGAAGCCACGTTTCTGGAGCAGGCTGCTCAGCAGGGATGGCCGATTGAAATGGAGTTCGCCGAAGATGACGCGTCCCACTGGCCGACGCTCGATCAGACATTTCGGATCAGGCATCTCTCGAATTCCATTGACTCTTCCAGTCGCACTTTCGACTTCTTTACTCCACTGACAAATCAGTCCCGATCTTATGTTCAGGATGGCAAGACGTTCGTCGTCTGGCGGTTCCGGCCAGGGCAGCGAGTCCGACTGCATGTGCCCGTTGAGGAACTCAGGGACGTCATTGTGGTGCCCGCGGCCGCCGTAGTTCGTGAAGGTCCTGAAGCGTATGTCTTCCAACAGAATGGAGACTTGTTCAATCGATTGCCAGTGCATGTTCTGCACGAAGAACGATTGCAGATTGTGCTCGCCAACGATGGCAGCGTCAAGCCCGGACTTTATCTCGCTCAGAGTGCTGCGGCGTCGCTCAATCGTGTCATGAAAGCTCAGGCTGCGAGCGGAATTCGTGCTGATGTTCATGTTCATGCCGACGGAACGGTGCATGCTGCGCATTGATTGGCGATTGATGATTGGCGATTGCCGATTGCCGATTGTTGGCTCTAGCCAATCATCAATTGGAAATTAACAATCGGAAATCATCAATCAAAAATCGGAAATCAAAAATGGATCAAGCGGAACTGAAGAAGCGGACGAAGCAGTTTGGATTGCGCGTCATGAAGATGGTGGGCGCTTTGCCAAATGATTCGGTTGGACGAGCGATTGGTGGACAGCTTGTGCGGAGCGGGACGTCGGTGGGGGCCAATTACCGGCCGGCTTGCCGAGGGCGATCAAAAGCGGAGTTCATAGCCAAACTTGGAATCGTCATCGAGGAAGCTGATGAGAGCGGTTACTGGATGGAACTCATCATTGAAGGCGGACTGCTTCCAACGGACAAAGTGGAACTATTGCTCGACGAAGCCAACCAGATCACTGCCATCATGGTGGCATCGAGAAAATCAGCACAAAAATGAAGAAAGTTTCGATTTGCGATTTTCGATTTACGATTTAAGACGACCTCATTCGGCACTCATCAATCGCCAATCGCCAATCAAAATCCTCCCGCTTCTGCATTTCAAATCATCAATCGAAAATCAAAAATCGCAAATGTTTAACTTCATAATTCGCTTTGCACTTCGCTACCGCATGCTGGTGCTGATCATCAGCATCGCCATGATGGTCTATGGGTCGTATCTTGCAACTCAAATGCCGATTGATGTGTTTCCTGACCTCGATCGGCCACGAGTCATCATCATCACGGAATGCCCCGGGCTGGCGACCGAGGAAGTCGAGACGCTTGTCACGCAGCCGATTGAAATTGCCCTGCTGGGGGCCAGCGGCGTTCAGGCCGTCCGCAGTCAGTCGACGGCCGGTTTGAATGTGATCTACATCGAATTCGACTGGAACACCGAGATTCGCGCAGCCCGCCAAACCGTTCAGGAACGCCTGACAACTCTGGGCAGCGTTTTGCCCGAAGGCATCCTTCCGCAAATGACTCCACCTGCGTCGATCATGGGGCAGATTGTTGTGGCCGGACTTTATCGCCAACAAGGCCCGCGTGGAGGTGATCTGTTTCCCATTGAACGAACGGAGCTGATGGCAGAGTTTGTGGCCAGCGAATCGACAGCCAATCAGGTTCAGGTCTGGCGTCCATTGGACCGACATCGCGTGTCGACATGGGAGCCGGTCGCAGTGGAGAAGCTGGAATGGCACGTCCCGGAGCGCCATGACGACTTGAACACGACCGAGACCGATCGCCGAGCCAACATCACCATCAGCGGCAAACCTTACGACGTCGAATTCCCCACAGCGGCAAATCGCCAAATGGCCCTGCGAACCACCGCCGACTGGATCGTGCGACCACGCATTCTGAAAGTCACGGGTGTTGCGGAAGCATTTCTGCTGGGTGGCGATAAGAAGCAATACCAGGTACTGATTGACCCGACGGCGCTGCTGGAATACGGAATCACTTTTCAAGAGGTTGAACAGGCTCTCAAAGAGAGCAACATCAACACCAGCGGTGGGTTTGCTGTACAGGGTGAATCAGAGCGGCCGATTCGAATCCTGGGACGGCTGGGTCCGGACGTTCACCGAGTCCTGAGCGATCTGCGTCAGGTGCCGATCAAGGTTCATGAGGATCGATCGATTCTGCTCGGACAGGTGGCTCAAATCGTCGAGGGAGGGCAATTCAAACGGGGCGATGGAAGTGTCAACGGCCTGCCGGGTGTCGTTTTCACGGTTGTGAAGCAACCCCATGTGGATACTCGATCGCTGACGGACAGTTTAGCGCAAGCATTTCAGGAAGCCGAATCGTCACTGCCCGCCGATATCGTGATCAATTCCGAATTGTTTCGGCTGAAGAACTTCATCGATCGAGGTATTTTTAATGTCGGCGAGGCGCTGGTCATTGGAGCCATGCTGGTCGTGATCATCCTGTTTCTGTTTCTGCTCAACTTTCGAACCACGTTCATCACTCTCACTGCGATTCCATTGTCTCTCGTCATTACGACGCTCGTATTTCGACTTTGGGGCATGGTCACGGGCACACATCTCTCAATCAATGTGATGACGCTGGGAGGCATCGCCGTGGCCATGGGCGAACTGGTTGATGATGCCATTGTGGACGTGGAAAACATCTTTCGGCGGCTGAGGAATTGGCGAATGGCGATTGAGGATTGTCGATTGAACGGAACTGGCGCTTCAGAACAATCGAAAAGCGAGAATCAAAAATCGGCAATGACTGTGGTCTATGAAGCCAGCAAAGAAATTCGCAGTGCCATCGTCTTCGGCACGGCTGTGGTCATTCTCGTCTTTCTGCCGTTGTTTGCTCTCTCCGGAGTTGAAGGACGATTGTTTACGCCGCTGGGAGTCGCCTATATCGTTTCGATCCTTGCCTCGCTCGTGGTCTCCCTTACCGTCACTCCTGTCTTGTCCTTTTATCTGTTGCCACAATCGCGGGCGGCACACGTTGAACACGACGGCCTGTTGCTGCGGGGATTCAAGTGGGCGGCCGGCTATCTCATTCGGTTCAGCATCGCTCATCCGCTGTTTCTGATGGCGATCACATGGTTGACAGTCGTGTACGCCGGTTGGGAACTCTCACAACTTGGCCGCAACTTTCTTCCGCAGTTTGATGAAGGCAGCGTTCAGATCAATCTGACATTGCCACCGGGCTCCTCGCTGGATGCATCCAATCAGGTCTCCGGTGTCATTGACCATAAGCTGCGGCAGATGCAGAAGTCGGAAAAAAATCCTAACGGGTCCATCCTGAACTTTGTGCGACGGACCGGCCGAGCGGAAATGGATGAGCATGCATCACCGGTCAACACGGGCGAATACATTCTCAGCATGAATCCGGACATCCGAGGTCAGCGTGAAGAGATCCTGAAAAAGTTGCTGGACGAGCTGGGTGAAGAAGCGCCTGGCGTTGATATTGAAGTGGAGCAACCGCTGGCGCACTTAATCAGTCACATGGTTTCTGGTGTCTATGCGCAGATTGCCATCAAGATTCATGGCGACGATCTGGACACGCTGCAACAACTCTCTGAACAGGTGAAGAATACGCTGCAGGCCGTGCCAGGTGTGACGCCGCCAATCGTGGAAGCCGTTCGCCAGACCGAGGAACTGCATATTCAACTGCGGTCCGATGACCTTGCGTTTTATGGACTGACGCGTGCGTATGTGGCTCAGATTCTTCAGACCGCGCTGCAGGGCGAGGTTGTGTCGCAGGTGCTGGAAGGCCAACGGCGATTTGACCTGTTGGTGCGACTGGAAGAAAACTACCGAACCGACTATGCCAATCTGGGACGACTGCGGATCGACCTGCCAAACGATCGCGGGCAGATCGAACTGCGTGAACTGGCGGACATCGGTGAAGGCAGCGGCCCTAATTCTATCAACCGGGAAAATGCTCGACGCCGGATCGTGATTCGCTGCAATACTCAGGACAGAGACCTGGCAAGCGCGGTGGCCGAGATTCAGCAACGCGTCAACAGTCAGGTGGTGCTGCCGGAAGGATACTTTGTCGAATACGGAGGCCAATTTGAAAGCCAGCAGAGTGCGACTCGAACGATCACCGTGCTGGCCGGAGTTTCAGTTGTCGGCATGTTCGTGGTGTTAATGATTCTGTTTCCATCGGTCCGCGTGGTCTTACAGATACTCAACGCCTTGCCGACGGCGTTTATCGGAGGAGTGATGGCTCTGGTATTGACCGGGCAGTCACTGACCGTTGCCAGTCTCGTCGGATTTATTTCTCTGGGAGGGATTGCCGTACGAAACGGCATTCTGCTCGTGACGCACTACTTCCACCTGATGAAAGAAGAAGGTGAAGACTTTACGCAGGAGATGGTGGTGCGTGGAAGTCTGGAGCGCCTGGCTCCGGTACTGATGACGGCGTTGACAGCCGGGATCGGACTCGTGCCGCTCGTGCTGGGCGGTCAGGAACCCGGCCGTGAGATTCTGTATCCCGTGGCGACCGTAATTCTGGGTGGCCTGGTGACCTCGACATTTTGCGAGTTCCTGATTCATCCGGGCCTGTTCTGGAAATTTAGTGGGCAGGATGCTGTGAAGATCGCAAAGCAGCAGGATTCAGTTGATGAATTTGGACATTGATTAGTCATGGCATCGGCGTGTGTCCGGTGTTGAGAACCATTTCGTTCAGATCTGATTGGTTGGAATAATTTCCCCCTTGATGGAGTTCTACTGATGAAGAAGTTTTGTAATCTTGCAACCGCGATTCTTGCAACCGGCATCTTTAGCCTGACGAGCGGATGCCAGGAAACGACCGCACCGGATGCCGTGACACCGACCACGCCTGCGGCAACCGCTGCAGCCGAACACGGTCATGAACATGGTGAAGGCGAAGGAGAGCATGCGCATGGCCACGGAGCTGGACCACATGACGGCACTTTGGCTGACTGGGGTGGCGGCAAGTATCACGTCGAATTCACAGTTGATCACGACAAACAGGAAGCCACGGTCTACGTCCTTGGCAGCGATGAAAAATCTCCCTCACCGATCAGGACAGAGAAAATCCTGCTGAGTATCGGTGACCCGGAACTTCAGGCCGACCTGTTACCGGTACCGATGGAAGGAGAAACAGATGGTTTGTCATCACGCTTCGTGGGCAAGCACGAAAAACTCGGGACCGTACAGGAATACGCAGGAACCATGACGGCAGAAATTGAAGGAACGCCGTACACGGGAGAATTCAAAGAAGAAGCTCACGACCATAAATAGTCGTCGTACGGTAGATTTGGGTCTCGGCAGGATCTCTGACGTGATGGAGCAACAGAGATCCTGCGCATCGCAATCCGATTTGGATGAACATCATGTCTCTGATTCTTCGAGTCGTAATCCCCGCGATTATTATCGCGGTGGTTTCAGAGCTGTCGCGTCGATCACCCCGAATGGGAGCGATCCTGCTCACGTTGCCGCTCGTCAGCATTCTTGCGTTCGCTGCGGCGTGGGTGAAAGATCATGATTTGAAGAGTCTTTCGCAGATGGCAAGAGAGACACTCATTCTCGTGCCTTTGGGGCTCCCGTTTTTTGTCCCGCTGGCTTTCGCCGACCGATTTAGTCTGAACTTCTGGAGTGCGATGGGCCTCGGTCTGTTCCTGGCATCGATCACAATAGGTCTGTGGCTTGCCTACGGGCCAAAATGACTTTGACTAAACCGAACTTGAACGCAATTCGTGGCCGTCATTTGGGGGTCGGAGCCTGTATTTTGCGGGAATTGGGCGACGGATCACCGCAAACGCAAATGCAGAGTTCTGGCTACCAGCCGGCGACGAGGGCGTTGCAAGGAGTTCGAAGACGCGGCGTTGCAGGTGCGTGGCCTCGGTCAACTGGTGGAACTCGGCTCCGCTCGATTCTAGACGTACTGTGTTGCGATTCAAAGTGGCCAGATCCTTCAAAAGATCCTGAAAGCTCTGCACGGGAAAACCGGATGCTGTGCGAAGAGTCGCATCCTTACTCGCGAGCCGACTTTGATCGCGTCGCCGGAGCCACGACCGATTGTCGCGATTTCTGAGCCGCCGCGCGATCGTCATCATCGAACAGAAGCTCACGCAGACGGTCACGCATGTGCCACTCAACGTAGTACGCCAGCTTCGCTGGATGGTCCACTTCTGGCCGACACCACTGAGTGGCTCACCCTGAGCGAGTCGCTGCCTCATCAGCTCAATCAGATCACGCGACAGGTCGCTGAGATTGCCAAGCGTCTCGTGCTTGACCTTTCCGTCTTTCACGAAACGTGCGTCTGAGGTACTACTTCACGAATACGTGCGTCTGAGGTACCACAACGTGTACGTGACACCATTGCGAGTGTTCCTGACTTCTGCGATATGCACTTTTCGTGGCTCAGATTTGCTAATACGGGATTTGAAGCAGCCCACAAACACAGGTCCAGGAAATTCCTGAAATAGTTTTGCTGAAAATCCGCATCTAAATCTGTGTCGAATCGCGCAAAACACCCATGTTTTGTGCTCTCGAATGCATTCTGGGTTAGTTCAAGTTCGGTTTAAGGCTCTGACACCCTTTGTGACTCCTCGCTGATGTGGAAGTACTATGTTGCCGCTGATCAGCCTTGGCAGCCTGTCTTTATTACGTGCAATTACGGCACGCAAAGCGATTCAGATCTGGTCCAGCAATTCACCAGTGATAAAGTCAGCGATAGTGTCGTCCTTCGCCGCGAGGAACCAATCGAAGTCGCCTCCGCCGATGAGACGATCTTGATTCCTTCCGTCCCCAATCACGTTCGGCGCCTTAAGCTGTACGCCGAACTCAACTGATCGCAGGGCATGAACTCGTAATGCGTATGTTTGCGAGGACGTCCATGCGACTCGAATGCTGTCGACTCTGGTCCATAAATAGCCGCTGGCAGTTTGTCCTGCGATCAGAATGTCGTCATCGCTGCCACCCCAGAGTTCATCTGAGCCCATACCTCCAATGAGCAAGTCGCGGCCCATCAACCCGTAAAGGCGATCCAATCCTGCATTGCCGACAAGGGTATTTGACCGTCCGTTTCCGATCAGCATATCGTCGCCAAAACCGCCTGTTATGTTCTCGACATACTGTGGCGAAGTCAGCCTCAATGAGCGAAATGCATGGACGTGCTGATCAGTCGCAAGATTCAAGTTTACTGTGACTGAGGATCTCAACAGTTCAAAGTCGAGCGTGTCAGATCCGGTGACTGAGGTCTCGATGACCGTATCGGTCTCCTCACTGACAATCGTTTCGAAAACGTACCAATCGCTCCCGGCTCCGCCTGACAGGACATCGTTGCCTGCTTCGCCCTGGATTCGATCATTCCCTCCATTTCCGATGATGACGTTGTCGGACTTGTTCCCCTTCAGTGAATCACCTGCCGCGCCGCCAGTTACATTCTCAATGGCGCTGCGATCTTTCACGTAAAGGCTGCGATTTGCATGTACGGCTTGTGTGCTTGCGGACGCTTGCGACAGATCGAGACTGACAGATGTGAGTATCGTATGGAAGTCGAGCGTATCTGCCCCCGGAGCGACTCCCTCTTCGTAGATCTCATCGTATTCCTGCGTCACCGTGGATCTGAAAGAATAGATATCGCTGCCTGATCCGCCGTAAAGCTCATCGTCTCCTTCAGCTCCCTCCAAACGATCATTCCCAGCATCACCCTCAAGAATGTTTCGTACGGCATTGCCCGTGAGCACATCGTCACCCTGCCCGCCATTTACGTTCTCAAACTGTATCGCTGAGTTCAGCCGCAGCAATCGATTTTCATGCACCAACTGGGTCGTGGTCGACTTCAGATTCATTGTGACGTCATCTAAAACTGCGGAGAAGCTGATCGTGTCGTACCCTTGATACGGCATTTCTCGAACGTAGTCGGATTCAGCGATCTCTGCTGGCCCAAAGTGATACACATCATTTCCCCATCCACCAATGAGTCGATCATCGCCGCCGCCGCCAGAAAGCTGATCGTTCCCAAATCCGCCAATGATAAGATTGTCGGCGGAGTTTCCGGTGAGAGTATTGAAACCATTACTGCCCACAATATTCTCGAATGCGTCAACAGAACCAAGCGTCAGTTGCCCCCCAGGAAAGATGGTCTGAGCCGTGCCCACGCCAAGGTTCAACGTCACGCTTGCATTGGCGCGAGAGAAATCCAGTGTATCGAGGCCTCCATCCAAGGCTTCATTAAGCTGAATTTGACCAATTCGCTCTTCGTACCCTGAAAAATAGTAAATGTCGTCTCCGGTCCCACCAGTCAGAACATCGTCCCCCTTAAACCCATTAAGCTGATCATTGCCGGAATTGCCTATCAGGATATTGTCGAGGTGGTTGCCGGTAAGGTTATCATCACCTGCGCCTCCATAGACGTTTTCGAAACCACCGTATGCTAGTACTAAACGAAGGTTTTTGTTCACAACCTGTGGCTGCGAAGACCAGAGAATCAACGAGACTGATTGCCCATCTGTCGAGGAGAAGTCAACAAGATCGACGCCCTCATTATCATACTCATCGAGACGAACCGCACCTAATTTTGAATCAGTATCGAAGTAATAAGCATCGTTGCCCTTGCCTCCGGCGATTGCAATTTGTGCCCGTCCGATGAGCTCAACCCTGGTTCTGTTCATCACCAGACCGTCGCCCATCCATGTGATTGCATCCGCCGCAGTCGTTCCGGTCACAAGGACACGGTCATTCAATTCAAGCCCCTCCAGATGAACCGTGTCATCCACTGAAAACTGCCTTTGAAGAAGGTCGGGAGTCCCAGCAACACGAACCGTCACCACGCATCCGGCGGGAGAAAATGAGACCGTGTAGGACTCAGATGCTGACGTTGGTTTCATTTGCCCCAAAACGCTGATTGCGAATCGTTTGTCCTGCGACAGCCCACCCTGATCGGTTGAGCGAACTCGGATCAGGAATGTGCCTTGTTCCGCCAGGCTCAGAGAGCGTATTGCACGCAACTCGGAACCGACGATTCTGAACGCAGCATTGTCCGTATCGCCGTTTCCAACGGCCAGCGAATACATGAAACTGCCAGTCACATCAGGATCAGTCGTACTCAGAATTCCGACCACCGAATCGCAGGGGAGATTCTCTGTGATTCGGCGTTCACTGAGCTGAATTGACGCTGGAGGTTCATTGATGTCCTGAATCTGAAGCTCGAGACGTCTCAGGCACTCGCGTCCCTTGCTGTCCGTAACAATGACATGGATCGCATAGTTGATTCGGAATTCCGCGTTGAACTTTGTCTTTGTCTTCAATTGACGTCCTGCGATTGCGAACAGATCGCTATCCTCGCTGCCCGAACCCATCATCAACCTAAACGTGTATTTCGCGGTCTCGTCAAACGAAGATGCGGCCAGTTCTCCGACGACAGTTCCGGTTCTCGCATTCTCTGTGACACGGGAATTTGAGAGGGTCAGCGCTCTCAGATCGTCCGAGGGATTTAGCTTCCATAGTTCAAGGTCGTCATCCTTGGAATCGGTCGCTGAAACATACGTAACTCTGTCTATCACGATTGGACGATAAAAGCTGGTGATCGTATTGCCTGCCGACGTTGCGTCGACAAGATTTGCATCTCGCCAGACGCCATCGGTGCCGCGTACGACCATGTAGTGTCTCCAATTGTACACAAAGCTGAGGTACACGTCATTTCCAAGCTCTACTGCATTACCTGGAAGCAGTGTGGACTTAATTTCCGGGGTGATCCTGCTATCATCGATCTCAAACTCAACCCTGGATGCAATTCCGCTGCTTCCAACAAACCAGCTCTCGGGGTAACCGGCACTGCCTGTAGCCACGAAATAAAGAGTTCCATTGGCCTGAGAGAATTCTATGGGCTTTGAGGATGCTGCTCCTGGAGCGATACCTCCGCCGGCGATCGTATCTTCTACCATCTGGGCTATTCCGGCGTCATTGATGAACCATAGCTCCATGCCATTACTTCCATCGTTAGCCTGGAAGTACAATCGCTCATTGACGGTGATCAACTCAGAATCCGGCAATTGAAGGACATGCGGTTCTGCTCTCGAACCTGCCGCTCCTGGGTTGATGCCACCGCCTGCGATGCTGTCTTCCACCATTTCCGCAAAGCCATCGTAGTTGACACGCCATAACTCTGATCCGTTTTCGTCAGCCGCTCGAAAATAGAGCGTGCCACCTGCGTTCGTCAAAAACTCAGGGACAGTGACGGCGCTGGTCGATGCACCTTCCTGGGAAGTGCTCACGGTACGGACGACTTCCGGCACTCCAGCGCGATCGATTCGCATTAATCGCGTGTCAAGTCCTGAAGGGGAGGCTGAGAAGTAGAGAGTGCCGCTGATATTTGTCAGAGACTGCGGATTGGAGTCTGTGTTTCCGGTTGAGATTCCCCCGGCATCAGACTTTTGCTGCACTAATTCCGCAATTCCAGCGTCAGTGACTCGCCACAGCTCTCTGCCGCTTGCTGCCGAAGTGGCGGTGAAATAGAGTCGATCATTGACGACAGTCAAGCCCTGAGGCTCCGAAGCCGCAGCGTCCTCAGCGATTCCACCTCCGGCCACAGCATCTTCTACCATTCGCGCCTGACCATTGTCGGTAATCATCCAGAGTTCTTCGCCATTCACTCCGTCCGAGGCATGGAAGTAGAGCCGGTTGTTCGCAACCGTCAAGTCACCGATGCCAGCAGATTCTTTTCCTGGACGGATTCCCTCGCCAGTGACTCCAGCATCAACGATCTGCGCAAACCCCGCCGGATTAATCATCCATAGCTCGAATCCAGTTGATTCCTGTTGGGCAACAAAGTAGAGAACTCCGCCAGCCACAGTCGGCGAAACCAGGAACGGTGTATAGCCGCTGGGAATTGAACTGGCGACTCCGGGATTGATTCCGCCGCCCGGGATGCTGTCTTCGATGATTTCTGCCACGCCAGCGGCATTCAGCCGTCGAAGCTCCAGACCATTGACGCTGTCAAATGCCGAGAAATAGAGAGTTCCGTTGACATTAATGAACTGTTCCGGATACGAAGGCCGGGAACGCGACGGCAGGCCGCCACCCGGAATGCTATCCTCGATCATTTCAGCAGCGCCCTGGCTGTTAACTCGCCACATTTGTTGGCCGTTGAAACTGTCGGAGGCGGCAAAGTACAATGTGCCATTGAGGTTTCGCAGCAGATTCGGACTTGAACCCAGGAGGCCAGGTTCAATTCCCCCGCCTCCAGGACTCACTTCAACAAGTCGCGCGTTCTCTCCAGATCTTACGGTCCAAAGCTCCTGACCTGATACTCCGTCGCTCCATGGAAAATAAAGCGAGTCGCCGACGCTCGTTAAAACGTCAGGTTCATACTTGCTTTTGCCAACTGTAACTCTTCGATTGTCGGTGGCAGTCTTCACAGGTTCAGCGATGCCGCTGGTTGACACCTGCCAGAGTCCTTGCCCACCGAACATCGTGAAATACAGAGTGCTGCCAGCAGCTTTGAGCTCAGATACGTTGAGATTCTGTGCTCCCGAAGCAATGCCACCTCCAGGAATGCTGTCCTCCACCATTTCAGCCCGCCGGTTGGCGTTGATTCTCCACAATTCTCGCCCATCGGTTCCGTTGTCTGCCGTAAAGAACAACGTACTTCCGACGAACCTCATCTGGTCAATCAAGGAGTCTGAGTTGCCCTTGCCGATTCCACGGCCCCCCGGAATGTTGTCTTCTACCAAAGTCGGCACACCGCTACTGTTGATTCGGTAGAGCCCATTTCTATGCGAGAGATAGAGCGTTCGTCCGTCTGAGATGAACTGAGTTGCCATATTATCATACAAGTTCCCCGAAAGAGGGAAACGTCCGGGCAATAGCTCTACGGCACCACCCTGGAGAATCCTGAGGAGTCGTCCTTCGTTCGTGTAGGACTGGGCAATGCAATACAGAGCGCCATTGAACTCGATATGCCTGACGAAGTTCCAGGGGCTGCTTAGGCCGGCTTCGACTTCGAACGTGGAACCGAATTCGAATGACGCGGCGTTCCCAGCGTCGTTGATCCACCAAAGCTCTGAGTCGTCTGGCGTGCTGTTGATAAAAAAAAACAGATTTTTCCCGACCGATGTCATATCAGATATCCGTACATGCGGGTCACCAAACGTTAGTCCTCCAGGCTTGCGATTGCGTTCGACGGCAACTCTCTCAACGGCATTTCCGGTGACGCGCCAAAGATCCCGTCGGCTCGCGGTGTTCCTGGCAGAGAAGTAGTGTGTCCCGTTGAAATCGAACACAAGTCCTGGCTCCCCGCTGCCAGGTGTCGACCAGATACCTGGTCCGATCTCGCTATCTACGACCTCAGCCTTTCCGGCACCGTTGATTCGCCACAGCTTTGTTTCTTTCGTGTCATACGCTGCCGCGAAGTAGAGAGTCCCACCATTATTCATGACCCACGGAAACGTGTTGAAGAAATCGTGCTTACCATAGCCGGGCACAGTTTCTGCGAATGGCACAGGTTCCGCGATCCCACTGACATTGATGCGCCAAAGGTGAAACTCACTGTTAACGTTTAATTGAAAGAAATACGGCGTGCCGTTTTCTTCGATTGCCGAGTAGAACTGAGAGCCCAAACTGCTATTGTTGATTCCACCTCCGGGGATTGCGTCTTCAATCTGAATGAGTTCAGCAGCAAGAAGCGTCCGATCTTCAAGCACCTCCGTAGAACTCCGCTTGCCACGCCTCCGTCGAGCTGGTCTCCGAGAAAATGCGGCATCATAAACAGACTTAAGCAGTCTCCGCAGCCCATGCGAAACAGTTCCACCGTCCGGCGAGCACCGGTAGTCGCGTAACATTGAAACCTCAGCCTTCCCTGGCGTATTCACCAACGGTTGAACTCAAATCTGTAGTAAGTGTTATCGTCGCAAGAGGACTGCCGGAATTCGATGTCTCTTCCGTAGCGGCTCGATCGAATTACCTACCGAGCCTCAACGGCATTTGATGCCGGTCAAGATAGGAAGTATGTGCAGTGTTGATAATGAATCCAGGACCGATGGAGATCGGCATCGGCGGATGACATGCAAGCAGTTTCCGACTGGGACAGACGGGCCACTTTGGGGCAAATTGGCTCGAAGTGACGTCCATACAGCAACTACGTTGCGACGGCCGATCAGGCGCGCTGATGCATCGCTGGGGCGGTGAGGGCAGCGTGGCAGGGCGGTGGTCGGCGAAGATGGCGTTCTTCTCAGAAGGAACGAAGCCGATCCAGCGTCAGCGCGTTCTCGGAATTGACCCAGGGATCGGTGATTTCCGCACAAGCGAGATCTGCATCGTCGCAAGCGCTGTCTTCATAGACGCTGCCGAACGCGGGCAGGACGGCGAACATCTCTTTCAGCGCCACGGTGCGACGGGTTTCTTCGTCGCTCATTAATTCTTCGTAGAGCTTTTTGCCAGCCCTTGAGCCGATTTCTCCAATCAGCATCCGCGCGGAGTCAAACAATGTGAGAGGAAACAAACGGTGTCAGAGGAAACAAACGGGAGGAGCAGTTTCCGGCAATTCAGTATATTCGGGTCCTGCCACCGTTTTTGACTTCCAGTGGCAGTAAACAGCGATTACCTCAGAGAAGGCAGTTCGTAACAGGTGCAGCGCGACCACCATCGCATTATGCGACTGCCTCCATTCCGCGCAGAAACAATCGAATGGCTTTTCGCACTTCACTGACAGACGGAATCTGCAGGGGAGCAAATCCGGCACACATCATCGGGAGCGGCGGCATGACAAGGCCCAGCAGTTTGCCAGCAGCCCAGTCCGGGTCGGGTACCGTCAGTACTCTCGCGGCGTTCAGCTGGGTCAGATAGGCGGCCATTTCTCGCAGTCCGCGACCGAAGCCGGTTTCGTAAATCAGGCGGGCATTGTCGGGGAACCGGCGTCCTTCTGACATGAGCAGAAAACACATGCACGCGCCGTCCTCGGATAACAGAACCTGCATCAGAGCGTGGAAGTACTGCGTGAGCATTTCCTCCGGGTGGCTGTGCAGAGGATCCAGTTCCGGAAGGGCCCTGAACACCTCTGCGGCCCGAGTGCGGACAGCGGCTTCGAACAGGATTTCCTTTGACGGAAAGTGATTATAAACCGTCGCCTTGGAAACGCCGGATTTCGCTGTCACCTGATCCATACTGGTTTCAGCAAACCCCTGCGCCATGAACAATTCTCGTCCAGCATCAAGGATCTGCTGACGCTTTTGTTCAGACCGTGACAGCGGTGATGTATCGCTCATCTTCAGCTCCTTTTGTGTGAGACGCCCGTTCTGTGTCGAATCCTGATTCGAGAGCCAGCTGCCCGTCCTGCATTTCCAGAGTCCGGTCGGCAATGTCGAGCACTCGGGCATCATGCGTAACCATCAGAATGGGACGATTTTGTTCCCGGGCCAGCATCTGCAGCAGGTTGACCACTTCTCGTCCCGAGGCACTGTCCAGCGCGGCGGTTGGCTCATCCGCCAGAATCAATTCCGGTCCACCGACCAGCGCTCTGGCGATCGCCACACGCTGTTTCTGTCCGCCGGACAGCCGAGACACATGATAATGGATTCGTTCACCCAGTCCGACCTGTTTGAGCATCTGAATAGCTCGTTCACGCCCTTCGGCCGGCGAAATATCCGATTGCAGATCGAACATGATCTGAACATTCTGCAGAGCCGTCAGATAAGGCAGCAGGTTGTGAGCCTGAAAAATGAAGCCAATCCGGCGACGAAGACTCAGAAGATCCTGCTGACTTGCCTTGTGCAGCGAATGGCCAAGCACATCCAGTCGTCCCTCCTGCATACTTCGCAAACCCGCGATGAGTGTCAGCAGGGTGGTCTTTCCGGATCCTGACGGACCGGTCAGCAGCACGATCTCTCCGGGCTGGATTTGTAAACTGATGTCAAACAATATCTGTTTGCGCAGCTCCCCCTGCCCGAACGCGAAGTTAATCGCGTCGCCTGAGATCACTGGTTTCTGTGTTATTACAGTCATCCTGTCACCTGTCACAGTTGGTTTCAAAACACATCCGCCGGGTCCGCCGAG
>JANPHT010000280.1:0-12065 GCA_031424595.1 Planctomycetota bacterium
CTGTTGACGCGACAAAAAGCGACTGCTGGCCAACAATTCCGCCTCGGAGGGATTTCGCCCAAACGCCAAACGCCACGCGTCAGGAATTCCCTTCTCAGGAGTACCCTGCGGCAAACGCTTCGCAAACGCCATCGCGTAATCCCGTCCCTGAGTGCTGTTCATGAACATCAATGCCTGCGGCGCAATAGTTGTCACGGGACGCTGGCCGATGCTGACCAGATGCTCCGGCCAGTCGAAAAGCATCATCATGGGAATTAACTGACTTCGCTTGATGAAAAAGTACACACTGCGGCGAGTCATATTGTGATCCAGCGTTCCAGGACCGAACTGAGTCAAATCGAGTCGTCCGGAAACAAACAGCATCGAATCCCGAATGGCCTCTGCCTCCAGCCGCTGCGGAGTCCGCCGCCACAGCAGCCGGTTTTCGCGATCAAGCTCCTCTCTACGGTATCCGGGCCCTCCTGAGTCAGGTGTCCCGTTATCCGCCTCAAAGGCTCCCGATTGCATGTAAGCCTGACTGGTCATGATCAGCTTGTGCATTCGCTTGAGCGTCCAGCCGTTCTCAATCAGATCCATTGCCAGCCATTCGAGCAATTCCGGGTGCGATGGCCGTTCGCCCGAAACACCAAAATCGTTCGGTGTAGAAACCAGGCCGGAACCAAAATGATGCTGCCAGAGTCGGTTCACCATCACGCGCGCGGCGAGGCTGCCGGCCCCTTGTTTTGAATCCATCATCCAATGAGCCAGCGCCGCCCGACGAAAGCTGGTGCGAGTCCAGCCTTCGGGAGGCTGCACTTTCCAGTGCGACAATTCAATACCAGCCGGAGCAAGCACCTGCAGAAACCCGGCTTCGACAACTTCCTGCTTTTGATGCACGTCGCCACGCTTCAGCAAATAGGTCTCCGGATAAAAATGGGGGAAGCCACGACCATCCGCATGGTGGCTCATATGCGGCAAACCTTCGCTGGTCACCATCACCTTCGCCATTTGCAAGCCCGGACCCTGCTTTTCAAGCTCCAGTACGGCTTGCTTCAGCGAGACCATTCCTGGTTCACTCCCCGCGAACCACGCCAGCCCGGTCTTCCATTCGTCATGCGATTCGTCGGTCGATTTCCGCAGCACCTCTAACGCATGCACCACTTTGCCATCCGGCCCGCTGCTTCCTGCTTCTGGTATGGCTTGAGCTTGATCCGAAACCGAGAGTCGGAAACGCCCAAGACTGTGATGCGGATTCGGATGGTTCATGCTGATGGTGATAGTCCATCGAACTCCATCCTGGAACGCCACCGGCGTCTGCAGATCAAATACGGCAGCCTGATCTTTCCCGATACCACCCGCATCGACCGCCCAGCCAGTAACCGGATTCGCATCGATTGAGGCAACCACGGAAAGGTCAGACGTGTTTTGTTGATGTGTGGCTCGGGCTGCCACCAGCTTAATGGATTCCGCATTCTGCGACTCTTCATTGGCCTTCTCCCTGGAAAGCGGAGCCACCTGGATCTGCAGATCTCCCACAACAAAATTCCCGTTCCCCGCACGGCCGGGACCATTTTGAGGCAGCGATTCATCTGTCAATGCTTCCAGTCGCAACGCTCGAATGCCCGCTCGATGAGATTCTGCAACGATGGTCACGACATCCATTGCTGGAGGTGTTCCCGTGGCGAGCACCGAAGAATCTGAGAGCCGTTCGAACTTTGTTCCCGCAGAAGACTCCAACGACACAAGATGCAACGTTTCCCACGGTCCGGGAGGTTCTGAAGCAGGAGCCGTCGTCAGCCACTGACGAAACTTTGCCGACAGCTGAGTCTTCTCATATTCTGCCGCAGCCTGTTTCTTCGCCGTTAACTGATTATCAAACTCGGCCTGACGATGCTGGTTCTCTGCCGGGGACAGATCAAGATCCGTCTCTGTTCGAATGGCTGTCTTGAACGTCGCCGCCATGCGATAGTAATCACGTGACGGAATCGGATCGAACTTGTGGTCATGACATCGCGCGCAGCCAACAGAAAGTCCAAGAAACGACACGCCGGTGGTCATCACCATGTCGTCCAACTCATCGTAGCGAGCAGATTCAAATTCCGCTTCCGTTAACTGAGTCGGAAACGCCCCCGCGCCCAGAAACCCGGTGGCCATCATTGCCAGTGGGTTCTCCGGAGCCAGTTCATCTCCGGCCAGTTGCCATTGCACAAACTTGTCATATGGCAAATCAGCATTCAGTGCACGAATGAGAAAATCACGGTAGTGGAAAGCGTTGGGCCGATCATAGTCCTGCTCATAACCATGCGATTCGGCAAAACGAGCGACATCCATCCAGTGTCTGGCCCAGCGTTCTCCGTATTGAGGCGATTCCAATAGCCGATCGATCAATCTGGACCATGCTTCCGGATTCACATCATTCACAAACGCGTCCACTTGCTCAGGCGTCGGCGGAAGTCCCAGAAGTCCAAAGTAAGCTCGCCGAATCAGAACGCGGCGATCAGCAGTTGCGTTCGGCGTCAGATTCGCAGATTCCTGCTTTGCTCGTACAAACTGGTCAATCGGTGTTCGACACCACGCAGCATCGCTGACAAGTGGTGGAGTCACGGTTTTCAGCGGCTGGAAGGACCAGAACGCCCGATCACTGTCCTTCACCTGCATCTCAAGGACTGGCGTCTTTGCTTTTTCCACCAGCGGCGCATCGTAAGGCGATCCGAGGTTAATCCATGCGCGAATCTGCCCGATCTCTTCATCGGCCAGCCTGGGGGCCTTGAACGGCATGTGCGGTTCCGCCGCATGAGTGATCAGGTCGATCAGCAAACTATCTTCCGCAGAATCCGTGACAAACCCGCTACCGAGCAATGACTCGCGGGACGACAAATCGAAATCGCCCTTTTTCGATTTGCCGCCGTGGCAATCGAGACAATGCGTCGTTAACGTCGCTCGAACGGACGCCTTGAACAGTGCCATCCCCTTCTTTGCGCGTTCGGGGTGGTCGGGTGAGAGGGACTTTGCCTCATCAGCAATGGCGGATGGAATCAAAACGAGACAAACGACAAGACGCACTGCAATCATGCGGCGGCGCATCATCAGAACTCCTTGACGGCAGGATTATGCCGCCCGCGCAAGGCACGCGAGCGGTTTTGTGAGACCCACATCCTACTGCAGCCCGGCAAGAATCCCAAGTAACGAGGCGTGATCGCGCGATGCCGATCTGAATCCGATCGACCTATTGTCCTGGCGCTGGCGTGGGCGTCGTTGTCTCGAGGTTATCAAAGTAGCCCTTGATCCCATCTACATAACCCGGCGGAATTTGCTCATTCTCGATCGCTGCCTGAACACCCGATTTAATCTCGGTGATTGTGCTTTCGTATTTCTTCAGTTCTTCCGGGTCGAAATCTTTTTCTGTAGCCGCTTCCTTGGTCTTGATGGAAAGCAGAACTTTGCCTGCCTGAATCTGCGTCTTTGATTTCTCATCCTTGTAGCCTTCCGGATCACTGTCGTCTTCTTCCTGAATCCCGCCTGGCGTGTCTCGTTCGGCTTCACCATCAGTACCTCGGCCAGCCATCATCTGCTTGTACTTCTCAGCATAGGCAGACAGCGATTTGCAACCTTCACACTGTTCGCCGTCCAACTGTCCTTCTTTATTGAGTTTCTCCGCTTGCTGAAGGGTCTTCAGAGCCTCTTCCAACTGCTTCATGTCTTTCGCAGATCGAGCCAGCTCCTGAAGTTCTTTCTTCGACAGCTCTAAAGACTCACGCAACGCCTGCTGGGCTTCAGCAGACATTTCCGCCTCCTGAGCGTCTTCGTCCCCTTCACCCGGTTTCTTCGCGGCTATCGCCTCAAGCGACTTCAATGCCTGGTTGAGAGCATTCTCAAGGTCTGGCGAACCCGCTTTTTCTGACGAGAATTTCTTCAGATCCTGCAGCTGTTTTCTTAACTGAGAAGCCAACTTCTGGCGTTCTTCAGGAGTCTTCGCCTCCAACATCGACTCCATCGTTTCCTGAGCCTGATTCAGTTGCTGTTGCAACTGTTCGCTGTTGCCTTCCTGAAGCTGCTTCAGCCATTCATTCATCTTCTGAGCTCTCGACCCTCCAAACTGCTGATCGGAAATGGACTGACTCAACATCTCGCGCAACTCTTCGCTGGAGACGTTTTCCCAGAGCTCATTCAGAGACTGTCGATTGGTCTGAAGCACTTGAGAGTTCGGTTTCGTCTCCGCAGGCTTCATCTTTCGAAGCGCGCCCATGAGTTCTTTCATCTGATCGCCGATTTTTGTTTCGCGTTCCTCTGCGACCTGCACTTCCGACTTCAATTGTTCCTCACGTGTTTTGACGACCTTGCGGATGAGTTCAACTTCTTTCTTCTGCTTATCAACTTTCGTCGCTGCTTCCACTTTTCCAAATGGATCCAGAGTCGGAAGGAGCCAAACCAATAATGCCAGAACGGCCAATACGCTGGCCTGCATTCCCATCGGACGTTCCACTTTGAAAGGAACAACTTCCGCCGGGACAATTCGAGCCGCTGCCTTCGCAGCCGATTGTTCAACAAGCGGCTGGTACTCGCCGGCGGAAGAAGACAACGTGGCGAGTGTCAGAAACAAATCATTCGTCCGAGCATGCTGATCCACAGCACGAGCCGCGGCCGTTCGTTCGACACGACGGTGAAACATCCAGGCCGCCAGCGACGCCGCGGCCGGAAAGATCAGTAACCACGGCAGTTGCTGCCGAGCAGGTGGAATCAGCCCCATCAACCGCACAACGAGCACTGAAACACACGCCAGAACCAGTGCACCGAAGGTCCACCAGTGGAGCGATTTTGCGAAGCTGGCAGTTCGCAAGCGGACCTGAACGCGGTCCAGCAAAGTCAACGCGGTCGGCTGATTTGACATCATTCGCTCCAAAACGACGGGTCACTGCAAAGCGCGCGATCCCAGAATTCTTCGACTGTAGTCTACCTTTGGCATGAAAGACGATCAATTAGATCCTTCCGGCGGAGGCATTTGTCTGGCTTTTATGCAAAAACTCGAACTCTATTGAGCTTTCGGGGCCAAAAAAAGCCTGCTGGATCTCGCCGGACTTACCAAAAATCATCTGCCATGCCATCGTGCGGTGGAGGTGGCCCATTCAGACCACGCGGAAATCTGCTGCGATCGCGGCGGCGACACGCATCCACGTGACAAGCCTGACGCTTCGGGCAAGAATGCTGCACTTCGATTCTAAGAACTCGCATACTTCAGGGCTGAACTCGTGGCAAATCTGGAACCGCTACTGCTTCTTCATCCATCCGACAACCTCGCCGTCGCGCGGCGAGCGTTGAAACCGGGTGAATCGATCTCGGTCGCGGGGCGAACGATTTTCATTGCGGAAGCCATTCCTGCCAATCACAAAGTGGCAATTCAGGACATCCCCCCCGGTCAAACGCTTAAGAAATTTGGACAACCGATTGGGTCAGCCGTGTCGCTGATTTCGGCCGGCCAATGGGTCCACGTTCACAACGTCAGTATCGAACGCGAGCGGGGCGGATACGAATATTGTACTGACATCATCGAGTTTCCAGAGCCTGCGGAAGCTCGCACCTTTATGGGCTACCGCCGTAAGGACGGCCGCGCGGGAACTCGCAATTACATCGCGGTCATCAGCACAGTGAACTGTTCGGCGACGACCGCGAGATACGTTGCGGCGGAACTTGCAAAATCCGATTTAAGCAATTTTCCCAACATCGACGGTGTCATTCCGATCGTCCACAAGAGCGGCTGCGCGTTCGCTTATAACGGTGAAGATCATCATCTGCTCAACCGAACGCTGGCCGGATTCGCCAATCATCCGAACATCGCTGCGTGTCTGGTGCTTGGGCTTGGATGCGAGACGGCTCAAGCCAGCCATCTGCAGGAATCGCATGGGTTGATCCAACTCGGCGGTGCGTCAAAGCGAGAGCCCGATGATTCGCTGCCAATGGTGCTGAACATTCAGGAAGTCGGGGGAGTGCGAAAAACGGTGAACAAGGCCGTCGGCGTTCTTCGAGAATTGCTGGCTCATGCCAACGCGGTGCAGCGAGTTCCGATTCCTCTGTCGGAACTCATCCTGGGTCTTCAATGCGGCGGCAGTGACGGAGCCAGCGGCATCACGGCAAATCCCGCGTTGGGCGTGGCGAGTGATCTTCTGGTGGCTCACGGTGCGGGATCGGTGCTGGCCGAGACGCCGGAAGTCTACGGTGCCGAGCAGTTGCTGACTCGACGCTCGGTCAGTCGAAAAGTAGCCGATCGCCTTCTGGAACGAATTCACTGGTGGGAGGAGTACGCTCGCAAAAACAACGCGTCGATCGACAACAACCCGTCGTACGGCAACAAGCAGGGTGGGCTGACGACGATCATCGAAAAGTCGCTGGGAGCAGTCGCGAAGGGTGGCTCCGCGCCGTTGCGAGCGGTCTACGAATTCGCTGAACCGATCACCGAGCGAGGTTTCACGTTCATGGATACTCCTGGTTATGACCCGATCTCCGTGACGGGTTTGGTCGCCGGCGGTTGTCAGGTGGTGGTGTTTACAACCGGTCGAGGCAGTTGCTTCGGCTGCAAGCCATCGCCGACGATCAAAGTGGCGACGAACTCGGGCATCTATCATCGAATGCGCGAGGACATGGACATCAACGCGGGTACAATCCTGGAAGGTGCCAGTGTCGAAGCAGTCGGTCGTGAAATCTTTGAGAAGATCATCGCAACCGCGAGCGGCGAGAAGACGCTCAGCGAAGAGCAGGGCATCGGCGACGAAGAATTCTGCCCGTGGATGCCGGGGCCGATTTTTTGATTGGCCGTTTCGCCGGCTAATTCAGGGTCCGGCCGTTCACCTGCCGCTCGCTGAATTCAATCGCGCTCTGATTCCCTCTTCTGGATAGTCGTCGTTCATGGACTGTACCTACCACCAACAGCAAATCTGCAAGTCCTGCTCATGGCTTCACCTCGGTTACCAGCAGACACTGGCAGACAAGACGACTGCGCTGAAAGAGCTGTTCCCGGAAGCTGAAGTGCGTCCGTTTATGGGCGTTGAGTCGGCCAAAGGCAGCCGCATTCGGGCAAGGCTGGCAATAACGGGTACGTTGGACGACTTGCAGATTGGCTTCTACGACGATCAGCACAAGATCGTTCCGGTCGATCAATGTCCTTTGCACCATCCGCTGATCAACGAGTTCGCGACGCGGCTGCCGAAGATTATTCAGACGGCGAAGCTGACTCCGTTCGACATGACGACGGACCGAGGCGAATTGAAGTTCGTCGTGATCACCTGCTCGCCGACTCATCAGCAATTGATGGTTCAGTTTGTGCTTCGGTCCAAAGAAGCGGTCGATCGCATTCGCAGTTTGTGGCGGAAAATGAGCGACGTCGACAAGCAGATGACTCCAGTGATGTCGATCAATCTGCAGCCGGTTCGATCTTCTTCGATCAGCGGAACCGAGGAATTGCTGGTTTCAGAGCAAACGGTACTGCCAATTCGATTTGGTGATACGGAACTGGTCTTCGGGCCTCAGAGCTTTCTGCAAACGAACTACCAGGTCGCATCAGCGTTGTATGCTGAAGTCGGTCGCGTGTTGCACGAGCAGGCATCAGAAAACGTGCTGGACCTGTACTGCGGTGCTGGGGCGTTTTCGCTGACCTCTGCATTTCCATCTCGGTCGGTGCTTGGTATCGACGTGTCCGCCAACGCCATCGAATGTGCGAACGAGGCGGCTCGCCGCAATGGCCGATCGAACGCGACGTTTCTGTGTCGCAGTCTGGAATGCACGACCGCCAGTCACCTTGAGACAAGCAACTTCGACACGTTCATCTGCAATCCGCCTCGACGAGGTCTGGATGCCGCCAGCGTGGCGTTGATCCTGGCTCTGCGTCCCGCAAGCGTTGTCTATTCAAGCTGCAATCCAATGACTTTGCAGCGAGACACCAGACTGCTGGCATCCGCTTATCAAATCGCCCATCTTCAGCCATTCGACATGTTTCCGTTCACTCCGCATGCGGAAGTGCTGGCGGTGTTGCAACGCAGTGTTTAGTCCCCGCAATCCGTTCTTTCTGCAACGATCCCGTGTCTTCTGTGGTTCATGCCGTAATTCATATCACCACTCGATCACGCCTTCCGAGACAACACGATTAGTCGATACTCAAGGTGCCCGGGTTTCTTAATAGGCTCGTTCATCGCGTTTCGCAGTTCAACCGACCAGCCGGCTTCGATTGCCTGTTCGACGAACCGCGGTGCGTTGATTCGGCCGGCGTCGCCAATCCAGACTTCACCACCGGGGGACAGCATAGACTTGAGAGTTTGAAGCAGCGGCTCATGTCCGGCGGAGTCATAGAGAATGTCGCTGCCGAAGATGAAATCGAATTGTTCGGCTGGAGGATGCTGCCAGTCGAACGTGAGTCCTGCGGCATCTGAGAATCCATTTTGAGCCGCATTGGACTGGGCCATCCGAACGGCGTCCGCGGCATGGTCGGCAAAAGTAACATCCAGTCCAGCTATCAACGCGGCGATTCCAGCCACGCCCACTCCACAACCCAGCTCCATAGATCGAAGGGGTTTCTGCCATCGGTGTTGAAGGATCACTTCTGCCGTCTTCGGTGCCGCTGCCCAAAGCAATCCCCAATACGGATCCCAGTCACACGATCCTTTCGCTTCACCATCGAGAGCCTGCTGAAGCAATTCTTCCGGATCTGCGGGCAGATCAAATCTGATCTGACGCCCGGCAATCGAAAGTGTTCGGGATGTGACCTTGAGATTCATGAGGGAGTGTAAATTTGCGGAAGGCTTAGTCAATAGAGCAGGGCATTCGGATTCTCTGAACGGGGAGACTATAATGATCGGTGGACAAACAAAAACGGAAGCACGGCGATCTCAACATCAGGATCAGCGATGTCATGACTGAGCAGGCGAAACTCGACATTCTGGCCTTCCGCACATTTAGACTGCTTCGTCAAAACCAACACGTTCTGGTGACGGCAGAAAGCTGCACAGCAGGACTGATTGCGGCAACGCTGGCTCGAGTCCCCGGGATATCCAACTGCCTCGCCGGTTCGCTCGTTGTCTACCAGATCGACAGCAAGAAGGCCTGGTTGGATTTGCCTGCAGAAGTGTTTTCAGAGGAGAACGCCGTCAGCTCTACAATTGCAGAACTCATGGCCACGCAGGCTCTTGCCAAGACGCCTCATGCCACGATTTCCCTCAGCATCACTGGACATCTGGGCCCCGATGCCCCAATACACCTGGATGGGGTCGCATGGGCAGGATTGGCCACGCGTTACTCCGCTGTTCTATCCCGTCACTTGCTTCTCCATCCGAAATCAACAGCAACCCTATCGGACAAGCAACACTTGTCCATTCGCCATCTTAGACAGCAGGATGCCGTCTCTCAGGGGCTCAGTTTTCTTTGCGATCAGCTTGCAAAGAACGACAGCCTTGGTTCGACTGCTCTTTAAACAGTCACTTTGCATATTTTTGAATTGAAAAACGATGTCGATGGACTGGCTTAACTATCATCATCTGTTGTACTTCTGGACGGTTGTTCGTGAAGGCAGCATTTCCAAAGCCTGCGAAAAACTAGCGCTGGCTCAGCCCACGATCAGCGGGCAGTTGAGAAAGCTGGAGCAGACTTTAGGAGGCAAGCTTTTTGATCGATCAGGCCGCGATCTTGTCATGACGGAACTTGGACAAGTTGTTTTTCGCTATGCGGAAGAGATCTTTACAGCCGGCCAGGAGTTGATGGAGGCTGTGCGAGGGCGGCCGACGGGGCGACCATTGAGACTGGCTGTCGGCATTCCTGGAGTGATCTCGAAAGTAGTAGTCTACAAGCTGCTCAGTCCCGTGCTTGACATGCCCGAAAACCTTCGCCTGATCTGCCGAGAGGCTTCTCAGCTGGAGTTGCTCGAGATGCTGGCCGCTCATGAACTCGATGTGGTGCTGTCGGATGTCCCAGCAAGTTCACTGATGCAGATTCGGGCATTCAATCACTCGTTAGGGACGTCGCAGGTTGGCCTGTTCGGAACGGAATCTCTGGTACAAAAATTCAGCGTTAATTTCCCGAATTCGCTTCACTCGGCACCTTTTCTCCTGCCAGCCGAATCAACAACACTGCGGCGATCCGTTGACCGCTGGTGCTTCGAGAATCAGTTGACGATTAATATCGTCGGTGAATTTGACGACACGGCACTCATGAAGGTCTTTGCCGAAGCCGGACGAGGCTTTATTCCGCTGCCTGTCGTTGTTGAGAAAGAAGTGCGGGAGCAAATGGGTCTCCATTTGCTCGGAACAATTGCCGGCGCTTCGGAAGATTTTTACGCCATCTCCGTGGAACGAAAGATCAGTCATCCGGGTGTCGCTATGTTTTCGGAAGTTGCCAGACGCCAGCTCTTTGGCGACACTAAGGTCACTGAAGTTGGCCCGATCGATCCTGGTGGCGAGTTTGTCGATGATCGCTTTCTTTAACGCTGGTGTACGCATCCGGTGTGCTGTGTGCTGGCCTCGAATCAACCTTCGCTGGGGAATGTCGGATGTCCCGTTTCAAATGGCTGCTGATTGTGGTGATGTTTGCATTCTGCGGCTGTCAGGAAAACGCCGGCTCGTCACAGAGGGATGGTTCTGCAGAGTCCTCAAGACTCCGTGCACAGCTCGCCTTGAACTGGTATCCCGAAGTTGAACACGGTGGATTCATTGCCGCCAAAACGCTCGGACTTTTCGACGAACACCACGTTGACGTCGAAATCATTCCCGGCGGCCCCGGTGCACCGCAGAGTATCATTGCAGAACTGGCAGCCGAGCGAATTCAGTTTGCTGTTTCTGACGCGGACAACGTTGTTAAAGCGCGAGCGGCAGGACTTCCGATTGTGGCTCTGATGGCGCCACTTCAGAACTCACCGCGCTGCATTATGGTGCATGAAGCCTCCGGAATCACAAAGCTGGAAGAACTGGCCAACGTAGAGCTGGCCATTAGTGACGGCCGGCCTTTTGCATTGTGGATGAAGAAGAAACTTCCGCTGACCAACGTCACTATGGTGCCATTCAATGGGCTGGTCGGCGAGTTTCTTGTGAAGCCAGATTTTGCTCAACAGGGCTATATCTTCAGCGAACCGTTTGTTGCGAGAGAGAAGGGCGGTGATCCGAAAGTGCTGCTGGTGTCTGATATCGGATTCAATCCCTACGCCAGCTTACTGATTACGACGGAAAAGGTCATTCAGGAGCAGCCGGAGCTTGTTCGGTCGATTGTTTCCGCAAGTGTAAATGGCTGGAAGCAGTACCTTGCGGAACCCGCGACGACGAATAAAGCCATTCATGAGATGAACAAGGACATGAGCCTCGCTGCGCTGAAATTTGGAGCCCATGAAATGGCACCACTCTGCCGGCCGGACGAAGGAATCCCCGAGTGTGGCATGCTTCTTCAGCGTTGGCAGACATTGGTCAGTCAGATCGAAGAGATCGACGACATCCCAAAGGATTCCGTAAAGCCTGCGGAATGTTTTACAGTGAAGTTCCTTACGAATTAGTCACTCAGGCCACTCGCTGTAACCGTTTTGGTATACGGCATAGCCACCTCCACAACCTGCGTCTGAGTTCCGATAGCTTCGGCCTGATCTGCCAGACGTGTCACTTCTGAAGATAACGCCATGGTCCAAATCTGCGATTTCACGTGAACCGCGATCCGAGATTTGAGCTGCTGGTTTGCCGTCCGAAGGGACACTCACCTTCAATCCGGATGTCGGGCCTGTGGACGTGGGACGAACCAATGAAAAAGGCGAGTTCCGGACCCGAACAAATGGTCAGTTGAGTGCCGTTGTCGGTACCCATAAAGTGACAGTGGCGGTCGCCGCAGCAGCCGCTGAGGCACCTCCAGGGGATGGGAATGAAATGGCCGTTGCAGCAACCAGTCGGTGCTGCCTAAGAAATAGGCCGACAAAGAAACAACGGACCTTCAAATCTCCATACCGGACGGTGGTAATGAAAGTCGCGGACCTCAGAAAATCTCGGCCGCGTTCAGCCTCGAGGATGACACTGCTTGTGAACGGCTTTTAGTCGGCTGTGTTCCACATGCGTGTAGATTTGAGTCGTGCGGATGCTGGA
>JANPHT010000281.1:0-7275 GCA_031424595.1 Planctomycetota bacterium
TCCGGCCATGACAGGACGGCGATCGACCCGAAAGAAGGTGTGCCGGACGTAACGGCCGTCTCTATGCCACATTATTCGATGCCCGAAGAACTCACCATCGAATGCCGGTTCCTGGTCGATTCACTTCCAGGCCAGGTCAACATGATTACCGTGGTTGACGGTCCTCACCGGGCTACAGCACAGCTCACTTCTGATCAGCCCGGTTGCACAGCAATTCACAATCGTGGGCTGGAACCAATCAAGGCGCGAAAATTGGATTAAGAACCCCTGAGGGTTGAGAGACAATTGAATCTGCACCGACAAATAACACGTTATGAAGTGGACCCCGGTTTTCGGACCACTGGGCGCGAATGCTTAGGTGGTTCGCAGGAGTCATGAACCCCTGATAGATTCCGTCGCAAGGCCACTCATGTTCGTCACCACGAAGCGGACATTTGTGCCGCCCAGTTGCGTGATTTCGACTTTCGTAACAATCCGCCGCATCCGAGACCACGACTGCCCCTGACAGTCTGCAAATGCGTGAAACAACTGAAACGGTTTGCAGCCCGTCAAGCGTCATTTCAACCGCTGAATCTTGCGCTGAGGCGGGTGTTTCCAGAAACTGACTGGATTGCTGATGGGAACTCAGCAACACGACCACCTGAGCTCGCAGTTTTGCGTTTCCGCTACTAGCCTGATCGCCAGTAATCTCCGTTGACAGATCTTTGCGACATCGTAGCTCAAACAAAAAGGAGGGCCTCATGTTTTGCGATATAATATACACGTAATTCACTCGTTTGAATACTGCGTAAGTCTATTCTGACTAAATCAACAACCCGCTGGCTGCCGTCAGCCCACCTTCAGCTCCACAATGCTTCGTCCGAACTGCACTGGCCGTTTCGTGACTGATTCGATACCAACTCCCGTCCACCAAAAGAAACCGAAAACTACCGTGCGCACTCCGCTGCGACACGCTAATTGGACCGCTCTATCCCCCGCGAACTGTCCCAATGATATGGCGTTTAGAACAGCAAAGATTGGCTAGTCACGAAATTTGAGGGTGAAACCCGTGCCATCGAGCTGAAATGAGAATACAACACGCGCCCCACTACATTTTATGATTCTCGAAGGCCACAGTAATTAGCGACCGTGATGAACAAACTCGATACGAAATCCGCTGAACTGGTTCGACTGGAACAGGAAGAAGCTCGGTCGGATAACGCCCACTGGAAACGCTGGGGCCCCTACTTGTCCGAACGTCAGTGGGGAACGGTCCGTGAAGACTACTCCCATGACGGCACACCGTGGCAATCCTTTCCCCATGATCATGCTCGCGGGCGAGCCTATCGTTGGGGTGAAGACGGTCTCATGGGCATTACCGATCGCCAATGTCGCCTCTGCTTCGGACTGGCGCTCTGGAATGGTCGGGACCCGATCCTGAAAGAACGACTTTTCGGCGTCAATGGACATGAGGGCAATCACGGGGAGGATGTCAAGGAAGAATACTACTACCTCGATTCGACACCGACGCATTCTTACATGAAAGCGCTGTACAAGTATCCGCAGTTGGAATACCCCTACGCAAAGCTGGTCTCAGAGAATCAGCACCGAAGCCGAAAACTTCCCGAACTGGAGTTGGCGGATACCGGTATCTTTGAACGCAATCGTTACTTCGATGTTTTTACGGAATACGCGAAAGATGGCCCCAACGATATTTTGATTCGGATTACTATCGCCAATCGTGGTCCGGCTCTTGCCTCGATGCACGTCATTCCCACGTTCTGGTTTCGGAACACCTGGACATGGGGATGTGAGCATGAAGGCTGCTGGCCCAAACCTCACATGCAAAAGGACGAACATCACCGCATTCACGCGGAGCATGCGACGCTTGGACATTTTATGTTTGCGGCCGACATCGGGCCTGATGGAAAGCCGCCGAATTGGCTCTTTACAGAGAATGAGTCCAATCCAAAATATCTTCACGATGCAACGCTCGCGGGCAAGTACTACAAGGATGGTTTTCACGATTACATTATTGGGCGGCGTCGGGATGCCGTAAATCCAAAATCCGTTGGCACCAAAGCCGGGGCCCACTACCGCGTGACCATTCGATCGGGTGAACAGGTTACGCTGCAACTCCGTCTCTGGGATTTCAACTCATCGCCTGAATCGCTGTTCGGAGACATGTTCTCCCGGACATTCGAACAGCGGAAGGCCGAAGCCGACGCCTTCTACGCGCACGCAATTCCGATGTCACTGCCCGAGGAATCGCGGCATGTTCTGCGACAGGCTTATTCCGGATTGATGTGGACCAAGCAATTCTACAATTACAGTGTGGAGGACTGGCTCAACGGTGATCCGAATCTGCCGAAGACTCCTCAATCCCGGCGCGCGATTCGTAACAGTGAATGGCCTCATCTGTTCAACCGCGACATTATTTCGATGCCCGACAAATGGGAATACCCGTGGTACGCCGCATGGGATCTTGCGTTTCATATGGTACCAATGGCCGATATCGACAGCCATTTTGCTCGCGAACAGTTGATCCTGTTCCTCCGAGAATGGTACATGCACGCGAATGGGCAAATCCCCGCCTATGAGTGGAATTTGAGCGACGTGAACCCACCCGTTCACGCGTGGGCCTGTTGGCGAGTCTACAAGCAAACAGGGCCTGCAGGGCACCGAGACCGCCTGTTCCTGGCACGCACATTTCAAAAGCTGCTCGTGAATTTCACGTGGTGGGTCAACCGAAAAGATCTGCTCGGTAAACATGTCTTCAGCGGCGGCTTCCTGGGGCTTGATAACATCGGAGTCTTTGATCGATCGAAGCCACTGCCCACCGGTGGCCATCTGCATCAGGCTGACGGTACCGCCTGGATGGGATTCTACTGCGCTCGAATGCTGACGATGGCACTTGAACTGGCCAGCGAGAATCCTGCTTATGCCGACATGGCTTCAAAGTTCTTCGAACACTACATCGAGATCGCGGATGCCATGAATTCGATCAGCGATGTGGGACTTTGGGACGAACAGGACGGCTTCTATTACGACCACCTTTACATCAATGGTCAGCACATTCCTTTGCGAGTTCGCTCGTTGGTTGGTGTTATTCCACTGTTTACGGCCATTATTCTGAGTGACGTTGTATTGCAAAAACTGCCCGGATTCCGGCGACGAATGGATTGGTTTGTTGAACATCGAAAAGATCGCATCAAAAATATTACATTCATGCAGGTGTCGAAGGAAGCTGACAAAACTCGCCCCGCGCGAGGTCTTCGCCTGCTTGCCATTCCCACACGCGAACGCATGGAACGAATGCTGAAATACCTGCTGGATGAAAACGAGTTTCTCTCTCCTTACGGCATTCGTTCGCTTTCCCGCATTCATGATAAGCAGCCGTTTGTTTTCCATGCGAACGGCGAAGAGCATCGAGTCAACTATGTTCCGGGCGATTCCGAGTCTTCAATGTTCGGCGGGAACAGTAATTGGCGAGGGCCTGTTTGGTTTCCCTTAAATTACCTACTGATCGAGGCCCTGGAGCGGTACGACGAATTCTATGGCGAAGACTTCAAGGTCGAATGCCCCACTGGCTCAGGAGTCATGATGACTCTTGGGGAGGTCGCTGAAGAACTGATGAGGCGACAGATCCGGCTCTTCCTGCCTGACAAGCATGGAAAACGTCCTTGCCATGGCGAAGATGAACGTTACGCTGAAGACCCTCACTTCAAAGATCTCGTGCTGTTTCACGAGTACTTCCATGGCGAATCCGGGCGAGGGCTTGGGGCCAGCCATCAGACAGGCTGGACGGCGCTGGTGGCAAAACTGGTTAAGAAACTGCACCGACGAGGTGTCGATGTTGAGTGATCGACGGGCTTCAGGTAAACTCTCAAAGCGTGACGCTGGATTCTTGAATTAGCAGGCACAACCATGAATCTGTTTCCATGTGGCAGAACACGGCGTGAGTTTGTCTGGCAGATGGGAGGCGGTTTCACGGGACTTGCCCTGACGTCGTTGCTGGAAGGTGAAAACTTTTTCGCTCGTCACGCGGCCGCGGCCGAGAACCAGAGCACCAGCGATAAGAATGGGCCTCTGGCTCTGCGAGAAGCCCATCGTCCTGCAAAAGCAAAAGCCTGTATCTTCCTGATGATGAACGGCGCTCCAAGCCAGGTTGATACTTTTGATTACAAGCCGTGGCTGGAGAAATACGCTGGGCAGCCACTGCCCGCCGGTAAGGAGTATATTAACTCGGGCGGTCGCAAGGTCGGTTTTCTGACTCCAGCTTTTCGAAAGTTCAAGCCGGGTGGAGCAAGCGGTTTACTGATTTCGGATTACTTTCCCCACGTTCGCAAACATGCGGATAAGCTCGCGGTCATCAAATCGTGTCACACCGACAGCCATGCGCATGGCTCTGCTTTGGTCGCCATGAATACGGGAAAGACTTTTATCGGGCGACCTTCGCTGGGCTCATGGTGCGTGTATGGCCTTGGAACAGAAAACCAAAGCCTGCCAGGCTACGTGGTGATTCTCGACAAACGTGGCGGGCCGATCGGCGGCCAACCCAACTGGTCCAGTGGATTCATGTCTGCGGCGTATCAGGGAACGTTGTTTCGCCCTGTTGGCGATCCGATTCTGGATCTTCGTGGCCCCGAGCATATCACGCGCGAGATCCAGCGAGAACAACTCGATCTGCTGGCCTCTCTGAACCAGAAACATTTGGATGCCAGACCCGGCGGTGATGAACTTGCCTCACGTATTAATTCATACGAACTGGCGTTTCGCATGCAGACAGAGGCTCCGGAAGCGGTCGATCTGTCGCAGGAATCCGCCGAAACACTTGCGGCCTATGGAGTCGGCCAGCAACCCACAGATGAATTCGGACGCAATTGTCTGGTGGCCCGCCGGCTTGTGGAACGCGGTGTAAGATTCGTGCAGTTGTATTCCGGTGGGGGGCATCTCGAGGAAACATGGGACGCCCATGAAAGTATCGAGAAGAATCACGGTCGTCACGGAGCGGAAGTCGATCAGCCGATCGCGGCCCTGCTGACGGATCTGGAGGAACGCGGCCTTCTTGAAGAAACACTGATCGTCTGGGGCGGCGAGTTCGGCCGCATGCCTTTCAGTGAAGGGCCCAATGCACCCGGTCGAAATCATAATCCCTACGGATTCTCCATGTGGCTTGCCGGAGCGGGTGTCAAAGGGGGGATCTCATTTGGCGAAACCGATGAATTCGGCTTTGAGGCGGTTGTCGACCGAGTGCACCTGCATGATCTGCATGCCACGATTCTGCATCTCATGGGACTGGACCACGAAAGGCTCACCTACTTTCATCAAGGCCGCGACGAGAGCCTGACTGATGTCTTTGGAAAAGTGGTGTCCGCAGTCCTGGCGTAAATCAGACAACTCGTCAGCCAGTCAACATCGGCAGGATCTTCGCCCAGAACACTAACGCGGCCATCGCAGAATAGAAGAGTCCGCAGCTCGCGATTCCCACTCTTTGATACCAACGAGGTCGAAGCGGCTCCGGAAGCAGACGACAGTTGATCCACAGAATGTGAAAAGCAGTAAATGCGAGGGCCACGTTATTCAGATTGGCGATCACAGTCACCATCACCTCTGGAGCGTTGCCGACCATCAGGAACAGCGTTGCCACGATGAATGACCATACCACGTAGAATGCAAGGATCATGTAGTACAGGTAATGCACCTGATTGGTCCTGAGTCGGCTGCGGACACGTCGACTGCCTGACCACAAAATGTCGGTCCAGCGGCGAGCGAAGTCATCGACGATTGACATCTGGCTGGGCAGAAAGACCAGCAGTCCCACGACGAGCGATGCCGTCCAGAGTATTGGAGCCCAACTCCCCAGGGCCTCTGTCTGACGAATGCCGTCGGCTGCAATCAGGGGCTGTGAGTAGGCAATCTTCTTTCCATACATCGCCGAATTTCGGGCGAACTCAATCGACATCAATGCTGGAAGGGCCATCCCCATAAAGCATCCGGGAACCCAGACCAGGAGCTGATCGGCCAGGATATATCCCCACCAGCCCTTCCACCGGCTCATGTTTTCAGGAGTGAGTGGAAACACCTTTCCTACGTGGCTCAAAGTCACATTGTGGCCTCCCACCGCACTGGGGATGGCTCCCACTTCACTTCCCATTCCCCAGCCCTTGTCACGGACGAAATTCGCGTAGGTCGAATTGCTAAGACCGCCACCTCCTGCATAACCAGCAAAAGCACCGAGCATCGCAATATTACCGAGTGCCAGCACTGGAAGTGTTCCATCTGTCCAAAGCTGAGTGAACAATTTCGTCACGGTGTCCTTTCCGCTGGCGTCTGTGGTGGGAACGTTGCCAAACTTCAGGAAACCACTGAAAACGTCCAGCCAGCCATCGAGCCCCACAAAGAAGAGCCCAAGGAACAGGCAGAATCCAAGCACTGTGAACACCTTGACCGTCATCACAACCTGCAGCGTATTGTAAACCTTGCCACCTACAAGCACCGGAAAGATAACTCCTCCCAGACACAAATAGGCAATGGTGTTAACCAAAAAACTATCAGCCTCCGTTGGCGGCCGGTCGAGCCACAGTGTCGCCAGCAGGACCGCCGCATTTGTCGATAGTCCCGGGATGAAGAAAGATAAACTCAACACCAGGGTCACTCCCATCCAGAATGCTGGACCGGGAGCTGTTCGCATGAACCCGGTAAAGACAGGCTCTCCGCAATAGAGTGCGTAACGACCGGCTTCAATGTTGTAGAAGGCTTGAGTAATAATCGCGATCGTGGCAATCCACATCAGACCGCCGCCGTACCTCGCCGTCACGTCGGGGCCAAACAGCCATTCACCTCCGCCGATCTGGATGCCACACATCACGATGCCCGGACCTATCAAGCCTGCCAGGTTCTTCAGTCCCAGCGGTTTAGGAGCTGGCAAATCGGCGTGGCCCCAGGGAGGAATATGTGATTGCCACAATCCGCCTGACCGCTGAGTTGCCTCATCAGTCCTGCTTGGCACGTCACGCGGAACAGGTTCCTTTTGAACATCGTCTGCCATGGCTGACCACAGTCCCTAAAACGTATGAGGCAATGGTCCCAAAAACAGTAGACCTGCAGAAGGGTGACATCTGCCCGCCATTACAAGAAAGAGGCGTTCGGAAAGCAAGGCACAGCAGAACGTTCGCGAGTGAGGGTCTTGCGAAATATTCGCGTCGCTTTCAGCTGTCCGCCTGAATCATTGCAATCAGCCTTTCCCGGACCTGCTTCGGGTCGGCGCCACCAACCTGCTTCATGATCATGCCA
>JANPHT010000282.1:0-36165 GCA_031424595.1 Planctomycetota bacterium
TCTGGCAGCGATCGCAGCGAGTTTGCTTGGCGGAGCCGTCCATGCCGCTGTGGACTTCATCTGGTATGCGCCAGCAATCGTTGTGACTTCGATCATGCTTGGAATAGCCGGGCTGCGACTTTGTTCTGGATTTCATGGGGATGAGGGTGTTCGTGTTTCACGCATCGGCTGGCTTGTCGGTGGGATTTGCTGTCTCTTTGTCCTGTGTCGAGTTCAGCCCGATCTGGCTCAGCGAGTCATCGGAGAGCGACTTTGGTTTCAGTACCTGAACGCTGAGTTTGATGCGTCCGGCTCGTCTGAAAGTATCAACTCGGCAGATGCGGGTGCGGATGATCTCGAAACTGCGCTTTCCGGATCGGAAGACATCGCTCGGCAGTCGCCAGAGTCCATTGACGCAAGCCAATTCGAAAATCCGGCGGACTACAGGAACGAAGAAACAAACTCAGTCACTAACCATGCTCGCGAGTGGTCGCTGCGTGATCGGATTCAATTGCTGATGGCCTCTCTGCGAATCCATCCGGATCAGGCTGAAGCGAGCCTGCACCTGGCGTCCCGGTGCCTTGAACTCTTCGAGCTGTTGCAACAGGAAAACGATAATCGACTTTCATTGCCACAGATTCGCGACGTTGTGGTATCGTCAAACTTTGATTCCAGCAGCCAGATGCACGCGTTCCTGAAGCGGGCTTTTGGCTCGAACATGAAGCTGGTTTTGCTGGCGCGCCAGTCCAGTCATCGATCGCTTCATCTTTCGCCATTATCCAGCAAGGCTTATGAGACACTTCTTGCGACAGAGTTTTCGCGAGATCCTCACGATTTGTTGCATGACCGACTGATCAACCAGGCTCTGCTGGTAGGCGATCACTCACCGCGTACACGATACGCGATGGGATTAACGTTTCTTCAGGAAGGGCGTCAGACGGAAGCCATGGAGCAGTGGGAGAAAGTGTTCCACTTGAGTCGCCAGCTCAGACTCTCGATCTGTCGAACTCTGGGGAAAACACATCCTGTGGATCTGATTCTGGTTCACTTCAATCCGTCAGCCGATGAGATGCCGGAAGTCCTTAAAGCGTTTCTGGAAACAGGTCGCCAATCAGATCTGCAGAAGATTGGGCATCGAGTTTCTGAGATAATTAGTACTTCGACTGCGGCAACGGTCGCGGACTCCGAGGCGGGATCGGAAAGCCATCTGACTCTACTGATGGATTTGTCTAGCGCCTTGTACCGATTTCGCGATCTGGATCATTGTGAAGAACTCCTGCAACTTGCCATAGCCTGTGATCCTGAGGCCGAGCCTCCTCGTCGCGCCCTTGGACTCTTGATGCTGGAACAAAAAAGATATCTCGAAGCCGACGTCTGTTTTGCGTGGTGCAGTGAGCAGCTTCCTGGGGACACAAAGTTGGAAAACCTCCGACGTGAATGTCGTCGGATGGCGACCAATCAGGAAATGCGGGTTCGCGCGGCATCGTATCAGCGATGAGAATCATGGCAGCCTGAAAAACGACGGTTCACCGCCAGCGTCGCCGGCAGGTTGCGGCTACTTTGGATGAAGCCTTGACCACGAGCCGCACAAATGGAAGATGCCCAAACCGCCGCAGTCCAGGCGAATTTCTTTTATTCACAGGAAGTCAAAAATGCCCAGCACCATATCAGTTCAGGAATTTGCGCCGCTAAGTCGGCAGGGCGGATTTGATCTGATCGATGTGCGTTCGATGATGGAGTTCTACGAAATTCACGCCGTGGGAGCCTTGTGCGCTCCGCTGGATACGCTGAACCCCAAAGCCATTATGGAATCTCGAGGGGCCCGAGCGAACGAACCTTTGTACATCATCTGTCGTTCCGGCGCACGTTCCAGTCAGGCTGCCAGGATGTTCGAACAGGCGGGCTACACGAATGTGATCAGTGTTGATGGTGGAACTCTGGCCTGGGAACAGGCTGGCTTGCCAATCAATCGCGGCCAAAAAAAAATGATCTCGCTGGAACGTCAGGTGCGGATCTGTTCAGGGCTATTGACACTGGTTGGATCGCTTCTCGTTCTGATCAGTCCCTGGTTCCTGATTATTCCCGCTTTCATCGGAGCCGGTCTTACTTTTGCGGGACTCAGCAATACCTGTGGAATGGGAATGTTGCTGACAAAAGCACCGTGGAATCGTGGACTGAGCAATTGTTCTACTGGCGGAGGCTGTTGTTCTCAGGGACAATGTTGAGAACACCGATCTGTCATGAAAAGGTTTTTCGCGTGATCAATCTTCCGGCCATCGAATTGCTCGAGATGCGGCATTCATTTCCGTGCCACTACACCTTCAAGGTGATTGGGTATGCTGATGGAAACTTCACGGCCAGAGTTGTGGCCTGTGTGAGAGATGAGCTCCAGCTTGACAACGATCCTCCATTTTCACTCCGAAATACTGAGCATGGGCGGCACGTTGCCGTGACCATCGAACCGATGTGCGAAACTTCGCAACAGGTGCTGGCGATCTACAGTCGACTGTCCGGAATGGATGGACTGGTGATGTTGCTGTGACGGAGCGTCGGGATCCACTTCAAACGGCCTGAGCAATTCTCAAACGCGCCGCAGGTTATCGTTCGCGCAGAGATGTTTGTCGTTCCTGCACGCTCCATGGTTGCCGCGACTTGATGCCAGCACTGAGCAATGCCGTTCGACGACCGAAGAGAGAACGTCGATCGCTGGACGCATGCGGAAGCCCGCCTTACGATGGCTGCCTTCTCACCGCATTTCGACCCTCCCTCGGACCACGCCGATGCCTAAGACCGCTCCGTTGATTATTGCACTCCTTGTTTTTTCGACGGATGCCTTCGGCCAGCAAACCTGGTCACAGAGAGCCGAACTGCAGCTGTCCATCGAACGCGGAAGTTCGTCAGACAATACTGCAGAAGCTGCAGAACCACAGATTCCGGATACGGTATTCTCTGAAGGTTTGGCTCCGAAATGGATCTGGGGGCCGGACAACGCCAAAAAATATGTGCTGCGAAAGTCCGTCGAGCTGAAACAGATCAAGGCCGCTCGGCTTAAGGCATCCTGCGACAATGTCGGGACCGTCTACGTCAACGGCAAACGGGTTGCCGGCAGCAGCGAATGGCAGGAGCCGATGGATGCCGATGTGACAGCGTCGCTGGTGGCAGGTCAGAATGTCATCGAAGCTGAGGTTGGAAACGAAGGTGCTGTCGCAGCCTTTGTCTTAAAGCTGGTCGTGAAAACTGCGGATGACGCGCTGGTTGAAGTCACGACGAATGAATCGTGGGAAGTCGCGGCCAAACGCGGCGAACCAGCGATCACCACTGATGGTGCCAAACTGCGAGGCAACTATGGCGATGGACCGTGGGGCGCGGTATTCAACAATGCGGCTCTGGCCGGACGAGTCCCTGCGGGCGTGTTTGAAGTGCTGCCCGGTTTTCAGGTGGAGAAACTGTTTACAGTTCCGAAAGAGGAATTGGGCTCGTGGGTCTGCATTGCGTTCGACAACAATGGTCGGCTGCTGGCCAGCGATCAGGGCGACAAGGGAATCTATCGGATTACGTTGCCAGACGTTTCCGGGCGAGCGGCCGAGACAATTGTCGAACGCCTCGACTTTTCCAAATGCGAATTCCAGCCGACCGGCGCTCAGGGAATGCTCTGGGCGTTTGATGCGTTGTACTTCAGTTGCAACGGTGGACCGGGCAGCGGCTTGTATCGGGCCAAAGACACGAACGGCGACGATCAGTTTGACGAATGTGTGAAACTGAAAGCGTTCCGCGGCGGTGGCGAGCATGGTCCGCACGCGCTGCGATTGTCGCCGGATGGCAAACGCATCTTCGTCATCTGCGGCAACCACACCTTGCCTCCATTCAATCCGGGTGACGAACTGAAAAACAAGGACTTCACCAGCCGAGTCCCCACGAATTGGGCGGAAGATCATTTGCTGCCTCGCATGTGGGACGCAAACGGTCATGCTGTGGGAATTCTGGCCCCCGGCGGATGGATTGCCAGCACCGATCCGGAGGGCAGGACATGGGACATTTTCAGCATCGGCTATCGTAATCCCTATGACATGGCGTTCAACGCCGACGGCGAACTGTTCGCTTACGACGCCGATATGGAATGGGACGTCGGCATGCCATGGTACCGACCAACGCGAGTGCTCCACGCCACCAGCGGCAGCGAATTCGGCTGGCGCAGTGGCAGCGGCAAGTGGCCCACGTATTACCTCGACAGCCTGCCTCCGATGATCAACATCGGCCCCGGTTCACCGGTCGGAGTTGAATTCGGCTATGGTTCTCCATTGTCGGCGGACTCCGAGATCGCACGTTCGGCACATGCGACGGTTCCAGTCGGCAGCGACGGCAAGCTCGTCTATGCGCCGTTGAAGTTCCCCGCGAAGTACCAGAAAGCACTCTACATCTGCGACTGGACCTTCGGCACGATGTACGCGATTCACACCGAACCGCACATGAGTACCTACAAGGCGACAAAGGAAGAATTCCTTTCGCGAACTCCGCTGCCGCTGACTGATGTTGTGGCTGGACCAGACGGCGCGCTGTACTTTTCTGTAGGCGGTCGCGGGACGCAGTCGGAGTTGTTTCGGGTGACGTATGTTGGCGAGGAATCGACGGTTCCAGGCGAAATACAATCGAGTAGCGAGTTTGTAGGCTACAGGAGCGTAAGAGAAGAGGTTGACAACGAATTGGCGGTTCACTCTAAAGATAGGGTGCCGACGCACACTGACGCAAGTTTTTTTGCTCTCGCGTTTGCCGATGGGCTGTCAACGTCTGACCGATTCCTGAACACTGCCTGGCGCACAAGAATCTTTGACAGTTCTCTGCTGAACACTTCGTTCGATGAAAACCTGAGGCACCTGGAGTCACAAGAAAAAATCCTTGATCCAGGAAGTTTGTCGCCACTGTTCCCGAAGCCACCTGGACCGTCCGCCGTATTGACGCTCGTCGTCTCGATTGCCAAAGCGCGATATCAGCATCTAAAGGTGCGACAGAACAGGAGCGACGACGACATTGCACGACTCATCGCGGCCGCAAAATGTAAAGCAGTGGAAACGTTGGGTGGCCTGAAGTTCGAAGAACTAACGGTGGAACAGAAGCTGAACTACCTGCGAACCCTGAGTCTCGTGTTCCTTCGACTTGGAACAGCGACCGATTCGGACTGCCTTGAGTTTTCCACGCAATTGGAACCGCACTACCCTTCCGACAACGAAGACCTCAACCGCGAACTCTGTCAGATGCTCGTCTACCTCAAGTCGCCGACGGTCATCGAGAAATCCGTCAAGTTGCTGGAAGCTCCCTCAAAGCCGACAGTCACCGACGACATGAAGGACCTGCTCGCTCGAAACCGAGGTTATGCGGGTGCCATTCTGGAGAGCATGGAAAAAGCTCCCGATCAGCAGCAGATCTGGTATGCGTTCTGCCTTCGCAACCTGAAGGACGGCTGGACCATGGATCAGCGAAGAACTTACTTCGCATGGTTTGAGCGGGCTCACACGTGGGCCGGTGGAGCCAGCTTTCATGGATTCCTTCGCAACATCGAAAAAGAATGCTTCGAAAATGCCAGTGAGAAAGAACGCCTGCTGATCGAAGCCAGCGGGGCTCGCAAGCCTTATACGCTGCCGGAAGTTCCAAAGCCTGCCGGGCCCGGAAAGGAATGGACAATCGAGGAAGTGCGAGCCCTCGCGACAGACGGCCTGAAAGGGCGTGACTTTGAAAATGGACAGAAAATGTTCGCGGCAACTCGCTGCATCATCTGCCATCGCTTCGGCGGAGACGGTGGTGCGACAGGGCCAGACCTGACGCAGTTGGCCGGTCGCTTCAATCTGAACGACCTGACCGAAGCCATCATGGTGCCCAGCAAAGTTATCAGCGACCAGTACAAGGCCAGCACGGTGGTCACGGCCGAGGGAAAGGCCACCAGCGGTCGCATTCTTTCGGAAAGCGACGAGATCATCGCGATTCTGACAAGCCCCGAAGATCCGACAAAGATCACCGAAATCCAGAAAAGCGATATCGAAGAGATTCAGCCTTCGACGGTTTCCATCATGCCGGCCGACCTTCTGAAACCACTCAATCAGGACGAAGTGCTGGACCTGTTGGCCTATCTGCTGTCTCGCGGCGACGCGGGCAACGCGATGTTCCGAAAATAGTCAGACAAAATTGCCGATTGGCCGGCTCCGTCGTTGCGGCACGGCAATGCTGCGGGGTAAAAAAATTGCGGTCCTGAAGGACACCGGTCGCTCCGTCGGCCGGCTCAGGGCATTCGTGTGGCACAGTCTGCTGCAGCGGTTATGACAGTTCAAATTGATGGCTTCGATGCAACGTACGATTTTTTTTGCTGTTTCTCTCGTCCTGCTTGCCACGGCCCCGCCGGAAGCCCTGCGCGAATTACCAGGGCTGCTCAACGTTCACAAAGCGTCAGAAACCGTCTTCCTTGGCAGCGAACCTGAGGGCGAAGAAGCGTTTGCCAGTCTGCAGAAGCTGGGGATCACAACAGTCGTCAGCGTCGACGGTGCCACACCGGATGTGGCGACTGCGAAGCAATTCGGCATTCGGTACATCCACATCCCAATCGGATACGACGGCATTCCTGACGACGCAGCGAAAGCACTGACACGAGTCGCCCGGGAAATTCAATCACCGGTGTACGTTCACTGCCATCATGGCAAGCATCGGGGCCCCGCGGCCGCCGCGATACTTTGTATCGCTGCGGGCTCACTTCAGAATGAGCAGGCGATTGACTTGATGAAAAAGGCAGGAACAGGGAAAAATTACACGGGACTCTGGCGTGATGTGAAGAGTTTTGTGCCGCCAGGCAAGGATACGGCGCTGCCCGAACTCGTCGCCATCGCCAAAGTGGAGCCTCTTGTGGTCGCGATGGCCAGACTCAATGACAGCTTTGAAAACATTAAACGATGTGAGAATGCGAACTGGAAAGCTCCGTCAACTCATCCGGATTTGTTGCCTGCGGCGGAGGCTCGACTCGTCCAGGAAGGATTTCACGAAGCCAATCGTCTTCCAGACGTTGCCTACGATGAAGAGTTCCGAACCTGGCTTACGGAAGCTGATGAGCTCTCTGAAAAGCTGACCGAAGCAATTCAGGCAGGCGACGCAATGCTCGCCAGCGGACATCTCAAGACGCTGGAGCAAAAATGCGTGCAGTGCCACGAACGATATCGCAATCAGTAGAGGAGTGCTTCCACGCACGTTGCAGAAGTCGTGAGAAACTCTGGCCGTTGAATTCCTGCCGGAGTGCGAATTCTGACGTCACTGGTGCTATCAAAAATCGCCTGTTTCTTGCCGCACGGGATATCTGGATATCTGAAGTCAGCCGATGATCTCTTTGACAACGTGTCCGTGAACGTCCGTCAGGCGACGTTGAATTCCATTGTGATAGTACGATAGTTTTTCGTGATTGATCCCCAGCAGATGCAGAGCGGTTGCATGCAGGTCGTACGAGTACGTGGGGTTTTCCCCTGCTTTGAAGCCCATATCGTCGCTGGTTCCGTAGCTGCTTCCGCCTTTGATGCCACCGCCGGCCAGCCAGGTTGTAAACACACCGGGATTATGGTCGCGACCTTTTTGTTTTCCCTGCATAAAGGGCTGGCGACCAAATTCGCTTGTGCAAAACACGAGAGTCGAATCCAGCAACCCTCTTGATTTCAGATCGCTCAAAAGTGCATGAGTACCGTTATCAAGAACTCGTCCCCAGTATCCATGATCGCGAACGATGTCTTCGTGCGAATCCCAGTTGGGCCGAATCTTTTTGGCCCCCGTATTTTCCGCGCCGCAGAAGATCTGGACGAACCGAACTCCGCGCTCGACCATTCTACGAGCCAACAGACATTGTCGACCGAAGGGCCCTCTGTCTTCATCGGCCAATGCATACAGTTGATGGATGGATTTATTCTCGCGTGACAGATCCACAGCCTCCGGCGCGCTGAGTTGCAGCCTGGCAGCAAGCTCATAGCTGGCAATTCGAGCCTCCAGAAGAGAATCCCCGGGACGGTCCTGTGCATGCTGGCGATTCAGGACACGAAGGAAGTCTCGCTCATCACGCTCGTCGGTTTTTCGACCATCGGCCGGAAACAAATTGGCAATGGGATCCTTGTTGGTGGCGGTCTCAATCACCGTGCCCTGATGAACGGCAGGAAGAAAACCGGGACCCCAGTTCATCACTCCGCCAGGCGGCAGTCCTCGCACATCCGGCAACACGACAAATGACGGCAGATTGTCGGTTTCGCATCCGAGTCCATAGGTCACCCAGGATCCCATGCTGGGAAAACCGGGGCGAATGAATCCGCTATTCATCATGAACATTGCCGGCCCATGCAGAGCCGATTTGTTCTGCATCGAATAAATGAAGGCCATATCATCCACATGCTGACTCATCAGCGGAAACAGGTCACTCAGCCATCGCCCGCATTCGCCATATTGACGAAATCTCCAGAAGCTTTTCGCATACTCACCAGCCACTCCGGCAAATGTCTGCTTTCCGAGTTCCGCATCGAACGAAGTGCCATGAGCTCTTTCAAGCTCAGGCCGATAGTCCCACGTATCAACATGGCTCAATCCTCCAGGACAAAAAATCTCGATGACGCTTGTCGCTTTGGCGGGATGATGAGGCTGCAGGACCCTTGAAGCAGGATCCGGATTTGCGGCTTGAGCCGCTTCGTCGTTCAGAAGTGTGGCAAGAGCAGCAATGCCAAAGCCGTCGCCGAGTCCCTGCAGGAACTTCCGACGTGACGGAAGACCGTCTGCAGCTTTGATTGTCCGAGAAATGGCTGACGGTGCGAGACCTGAAGCCAATCGGGTATCTGCTCGGAATAGACGACTCACGTTGTTCGCTCCTGCAAAATGCGATCACCGAATGGCGGGTCAATGAATGGCGGGGCAATGAATGACCGGTCAATGAATTTGAACGGTAGCAAGGGTGAGCGCGTACTCGAGTAACCGTGTGCCCTGGAATTCAGCAACGATGACTGAGTACCGCTGACGTCCAGTATGTCTCGGTCAGGAACGGTCTTCCAGTCTGAACCGTTGCATTCGAACACAGCAGCAAGAGAAAGAATTGCCTTGATTCCCGGGCCGATGGGTTGTTCGGAAACTGAATGCCGATACCCTGTTTGCCTGAACGTCCGTCAGGCGAGTTGACAATGTGGCGTTCAGATCGAGCCTTTTGACGTCGCGTGAAAGTCCCCGCATGCATCAGATCATCGCTGCCTTCGGTTATTTCGTCATGATCTTCTTCGCATGGCTGATGAGTGCGCATAGGACTCGATTTCCCTGGCGGGTGGTGGCTGGGGGCACATTGCTTCAGTTCGCATTTGCGTGGTTGATCCTGAACACGGCTCTCGGGCTGACGTTGTTTCAGTGGATTGGTGATTTTTTTACGCAGTTGCTCGGCTTTGTCGACGCCGGCAGCAGCATGGTCTTCGGCCAGGACTACAAACAACATTTTTTTGCTTTTCGAGTGCTGCCAACAATCATCTTCTTCTCCGCGCTGATGTCGGTGTTGTATCACCTTGGCGTGATGCAGGTCGTCGTGAGGGTCATCAGTCGAGTGATGCAGGTGACACTGGGAACATCCGGTGCAGAGAGCCTTTCTGCATCGGCTAACATCTTCGTTGGCCAGACCGAAGCACCGTTAGTTGTTAAGCCGTATGTTGCAAAGATGACTCGGTCGGAGCTGATGGCCATTATGGTCGGCGGGTTTGCGACGATCGCGGGTGGTGTGATGGCCGCCTACATCGACATGGGCATCAGCGCAGCTCATCTGGTCACGGCCTCCGTTATTTCCGCGCCGGCCGGCCTGTTAATTGCAAAGGTGCTGCAGCCTGAAGTGGATATTCCGGAAACACTTGGAGCTCCGGAACAGGATATGCCTCGAACCACCAGCAATTTGATCGAAGCGGCAACAACGGGAACTTCCGACGGTCTGCATCTGGCGCTGAATGTGGGAGCCATGCTGATCGCCTTTCTGGCACTGATCGCGATGGTGGACTACGGCATCGAACACCTGTCTGCCTGGTTTATGGCAACGGTCGGAATTTCCGGCAAGCCTTTCACACTGACCAGCATTCTGGGGACACTGTTTTCGCCAATGGCGTGGCTCATGGGTATCGAATGGAAAGAATGCGAGCCCGCTGGTGAATTGCTGGGGCTAAAACTGGTCGCCACCGAATTCGTTGCCTACGAACGTCTTGGTAGCTGGACAAAGCTGGCACCTGAAGCAAGACCGCTGTCGGAACGAGCCGTCGCGATCGTGACCTACGCACTTTGTGGTTTCTCCAACTTTGCATCGATCGGCATTCAGATCGGCGGCATAGGAGCCCTGGCTCCTGAACGACGCCGAGAGCTGACGGAGATTGCTTTTCGGGCCATGCTGGGTGGAACATTGGCTTGCTGCATGACAGCCTGCATTGCAGGAATTCTCTGGAATCCGCCGGCACCGAGAAGTGCCCCTGCGAACCCTGCCAACGCTCAGGCAGCAGAAGCCAGGTAGCGATTCAGTACACAAGAACCAGGTTAGCTCAGAATATCAAGAATCGGGGCACCGTGATCGATATCAAGTCGCTTTCGGCCGGGCACTTCAAGTCTTCGTGAATCAAGCCCCAGCTGATGCAGAATCGTCGCATGAATGTCGGTCACGTAATGCCGATTCTCCACCGCGTGAAAGCCGATTTCGTCTGTAGCACCGTGGACAAGGCCTCCTTTGATTCCACCGCCCGCCATCCAGACAGAGAATCCATAGATATGGTGATCGCGGCCATCCGATCCTTGTGTCCCCGGTGTCCGTCCAAACTCACTGGCAAAGATAACAATCGTAGAATCCAGCAGACCGCGCTGCTTGAGATCTTTCAGAAGACCGGCGATCGGTTTATCGACGGCCTTGAAGTTCTTTTCATGGTTTGCCTTTAATCCACCATGAGCATCCCAGACTCCGGCTCCGCCGGCTCCATGCTGGACCTGAATGAAGCGGACTCCGCGTTCAATGAAACGGCGAGTAGCCAACATCTGCATACCAAAATCCCGAGTGTCCGGACTGTCCAGGCCGTACAGGGAGTGCGTGGCCTGCGTCTCTGAATCCAGCATCAGGGTTTCTGGAACAGACGTCTGCATACGATACGCCAGTTCATAAGCTTTGATCCTCGCGCTCAGAGCCGGATCATTGGGATACTGCTCAGCCTTGAGTCGATTCAGTCGTCCAACCAGGTCGAAGCCAATCCGCTGTTCTGCGGACGTGATGCCGGAGGCTGGCTTTCCAAAGTCCAGTGGGTTAGCAGGATCGACCCGAACCGGTACGGCATCATGAGCCGGACCAAGGTAATGACCATCCTTCGCATTCCAGTACTCGCGCTGACCCATGGAAATAAACTGGGGCAAATTGTCATTCAGGCTGCCAAGACCATAATGCACCCAGGCTCCCAGAGTTGGAAACTCGCCATCCAGCATGTGGCGACCTGAATGAAATTGTGTCTGGGCTCCATGGTTGTCGTCGGTTGTATACATCGATCGGATGACAGCAATGTCATCGATGCAACCGCCGACATGAGGCACCCAGTTGCTCAGTGGAATCCCTGACTGACCGTATTTCCGGAACCCCACCTGCAGCGGATAAAGCTTATTCCGCTGCTGGCCGTTGGCATCGTTGACAACTGTCACTCGGGCGAGTTTGAGTTTGTCGGGGTTCTGAACATCCGCATACGGAGTTTCATTAATCGACTTGCCCGCATATTTTGTGAGTTCTGGTTTCGGATCGAATGACTCCGCCTGCGACACGCCTCCGTTCATGAAAAGCCAGACAACACTTTGAGCTCGCGGCACTCGATGAGGCCGGCCATCGGGTGCCTGCCAATCGGCAACGGCATCCCCACGGAGGACGCCATCCTGTGCGAGCATGGCTCCCATGGCGAGACCGGCGAAGCCCATTCCTGTGCTGGTGAGAAACGATCGCCTGTGCAAAGACGAATGAGCGGAGCGAATGGAATCTGTTGTGCGCGTCATTAGAACGGCTCTCCCGAGCAGCCACGGGGCGAGGAATTGGGATCCAGTCAAGGGGCGGGCTGTTCATTCTTGCCCAACAGAGAATCGAAAGGCAAGGTTCCAGGGGTGTGTGATCCAGGTATTTCCGTGGCTGCTGATGTTTGAGATCAGCAAAATCCCGTCGCCCCGTTCCCAAAAGCCAACATTTTGGCACCTAATGGTCTCCGCAGGCCGAAAATCCGGCGCAGGTCTTCCTGGAGTACGCAATTCGCCGTGTCTGCCGCTTGAATCGGGGAACAGTCAGTGCCAGAATCCACGGACTCCGGTATCGACGGCGGGATTTGTCTCCGGATCATTGTTTCGCGGTAGACTGTTCAGAGGCTCAGCCTCTGTCCCAAAACGCGGGCGATGACTCATTGTTTCATGGACGGAGTCCAACAGGGTCAGCCTAATTCACTTTGAAAAGTCCGAGGGCAACGATGAAGTTTCTTGAGGGACATACGGTCGGCATCGATTTGGGAACGACGTATAGCGCGATTGCGATGCTGGATCATGACGGCAATCCGAAGGTGATTCAAAACGCGGATGGCCGGGATATCACTCCCTCGGTTGTGCTTCTGGATGAAGACCGCGTCGTGGTGGGTCCATCTTTCGAACGCATTTCGGTCGCTAATCCGGAATCGATCGTCGAAGCGATCAAACGCGAGATGGGCAACAAGAACTTTTACGTGGTGTATCAGAACAAGAAACTGACCCCGGAGTTCATCTCGGCTTTGATTCTGAAGAAGATGAAGCAGGATGCAGAAAAAATCATTGGGCCGATCGCCAATGCCGTGATCACGGTTCCGTATTACTTCAATGATGTTCGCCGCAAAGCGACGCAGGACGCTGGTCGAATCGCCGGCTTGAATGTCATCGACATCATCAACGAACCGACTGCGGCCACATTGGCCTACGCCTGGAGCAAGGGTGAGCTCGGTCGATCGGATATCAAGGCAGAAGAGAAAACCATTCTTGTTTATGACCTTGGGGGCGGAACGTTCGACGTAACCGTCGTGCGGTACACTCCAACCAGCTTCCGAGTTCTGGCAACAGACGGTGACGTCATGCTGGGAGGTCTTGATTGGAGTAAGCGCCTGTCCGATCACCTTGTGGAACAGTTCAAACGCAAGTTTGGAGTGGATCCCAGTGAAGATCCGGAAACCATGCTCACATTCCATCAGGAAGCAGAAGACGCAAAGCGTGACCTGAGCACCAAGATGCAGGTTCCAATCAGCGTTTACTACAAGGGTAACACGTTGTCGGTATCGCTGACGCGAACCGAATACGAGCGAATGACAGCGGATCTGCTTCAGCGAACAAAGGACACTACTGAACTTGTGCTGCAGCAGTCCGGCGTTGCTCCTGGCACACTTGACGAACTTGTTCTGGTGGGTGGCTCAACTTACATGCCCGTCGTTGAGCAAATGTTGCGGGAAATCTGCCAGCGAGAGCCATCTCGTGCATTGGCTCCAGAACGAGCTGTGGCGGAAGGGGCAGCGATTCACGCCGCAATTCTGCAGGCCCGAAATGGTGTGAACACCGGAGGTATTGTCGACGTTGTTCAGAAGCGACTGAACTCCGTGAAGACCACCGACGTAAATTCGCACTCCCTCGGGATCAAGATCAGCGATCCAAAGGACCGAACTCGCAAAATCAACCATATCATGATTCCGAAGAACTCTCCGTTGCCAAACAGCATCAAGCAGCGATTCGGAACCAACACTGATGGCCAGCAAAGAATTCACGTTGAGATTCTTGAAGGCGACGCCATCGATCCCGCAGCATGTGAACTGATTGGTGATTTTCGAATCACCAATCTCCCGACAGCCCTTCCAAAGGGATCTCCCATCGAGATCACCTATGCTTACGACTCATCGGGTCGAATCAGTGCCACCGCAAAGGAAATGACGGGGAACAATGCCGCCAGTGCCGAAATTGTTCGCGACAGTGGCTTGAACGAAGGTCAGATCACTGACGCTCTGGCAACATTGCAGAGCGAATACGAAGTCGAGTAATCGGCGTTCGGCAAAGCAAAAAAATGATTCGGCCGCCCTTCAAAAAGGCGGCCGATTTTTTTTACGCGCCCGGTCGCGTTGGGCGAACCGGTGCAGGGCAACAGTCAACAGGACAGACGTCATGATTGGCACCGAAATGGCCAACGCACTCACGCATGCCACCCTCTGCCCGTTCCTGAATAAGCTTGCGGATCATGGTGATAAATGTCGGATGACAGCCGGGAGTGCCCGCTCGTGACATTCGGATTTCCTGCTTGTCACAAAACCGTTTTGCCTCATCATCGAGGTCATACAGCACTTCCATGTGGTCGGAAAGAAATCCGATGGGAGAAATCACAACGTTGGTATCACCGCGATTTTTCAGCACCTGAAGATGTTCCAGAATATCGGGCTCAAGCCAGGGATCTTCTGGACGTCCACTTCGGCTTTGGTACACCAGATTCCACTGCGTCGGAGAGACGTTCAATCGTTCTGCAACCAGTCGGCAGGACTCGCGAAGTTGCTTTTCATAGTCTGACGTGCGAGCCATCCCCATCGGTATGCTGTGAGCGGTGAATGCGATCTGAACCTGTTGCCGAAGATCCTCTGGAAATTCTTCCAGAGCCTTTCCAACCTGTTCGGCAATCACGTGGATAAAATCCGGGTGATTGTAAAACACCCGCAGTTTGTCCAGATGAAGACCGGCGGCCTGGGGATTCTGCAGGGCTGTAGCGATATTTTCGCGATACTGCCGACACCCCGAGTAACAACTGAAACCCGAAGTCACATAGGTGATGGCTTTCTGAACGCCGTCTCGCTTCATCTGAATCAGGGTATCCGTCAGATAGGGATCCCAGTTTCGATTACCCCAGTAAATGGGAAGATCGATGCCGTTGGTATCGAGTTCTGATCTTAATGCGACAATGAGATCCCGACACTGCTGATTGATCGGACTGATACCACCGAAATGATAATAGTGCTCCGCAACTTCCAGAAGACGCTCACGCGGAACCGGCTTGCCGCGCAATACATTTTCGAGGAAAGGGATCACATCATCGGGCTTCTCCGGGCCGCCAAATGAAAGTACCAGAACGGCGTCATAGAGCAAATTGCCACTTGTCACTTGTGTGCCTCAACCTTGCAATTGTGAGGGAAGGAATCCGGATTGTTTCATGAAAGTCGGCGGCTAGTTCTCGCGAGTTAAATATCTGCTCCGAAACAACCCGGGGCTGAGTACTTCTGATCGACTACTATACAGCTCAACGCTGACGAGGCCGGATTGCCTTCGCAAAGGCTTCCATGTGACGGAAGTTATCACAATACGTTGTGTAGCGAAGTGAATGACGGACATCAGCGGTTAAAGCCTGGCCGCCGACAACGATCGCACAGCCAAAAGTTGTCGCCGTGTCGAACAGCACATTGAAACTGGATGCAAATTTCTCAACATCCCGAATCGACGTCACGCTGATCCACATTAGCTGAGGACGGTCGTTTTCGATAGCCTTACGCAGCGACTCGAACGGCAACATATGGCCAAGTGTCGTGGCTCTCCACCGGACATCTCGAAGTACTAATTCCGCCATGCAGGAAGCCAGATTGTAGGGATCACCATCCAGGGTGCCCCCCATCGCCAGCGGACCATCGACAGGGCCTGTTCCTACGGCACGACGAAGTTCATGGAGCACACGACTGCAGATTTCGCACGCTCGCCGTTCCTCATACACTTCCAGCTCTCCACATTGCCAGAGGTCGCCAATGCGGTGAAACACAGGACACAGCACAGAATCACAGATCGTGGCAATGGGAACACCACTTAGAAACAAGTCCAGGATGACTCGTGTCGCATTCGCCTCATCGCCAATCGTCACAGCCCGCAGGAATTCGGAGTTCGCGTTTTCCTCAGTCGGCACCAGTTTTCCAGTCTCGGCCGGAAGTCCGAAGACCTCTGGTCTGGCAAGCGTTTTTCCCTCTTCACGGATGTAGCGAAGAACCGCGTCCAGCTGCAATCGGCGATGTCCGCCTCCGGTTTTTTCAGCTGGAATCAGGCCCTTGTCGACCCATCTTTTCAATGAGGACTCACTGACACCCATTGCGGCCGCAACTTCTTTCGGAGAAAAGAACTGACTCACAACAAGGCCTCATCAGGAAAAGCTTGAAAATGACGGAAAAGTGCTGCGACGAATCTCCTCACGTTCTAGGCAGTTTGATTCAATTGTCCAAAACGATTGCCATGATTCTGAACGATTTTTTGTTTTTTTAAACTGGCCGACAGAAAAACAGGCTCTAAAAAGGCCAAAGTGCATCATTGTAAAGAACGTTTTAAATTTCGCTCGCACGTTTTCAGGATTCCGGTAGTCTTCGTGCGAGCCGTCTATCTGGCCGCTCGTGACGAAAAAGTCGATCGGTGATTTGCAGAGATGACTGTATCAAAACCAACGTGATCGGGCGGTCTGCCCATGCTGGGGTTTGTAACGATGAAGATTGCGATTATCGGAGCGGGAATCTCCGGGCTGACAAGTGCCTGGCTGCTTCATCCCCATCACGAAATCACCGTTTTCGAAGGCGAACGCCGCGCGGGTGGTCACAGCAACACATTAGAATTCTCTCTCGGTGGTCGTGATTATCGGATTGACACGGGTTTCATTGTTTTCAACGATCGCACCTATCCCAACTTCATCGCATTGCTGGAAAACTTAGGCATCAACGGAGTGCCGACTCAGATGAGCTTCGCTGTTCGTTGTGACAGAACGGGAATTGAATACAGCGGGTCTGGTTTGGGTGGTGTGTTCGCTCAGAAGCGAAACCTGTTCCGGCTGTCATTTCTAAAGATGGTGGCCGACATCTTGAAATTTAACCGTCAGGGCACGAATGACGCTGGTCGTGTGAATGCGACAATGACTGTCGGTGAATACCTCCGTCGAAACGGCTACGGTCGAAGATTCGCTGAACACTATCTGCTGCCGATGGGCGCTGCAATCTGGTCCTGTCCAACGGGGGCGTTTGCAGACTTTCCCATTCATTTCATTCTGGAATTCTACCGCAATCACGGCTTGCTGAGTCTTAAAAATCGGCCTCAATGGTACACCATTCCGGGGGGTTCCCGCTGCTATGTCGATCGCCTCACGGCACCGTTTGCGAAACGCATCGTCTCGGGTTTTCCCGTTCGCAGCGTGATTCGACATGAAAAGGGAGTCTCAGTTTCAACAGACTCCGAGACAGCAGAGTTTGACGAAGTCATCTTTGCCTGCCACAGTGATCAGGCTCTCGAGTTGCTTCGGGATGCATCCAGCCTGGAATCAACGGTGCTGTCTGCGTTTCCTTACGAGCAGAATGAGGCGGTGCTTCATACGGACGAAACCATTCTGCCTCGATGCAGAAAAGCCTGGTCGGCATGGAATTACCGCATCGGAACTGATCAGAGGACGCGGGCAACAATTACCTACAATATGAACATCCTGCAGCACATCCAGTCCGAGCACACATTTTGTGTCACGCTGAACGACTCAGAAAATATAGACCCCCAAAAGGTGATTTCTCGCCACCAATATTCGCATCCACTTTTTACGCTTGAGCGAGCTTCGATGCAGGCGCAGCATCATCGGTTGATTCGTGGCAATCGAACTTCGTTTTGTGGTGCCTACTGGGGGAACGGATTTCACGAAGACGGAGTCAACAGCGCGTTGGCGGTCTGCTGCCGTTTCGGCGTGCCCGGATTTGATGGCCGGATGAATAAAGCCTCCTCTTTGACCTCCGACAACTCGCCTTCGCAATCTGCATCAGGAGTCGCCTGTGCATAGCTGCCTTTACACGGGATTTGTTCGGCATCGCAGGTTTATCCCGGCCAAAAACGAGTTTCGCTATTCTCTGTTTCAGTTGTACCTTGACCTTTCGGAACTGCCGGCAGTTTTCGATCCGTTCCCGCTTTGGTCTGCACGCCGCCCGGCACTCGCGTGGTTTCGACGCGAAGATCATCTGGGAGACCCCGCAAAGCCGCTCGACGAGTGTGTGCGAGACGAAATTCAGTCGCAAACCGGCGATCGTCCTAAGGGGCCCATTCGCCTGCTGACGAATCTTCGATACTTCGGTTACGTGATAAATCCAGTCAGTTACTACTACTGTTTCGACGGGTCAAGCGGTCGACTTCGGACTGTTTTGGCAGAGGTTCATAATACGCCCTGGGGAGAGCGACATTGTTACGTACTTCGATCCCCCGTGCATCCGGACAATGGTGCAGCACAAACGCTCTGGAATGACAAAGAGTTTCACGTGTCGCCGTTCATGGCAATGAACATGCGGTATCGCTGGCTGATGACCGAGCCTGGCGAACGCCTCGCGGTTCACATTGAAAATCGCGTGATCGCAGCTTCGAACAGCGACTCTGCAACGACACAGGAAGACAACTCGTTCGCAATGGACAAAGATCGACGACCATTTGATGTGACATTGTCCATGACACGAACAGAGTTGAGTGCTTCCGCCTTGCGACGCGCACTGCTCCGCCATCCCTGCATGACGGCCAGCGTGACGGCCGCAATTTACTGGCAAGCCGCAAAACTTTGGTGGAAAGGCGTGGCGTATGTGCCGCATCCAGCCAGGTCACACACGTCCGACACTTCACCGGCGGTGACGACGACCTGACGATTTCTCCAACCCAACTTCTACTCCTGCGTATTTCACGGAACGAAAATATGTCCTCATCAACTGAGAAACTCTCACCATTCGCCTGTGATCGAACGGTCAGAATTACTGACGTGAATGGGAAAGCCGTCACCGCTATTCCGGAGCCTTCCGACCCGGTCACCGCCAAGCCACCATTTCGATCCTGGTTATGCCTGTTCGAACGGTTCTGCAGACGCATGCTGAGGAAGAATCTTCAGCGAATTGCCTCAGGCCAGGTGGTGATTGAGCATGGCAGTGAGCCGGAACGATTCGGCAGTCTGGTGACTGCGGAATTGATGGGGCACGTGCAGGTGCTCTCACCAAAATTCTTTCGACGCATGGTCACCGGAGGTGCGCTCGGGGCTGCTGAGTCGTATTTGGAAGGAGAATGGACTTCCGATGATCTGACGGATCTGTTTCGAGTGTTGCTCAGGAACGAAGGCGTGTTGCAGAAATTCCGCCCATCCCTGTTGAGCGTTTCCGGCGTAGTGAGTCGCCTGGGTCACTTTCGAAACCGAAACTCGCGTACCGGCAGCCGAAGAAATATTCATGAGCATTACGACCTCGGTAATGCTTTCTTTTCCCTGTTTCTTGATCCGACAATGATGTATTCGTCAGCATTTTTTCCAGACGAACAGACATCGCTGGAAGACGCATCGCTGGAGAAAGTTGATCGCGTCTGCCGAACACTTCAGTTGAAACCTGAAGATCATGTGATCGAGATTGGCACCGGTTGGGGAACCTTTGCCATTCACGCTGCCAGCAAATATGGTTGTCGCGTGACAACGACTACCATTTCTGATGAGCAGTTTCGCATGGCCACTCAGCGAATCGCGGAGGCAGGCTTTTCCGATCGCATTACTGTACTGAAAAAAGACTATCGTGATCTCGCCGGTCAGTACGACAAGCTGGTCTCCATTGAAATGATTGAAGCCGTAGGCAGACAATACCTTCCTTCTTACTTTGCAACGTGCGAAAGACTGCTGACGGACAATGGTTCTATGGTGATTCAGGCGATCACGATGCCTGAACAGCGGTACGAGCGTTATAAGAACTCGGTTGACTTCATTCAGAAGTACATATTCCCAGGCGGATTCCTGCCTTCTGTTTCAGTCATGCAGAGTTGCGTTGCGAAGAACTCTTCTCTCAGGATGCTGGAACTCCAGGACTTTGGCACGCACTACGCTCGTACATTGCGACTCTGGAACGAACGGTTTCATGAACGACTGGACGACGTAAAACTGCAAGGCTTCAGTGATCGATTCATCCGAATGTGGCGCTATTACCTTTGCTACTGCGAAGCCGCTTTTCTTGAACGAGCCATTGGTGTTGTTCAGGTTCTTTGGGCAAAGCCAAATTCAAGCCTCGGAACAGTGGGAAACAAACCGTGACGCGGTAGGCGAAGAACCTGACGGCGTGGGAGTGCGTCCCTTGGGTAATTGCACCAGACGTTGAGCCCAAAAACACGGTCCACCGAAAATAGAAAAGTACAGGACACACAGATGACTCTGATACATGCTGTTGCACCGCTGATTGGACTGGCAGAAAATGGTCGCCTCCCGGAGTGTCTGGTGCGAATCGGAATTCGCAGACTGCTCAAAGCGAGACTCAAGGAACTTGAGGGTGTTTCCCTCGAGCAATCTGCCGACAGCTTTCGGCAATTTCTGGAACAAGTCTCCGCTGGTCCGATCGCCTGTGTGCCGGAAAAGGCTAACGAGCAGCACTACGAAGTTCCCGCCGAATTCTTCGGGAGCGTTCTGGGTAGCCGTCGCAAATACAGTTGTTGCTACTGGACCGAAGAAACGAAATCGCTGGATCAGGCCGAAGACGAAGCATTGCGTCGGACCTGTGAGCATGCCGATCTGCAGGATGGCCAGACGATCCTGGAACTCGGCTGCGGATGGGGCTCCTTAAGCCTCTGGATGGCGGAGCACTACCCGAATGCTCGCATCCTCGCTGTTTCGAACTCCGCATCGCAACGCGAATACATAGCATCGCAGGCGGTCAGATTGGGGCTTACAAATCTGCAGGTTCAAACCTGCGACATCAACGACTTTTCTACGGATCGTCGCTTCGACAGAGTTGTCTCCGTGGAAATGTTCGAGCATGTTCGTAATCACCCCCTGCTGATGCAGCGAGTCAGCTCCTGGCTGAATTCTGGCGGAAAGTTGTTTGTCCACATCTTCTGCCACCATCGGTTTGCCTATCCGTTTGAAGACACGGGAAAAGCCAGTTGGATGGCACGTTACTTTTTTTCTGGCGGCATCATGCCCAGTCAGAACCTGCTGCTGAACTATCAGTCGCATCTTCAACTGGAGAATCAGTGGAACTGGGACGGGATCCATTACGAAAAAACCAGCAACGCCTGGCTACAACTGATGGATCAGAATCGCCTTTTCGTGGAATCCGTTTTGCAATCCACTTATGGAAGCGACTGGCGGCTCTGGCAATATCGCTGGAGAATGTTCTTTATGGCGTGTGCGGAGCTGTTTGGATATCGTCAGGGCCGCGAATGGTTCGTATCCCATTACCTGTTTCAACAGCGGGGTTAATCTGTGTCATCCGTACTGTTCAGCTCGCTTGCTGTGGCTTTGGGTTATGTCATCGCGGTTTGGATTCTCAGCCTCTGTATGGGGCGAGTCGGAATTATTGACGCCTTCTGGGGGCCCGGCTTTGTCCTGATCGCGGCTCTGAATTATGGGCTGAATTACGAACGCGGTCGTGATGCGGCAGAATCGCTTCTGCTGGCAATGGTCGCGGTTTGGGGGCTGCGACTGGGTGTCCATCTTTCAATTCGCGTCTTCAGCGATCCTCATGAAGATCGTCGGTACGCGGCGATGCAGACAAAGTATGAGCCACACTGGTGGATCAAGAGTTTGGGCATTGTGTTCATCCTTCAGGGGCTCATCATGTGGTTTGTGGCGCTCCCTGTGATCCTCGCATCGACCGGCGCAGAACGTTCCCTGATCAACTGGCTGGGACCGATCGGGATTTTCGTCTGGGGCCTGGGTGTCTTCTTTGAAACCGTAGGCGACTGGCAATTGGCGAGATTTCGTGCAAATGACAACAACAAGGGCAAGGTACTGAATTCCGGTTTGTGGGCCCTGACAAGACATCCCAACTACTTTGGAGATTTTGCTGTCTGGTGGGGACTCTGGTTTTTCAGTTTTTCCTGCGGCGCGCCATTCTGGACAGTTGTCTCGCCCGCAGTGATGAGCTTCTTTCTGATGAAAGTTTCAGGGGTCACATTGCTGGAGAAAGACATCACTGAACGCCGCCCTGGCTACGCTCACTACGTCAAATCCACGAACGCATTCTTTCCCGGTCCTCGACGTTCGACGAATGTGTAATTAATACTTGCTCAGCCGGGTTAACTCGGCAAAATTGCATTGTGGTAAATTTCCTGGACGTCTTCGCAGTCATTCAGCAGTGCCAGAAACTTTTCGAACATGGGTACGTCGTCCGCACTCAACTCCTTGTTGGCTTGCGGGTGAAAGGTAATTTCCTGCACTTCCAACTCAAGCTTCGGAAAGGCTTCCATCAACGCCGTTTTAGCTTTGTAGAACTCGCCGGCCGGAGCAAACAAAGTGATCTGACCATCTTTGCACTCCACATCATCGACATCAATATTGGCATCCAGCATTGCCTCCAGAACCTGATCTCCATTATCGCCTTTGAAGGAGAAAATCGCGAGGTGGTCGAACATGTGTGAGACGGAACCCGTTGGGCCCAGTTTTGCCCCGGTTCGAGTGAAGCTGGTTCGAACGTCAGTGATGGTCCGATTATTATTGTCCGTCAGACAATCGATGATTACGGAACAGCCGCCCGGGCCAAAGCCTTCATAACGCGCGGCCACAAAATCCTCGCCACCCACGCCTTTCGCTTTTTCAATGGCCTTGTCAATGACGTGACTGGGGACCTGATCTCGCTTGGCTCTCTCGATCAGATGCCGCAATGTGGGATTATTTTCCGGGTCAGGGACGCCATTCTTCGCAGCCACATACAACAGCGTGCCATACTTGGAATACAGCTTGGACTTCTGACCGGCGGTCTTGAATATCGATGCCTTACGATTTTCGAAACTTCGTCCCATAGCGAGTATCACTTACCTTGCTGGAAATTGCCTGAAACCTTTGCGTCAGCGTTGAAGCACTGCGAACATGCTAGCAAATCAATCTGAGACTACCAACATCCCCTCGGCAGGCGTGGCGACTTTCGTAGAGACCTTGGTTATTTCCAATCCTGCAGTTTCAACACACAGCTTTGAGGCTTCAAATTTGGTTCGATTGTGTCGAATAGCGGCGAAAAGTTTCCGGAGGAACATGATTGAGCTATGAAACGCCTGGTTCCTCACAGCCGCTGTGAATTCAGCGAGGTAGCTATACGGGCTGTCATGAAGCTGAGTGACTGACCGGAAATGTCTGCCACTCGTCACAGAAAACTGCGATAAACAGCCGTTCCGAGCAAAGCCCGCCGCTGCGCCGTCAGACACTGCTGCTGAAATCAGCAACAAAAAAAACGGCAGGTCGTTTTGCCACCTGCCGTTTGATTTCGTTGCGATTATCTAACGACCACAAATCGAGAACCATCCTGACTTCGTACGAGCAGTAAAAGTGTGTCGTTTGACTCAGACTCTTTCACGGCTTTGTTAAAGTCATCCAGAGATTTCACGGCGTGACGGTTGATTTGAGTGATCACCATTCCGGTTGACAGTCCTGCTCGATCTGCCGGACTGTCGGATCGGACGCTCGTAATCACTACCCCGTCGAGACCGGTGACTCCCAACTGCTCGGCGACATTGGCGTCAAGTGTGCTGACTTCGAGACCAAGATTGTCCAGCCTCGATTTCTCGGGTGTCGTCGCGCCGCTGCCTTGCAATACCTCGCCGAGTGCAAGCGTGCCCGGCAGTTCTTCCGGTGTGAAGTTCAGATTCATCCGCTTCCCGTTGCGAATGATCGTGAGCGTCTCTGCGTGGCCCAGCTGGCCCTGTTCGACAATCAGCTGCAGTTCGTTGGGGCTGGAAATTACCCGGCCGGCGTACTCAACAATCACGTCGCCCACTTCCAGTCCGGCTTTCGCTGCCGGTGTATCCTTCAGCACGTTGGTCACGACCACACCTTCGCGAGGCTTCACATTGAACTGTGCCGCAAGCGTGGCCGAGACTGGCTGAATGCCGACACCAAGATACGCTCTGTGCACTTTGCCGCCGTGAGCCAACTGGTCGGCAACCCAATGAGCAACGTTGATTGGTACCGCGAAGCCGACACCCTCGCTGCCTCCGCTTCGCGACGAAATGGCCGTATTGATCCCCACGACTTCACCGTCCAGATTGACGAGCGGTCCACCACTGTTGCCGGGATTGATTGCGGCATCCGTCTGCAGGAAATTCTCGCGTTCCGTAATACCGATCCCGCGATGTTTCGCACTGATGATTCCGGCCGTGACCGTCCTTTCCAGACCGAACGGCTGGCCAAGTGCAAGGACCCAGTCGCCGACGGAGATTGCATCGCTGTTTCCGATTTTCGCGGCGGTCAGATGATCCGCATCGATCTTCACCACGGCGATATCGGATTTCGGGTCCGTCCAGACGTTGGACCCCTTGAACTCGCGACCATCGTACAGCCGGACTGTCACGTCTCCATCTCCGGCGACTACGTGATTGTTGGTCAGGATGATACCTGACTCGTCAATCACCACGCCAGAACCCATGCCATTACCATGCGGCTGCGGTCGCAGAGACGGGCCTTCGATATCGAAGCCACCATCTTTGAAGAGATCTTCGAACGGCGTTCCTTCAAATGGATTTCCCTGAATCCCGGGACCTCGCTGCTTTGGTTCCAGGGAACTCTGTTCGACACCGACGGCCTTTGGTCTGGTCTCGATGGTTACAACAGCCGGGAGGACTTTCTCCGACGCAAACCGAAACGCTGTCGACAAATCCTTCGCAGATGAAACAGCCCGTTGCGCTTCCGCAGGCGAGATCTCCGGAGCGACAACCGGAGCCTTCAGTGCCGTATTGGAAGCTGTTTGTTGGGTTGCGTGCGAAATACCTGCCGCAACCCCCAGCACTGCCAGCCCGAAAGCGACAATGCCGATGTACTCTTTCAGAGACGAGGATGAACATTTCATGGCTAAATCCTTTTCTTCCGATTCAATGACGTGATGTGACGTTGATTGACCACTGGATCGTCGGGTCCTCAATGCCGCGAAGCCGGCTTAGTTGTCAGCAGCACCAGGATCTCACGATGTTTGTCTGGAAGCATTGCACTCAGCATGCCAAACCGTGTTGATCAATCGAAGGCTGCGAAATTGAACGCTTTTCTTCGCAGAAAATGCCTCGATCCGATGCCGCCATTCCTTTGCTGAGCTGCGGCTGCGATTCTCGCGGGGCGAGTCATCCGAGGCGGAATTCCCCATCGGGAGGGTACGGAAAACAACGTTCACTGGTCTGCCGGACCGTCGCGGGCTGGAGCAGGTTTTTCTGCGCCAGCGGCATAAAAACTGTTACACTCTCGACGGCACTCTACCTGTTTTTGACTTAATGACCCTGCGTTGCGGCTCATCATCATCGGACCAGCACCTTACCACACTCCCGTTGGGGCAATTCGCCCCGCCCGGGATTTTTGCCCCGGGATATCCCGATGAAACTCGCTATTCGCATCATCGCTGTCTCGCTCCTGATCGTGTTGGTGATGTTTGCGGCAGCGACTTACCTGCAGGTTCGCACGGCTTACGCCGAGTTCGAATCGCAGCATCGGGACCTTGCCGCACGTGTGACCGCAGAAATGGTAAATCCACTGCTTGACGTGTGGAAAGCCGAAGACCTTGTGGGCGTTGATCGTCTGCTTCGCCAGGAAGGTGCGGCCAGTCATGTGGGATTGCAATTGCGATGGGTGTGGTTCCAGGACTCGGCCGCCGAAGCCAACCGATCAAATCTGCAGCCCGATCAGGTGCCCTCGCCGAACACAGGGCAGATCGTCTCCACCATCACCACGGACGAATCAGGCCACCGCCAGATTCATGCTTATGTCACCGTCGATCTCGCTCCTGGCCGACCCGGTGGTCTGGAAGTCACACAATCTCTGGAGCCGCTGGACCGCATGATCTGGCGAAGAGTCCAGATCGATTTGGCCCAACTGGGTACGCTGGCATTGGTCTTCGCCGGGATCGCCTGCTGGACCGGCATCAGCTGGATCGCTCGTCCGCTACAGGCGCTGACTGCCAAGACGCAGCGCATCGGACGAAGTGATTTTTCCAGTCCGTTAAACCTCAAACGCGACGACGAACTTGGTGAACTTGCAGCAGCCGTCAATGAAATGTGTAGTCAGCTGGAAGCTCACGACGCGGCTATCAAAGCCGAAACGGCTGAGCGAATGTCCGCGATGGAACAGCTTCGTCATGCCGATCGCCTGAAAACCGTGGGACGGCTGGCGGCCGGCATCGCCCACGAGATGGGCACGCCGCTCAACGTGATCTCCGGACGAGCGTCACTCATTGCGTCCGGCAAGCTCTCCACCGATGAAATCTGTTCCAGCGCGGCAACAATCCGAAGTGAGACCGTCCGCATCACGAAGACTGTTCGCCAGCTGCTCGACTTTGCCCGGCAACGCACATTGCAGCGAACACGGACTCGTCTCCATCCGCTCATTGTCACATCGGCAGAATTGCTTCAACCGCTGGCGGAAAAGGTTCAGGTAACGTTCGAAATCGCCCCCGGCGATGGAAAAATTCAGGCATTCGTGGATGCAGCGCTGCTCCAGCAGGTTCTGACCAACGTCCTGATGAATGCCATTCAGGCCATGCCCGATGGCGGCGTCATACAAGTTCAGGTGAATTCCACGACGCGAAAACAAGAATCCGACGATCGCCAATTAGCCTGCATTACCATTTCCGACGCGGGAATGGGTATCAGCGACGAGGATTTGCCGCACATCTTTGAACCATTCTTTACCACAAAAGATCTCGGTCAGGGTACGGGCCTCGGGCTGTCGATCGCTCACGGCATCATTCTGGAACACGGCGGATGGATTGACGTACGCAGCAAAGTCGGCCACGGAACCACGTTCGAGATTCTTCTTCCGATGGAGCAACCCGCGTGACTGGCAGGATTCTGATCGTCGATGATGAACGCAACATGTGTGAATTGCTGGAGATGGATCTCCGACTGCGAGGATTTTCGACGGCCTCCTTCACGTCGGCATCCGATGCATGGCGTGCGCTGAGTGACGAAGCATTTGATGTCGTCGTCACCGATGTTCAGATGCCGGGCACGACAGGCATTCAGCTCTGCGAGCGTATCACCGCAGACTTTCCGGAACTGCCCGTCATTGTCATGACGGCGTTTGGGAGCATGGAAACCGCTGTCGCCGCTCTGCGTGCCGGTGCGTATGACTTTGTGACGAAACCTGTCGAAATGGATCTGCTGGCGGCAGCAATCCAGCGGGCTGCCCGACAACGTCGGCTTCAGCGTCAGGTGCGAGAGCTTTCTGAGACCATCGATCATCGCCTGTCCTACAGCGACATCATCGGCGACAGCCCCGCGATGCAGCGGATCTATGCTCAACTGGCACAACTCTCTCCGACGGACACTTCCGTCTTGCTCACCGGCGAAAGCGGGACCGGCAAGGAGCTCGTCGCCCGGACCATTCACCGCAACAGCAAACGCGTGTCTCAGCCTTTCGTGGCCGTGAATTGCGCGGCCATCCCGGAAGCCCTTCTGGAGAGCGAACTGTTTGGACACGCCAAAGGAGCCTTCACCGATGCGCGACAGGAAAGACAGGGACTGTTCACCCGTGCCGAAGGTGGTACGCTGTTTCTCGATGAGCTGGGTGAATTGCCTTTGACGATGCAGGTCAAACTGCTGCGGGCCCTTGAAGAACGGACGATTCGCCCGGTGGGAAGTGATCGGGAAGTGAAGATTGATCTCCGCCTGATCTCCGCCACAAATCGCGATCTCGAAGCCGCCATCCAGGATCAGCGATTTCGCGAAGACCTGTACTATCGAGTCAACGTCATCCAGATCGAATTGCCGCCTCTCCGCGCTCGAGGTACAGACGTGCTGATTCTTGCTCAGCACTTCATCAGAACGTTCGCTCAGTCAATGAACAAACCTGTGAGCGGCATCGACAACACCGTCGCCGAAAAGCTGCTGACCTATCCCTGGCCCGGCAACGTTCGCGAACTGCGCAACGTCGTTGAACGCGCCATGGCTCTCACTACGTCGGAACGCATTGTCGTCGACGATCTGCCAGAGAAAATCCGTGCTCATCGCGGTCGTCAGATCGTCCTGAACGCTGAAGACCCTTCCGGATTGCTCCCGCTGGAGCAGGTCGAGCAGCACTACATTCTCCACGTCCTTGAATCCGTCAACGGCAACCGCACGCAAGCCGCTCAGGTGCTGGGTCTCGATCGAAAAACACTCTATCGGAAGCTGAAGCAGTACGGTGTCGAATAGCGAATCGCTGTTGATTGTCTGATCGGAGTTCCGGGACGCACTTCCGAATCAATCTCCGGGCAGCATGGCCCATAATTCAGGACGACCCACGTTGCAATGTACGGCGCGAGCAAGTGGCCCTCCGAGAGCCCAGCTTAAAAAGAGGGCCGTGCGAGCCACGTTCCACGCAGACACCGTTCTTGATCCGCTTGACGACAGTGAATCGCACCTTCGTACGGGACAGGGAACTGGCTGAAACACAGACTCTTCCGCTGCTGACCGAGCGGGATCCTGCTCAGTCAATTGATCCAATTCGACAATCGCCTCCTGAAGTTCAACCCCGCCGTGATCGTCGGCACACATTCGATCGAGAGCGAAAACACTTCGTCGATTCAGTCCGGGAAGAAGCAGAAGTCCGGCGAAGGAGAATAACAGGAACCAAAAATAGGCTGTCAGCATCTCAGCCACGGAAGTCACGACAGCGCCCGTCGCCGCAATGGCCAGCGAGAATCCCAAAATGTTCCATAACATGGCCAACAAAATCCCCCTTCGCCGGCCTCCGGATTTCAGAGCAACCTGCCTTCGCTGAATCAGCAGGCGCAGACAAGTTGGTTTAAGTTGTTGCTGCCAACGCAGCGGAACGAGGATGGTTTCCAGACCCGGAAGGCCAGTAATCCCTCCCACAAATCGCTGATCCAGATGGCCGACGAACTGTGTAACGCCCGTTCGCGATTTCAGTGGCCAGTTTGCTGTCATCGCCTGCCAGATAAAGTCCTGCCCAGCCAGCAGCGTTGCCTGCAGGACGGCGAACATGACGATCAGCCAGGGAGCGCCTGTCTGACGACCAATCTGGAGGTACATGAAAAAAGTGATCGAGAAAAACAGAGATTGAATCGCCACGGATCGTGACCATTGCCGCAGCCAGTGCCGATTCAGTGGCCGCTGCGATTCATAGACGGCTGGAATCAAAACTCCCCCGACCAGATCGAACGGCAACATCACGATGGCAACGACAAAAAAGAACCCCAGAAAGCAGAAGAATTCCTGGAAAGCCGGCACTGAGTGAGTGGGAAACAACCGCGAAGGAGCGTCCGTCAGAAGAACGCCACTGGCTAGCAGAACGAGCGTCCCAACGCAAGAAATTCCTGTCCACAGTCGAGCTTTGCCCGAAGTCATAGTGTGTCCCGCAAAAAAAAGATGGTGCGGGAGGTCCGTCAACCAATGCGAAGGGTAACAATCAAATCGTCAATTTTTTTCTTCCGACGATTTGTTCGCCAAATAAATGATGTTGCACAGGATCGGCTGAACGTTTTCAAGTCCAGCACCAAAAGATTGTATGTCTCATCCGGAAATGCTGCGGGCAGTTTCTGGTCATCGCCATCTGGTCATCGCCATCTGGTCGTCTATAATCAAGGGTCGTCCGACTCGGACGCGACAAAAGCAAAGTACTCATCCTGCATCCCGGCAAGTACAAACGTGAAGGCCGAGCGGGCGAACTGGAAGGGGAGCGGGATGATTCGGGTGACAATTCGCAGCGGAGTCATTTGGTGATGAACGATCGAATCCTCAGCGTTGACGCAGCACTTTCGATTGACATCGACAAACAGAAGGTCCTGGTGAGGGGTCACGACGGGCAAATCGTGATCGAGTTCTCCACCTTTGGGTTGGCATTGAGACTCTTGCGTCGATTGGGCTCGTTGAAAACAGTGCGAACCCGGGCGAACCCGATTGTCAGCTCGCTCGCAGCAGTGGGTTTGACGGTCACTCTTCAAACGCCTCAACGGAGACTCATCACGATTGGACGTGACGGAAATTCGTGGCTGATGCGAACATTAGGAATCCCCAATGCCCGCCTCCACTTTTTCCCAGTTCGCCCATTGAGTGCTCGTTTTGAAGTCGGCATTCGATAACATCTGCACCTTGACCTCGAAATTCTTTCGGGCAACGACGGTGTGTGGTCGCAATGAAGTAAGAAGTGGCATTGAGTTTGCATAAACGTCTGCTACGCCGATTTTTGTTACGTCGATTTCGGAGCCGGAAGGCAGCAGCGAGTCGAAACAACACTCTTCGGGAAATCCGCGACAAAAGACCTCGGAATGCGACCTTCAGGCAAATGCCACATGTGGACATCGCCCGAGTTTGGCTCGCTTCCCGTTCGTACAGTTTGAAAGTTTACGTTCCATCATGGTGCAACCCGAGAAGCAAAATGCGACATTCGCAGCGACTCATTTCGAGTCATCGCTGCTTCGAGCGATCATCACGGCAAGTTCGGAGTTCTGGGTTTTTCTCGATGCCGGAGAAATGTTGATTCGATGCTGTTCCCGCAGATTCCTGAGTCTTTGGGGAATTCCCGCAGAAGTCGCGGGAACGGGAGTCGATGCCTTGAACTCCGATACGATGGCGGATGCGACAGCATTCTCGCCGTGGAATCGGGATCTGCCAGCGTTCGGCGAATGCATGGAACGGATCAGGGCTGTCGTTACCTGCCGGGAAGTCATGATCGACGACGATTTATGTCACATTTCGTGGCAAGTGGTATTTGATGATTCCGGATTGCCAATGGGCCGTTTGGTTTTCCTGCGACTGCGGAGTGAAGTCGAGCGAACCTTTGCGACTCTTTCCGGGGCTCGGTCAGCCGACGCCTTAAAAGCGCTGTCGCCTCGTGAACGCGAAGTGGTCCATCGGCTTTACCACGGGGCAACCAATCGGGCGATCGCGCTTCAATGTCGCATTAGCCAAAAAACTGTCGAGAAGCACCGAGCCGCTGCGATGAAGAAACTCAAAGTGGCTTCATTCTCGCAACTCATTCGGACCTTAACACTCGCCGAAATGACCCATGGCGCTGACTGGTCTGGTCTCGAGCATTCCGGGGCCGGCAACTCAACGCAGAAATAATCTCAGGTCGTCTTCGTATCGCCACTTTGTGGCTGAAACACAGGCATTCCTCACACATATGATCTTGCAAAACTGGCTCGGATGTCATACGACCACCAATCAGCGGATGTACTTTTCTGATTTGCGGTACTGAGCCAGACTTTTTGCCGCGTGACTCTTTGCTAAAATCCCCGGGATGGAAAATCATCGCGAACATTACCGAATCCATTACTCAAACAGCGACCATCCAACGCTGGAAGCGGGCGGGCGGGCGCATTCGATTGTCGATCTTTCAGAAAGTGGTGCGTGCCTGGCTAAAAGTCATGTCTTTCAGGAAAACTGCCCGATGCTCCCTGTGAAGGTCACGTTTGCCGATGGCACAGTCATTTCCACAAACGCCGTTTTTCTGCGAGAAGAACCAGATCGCGTGGCGATTCGCTTTTCTCCCACGATACCCTTCCCTGTCATTTTCGCCGAGCAGCGAAGATTGAAACACCTGGCACAACTTAAAGAAAGATTGAACGAAGACGAAGAGCAACGTTCATGACGCTGTGGCGAGCTGTGATATTCCGATCAACTTTTGACCGCAATCGAGTGCGTGATATCGAGTTGGGCATCCTATTCTAATGCTGGGGTTGTCAGAATTCCCCGAGAACGTCACCGCCGCCGCGACTGCCAAGAGCTTGCCACGTCGCCGTATCAATGCTGTTGCTGATGAATTGCACATGCCCATCACAGAAGAGTGCATTCACTCCGCCGGTGTGTCGACTGCGGGCTGCAACGTTCAACGACAATCGATCCCACCAGTAGTTCGTGCGAATACTGTGCGGCAGCCCTCCTCGCCGCGGGAAGTATAAGTCCGACATTTGGAAAACGCAGCCTCCTTTTTATGAGTTCCTTGAGGGATTCGGTGTGTGGCCGGACACTTGTCCTGCGAGGAGGCAGTTTTGGACATTTCCGACGCTCTAAATCGATTTCGCGGCCCGCTGGTGGGACTCATCACGGCGTGGGGAGCTTCGTCGGCGGACGCTGTTGAGATTGCTCAGGACAGTTTCGCGGAAGCATGGCTGAATCGTGACAACTGCCATGGCGACTGCAGCGAACCTGTCGTCTTCGGAGCGTGGCTGAACGGAGTGGCTCGCAACTGCTACCGCCAACATTCCAGAAGTCGGCAGCGACGCGAACGACACGTCACGACCCTCGAACCGCTGTTGCTTCAGGACAATGTCGCCGGAATTCTGCCACCGGAGGATGAGCGATTGGAACGTCTGCGACGCGCAATTCAACAGCTGCCTGACACACAGCGCGAAGTGATTCTGATGCACTACCTGGACGAAACATCCGTCAACAATGTAGCGGCCCTGTTGTCGTTAACACCGAAAGCCGTCGAAGGTCGCCTGTATCAGGCTCGCAAAGCACTGAAACAGATGATGCTGAATCACGAGTCAGGCGATGAGGAGGAATCCAGATGAACGATCAAAATTCAACCGATCTGATTGGTGAAGACGAACTGCGAGCAGCCCTTCGTCCGCTGCGTCCGGATACTGATGGCTTTGCCGCCGCTGTTCAGGCCAGACTGAAATCATCATTTGTGTCTCCAGTCAAAACCACCACGGAAGATGTCGCTGCGTCGTCACATGTCATGGCGTCGTGGTCTGACTGGACTCGTATTGCAGCCGCAGTCATCCCCATTCCGATGTTCGGCAAGGCTTCAGCAAACGTCGTCGGTTCTGTGGCGAAAGTTTCATTCACCAAGAAATTGATTGCTCTGTTGGCGCTTCCTGCCATCAGCCTGATGCTGATGCTGGGCGGAACGCTATGGTGCATGCTGAAAATCTCCCGAGCGGCAAAAGGGGCGAAAGAGAATGCGATGGAAGCGAAAGAGGCGTGGGAAGCGATTGGACAGTGGTGGAAACGCTTCGGCTGGATTTTTGCTTTGATTCCCTTTCTTCATGTCGGACTTGCGGTGTTGGGAATCACGATACCGCTGGCATTGGTCTTCACTGTTTCCGGCCTCGCAATGGTCGTGCTGATGACCGAGCTTGGCCGAAGAGGCTTGATTTGTCGACAGCATCTGAGCGGAGCAATGATCACCGGACTTGTCACGCTGAGCGGGCTGGCGAACATCGAAACGATTGGTGTCTCGTCCGTGCATCTGCTCGATCAGGGCTACGTCACCGCGGTGCTGTTTGCAGGGATCGTTCTACTGATCGCCATCAATGTCGGTTCGGCTGTTGGTGCGATTGATGGTGGCAGAAAGACGCTGCTGATGATGCTTGGTCCTTTCATCATCGTACTGGGAGTATTGTTCGGGTTGATGTTTCGTTCGCTGTGGCGTCCAGTCACTCCGGAAAGTATCGAACAGTATGTGGCGGACTTTACGGAAGCTCCATTTGCGTCAGCATCCTGGCGGCAGTGGACTGGCGTTGCTCGGTGGTTAAATGAAAAAGGGCTCAAGGCCGATATGGCGGGAGCTCAGCAACTGGCCGTGAAAGAGATCTCAGAAGGACAGAACCTCTTGATTCTGAGTAATGCACTGGACTTCCATCTCATTTCAGGAGCACAGGCTCCCCTTGTTGACCACTATGACACCCATGTGAGGCAGATCTTTGACGACATCAATCGAACGACACCACTCACTTCCTTGTCTCCTTCTGAGTACGTTATACGAAAGCTGTTGGCGGAAGGGCAGCTCACGCAGCAGCAGCGAGACGTACTGGCTGATCGTCTGTCTGCAACGTTGAGGGCCGAGCTGCAGAGCGAATATGTCACCTTGGAAAATGTGCTTTCCATCACCGAACTGGCAAAGCTGATTGATCACCCCGTCGATCGCGACGACTTCCAGGCTCCGATTCACGATCTGTTGCTGAAAATGCAGGGACCGGACAAGGGAGCGTTTCAGGCCAACGGCGGCTTCGCAGCGTATCTGTCTGTTGGTGGTGGCGATGACAATGCCACGCTGGCCGCGATCGAATTGATGGAAGACTGGGGAGTGCCGTCGGGAATTAACGTGATGGCGCTCAGATCCTATCTGAGACCCACCAATTATGATCGCAGCATCATCCCCGAAGGCGGCCGCAGTCCTGGCTCCGTTCGGCCGGGTGGTGCTCTTCACTTTGTCAGTCTCCAGCGACTGAACGACATGCCGGATGTGCCTGCCGTGACGTCGAGAGACTATGTCCGCTACGAACAGAACCTGATCATGGCGCTGCTGCTGATCGCACTCGCCACCTACGCCCTCTGGGTCGCCCCCGATCAGCTCAACCCCCGAAATCCTCAAGCAGACATCACTTCAAATCCTGAAACGGAGCCCGTGACTCCCTGAAAGTTCGGGAAAGCATCACTTAACACGCACGGAAGCAGATCGATGTCAAAGACACAGTGTACGGAACAGTTGCCGCTTTTTGAAATGGGTCGGCAGCAGGTCTATCAGATTCTCGCCGGCTGCCCGGACGGCAATGACGCTCAACTCCTGCAAGATGATCCACTGTTCAATACGATTGTCGGAAAAAATCCGCGATGTGAAGAAGCCGATCGATGAACGCGAAGTTATTTTCGAAGTGTGACGCGCCCAGGTTGAACGCATCAATGCGATCAATGATTTTCTGATTGACCTGTTTGTGTGGACTCGAAAGCAGCAACCCGCTCACATCATCATTGAGTACTGCGAGTCGCAGGGCATTCTGTACGCATTCGGTTGCAGCACGAATTCTAGTTTAAAATACAGGATTTCTGAGTTGGAACTGGACGACAACGCGCCGCTGCTGTAGTGGATGAAGCCACCAATCCCTGCTGCGCGCAGCACCCCGGCAGCGCGGACGACCTGAAAAATCCAGGCAACCTGGGCAGCGCGCACAACCGAACTTCAAGTCCAGCGGGACACACGATTTCCAGCTCTATCGGTCAGGATCAGGAGTCAGAAAACGGCGATGGATTTCGACCACCATCACGGATTCGTCGCCGTCATCCGCTTCGGCCTCAAACGACACACCGTGTTCCTGAGCAAGCTTATGAAACCGAGCAAAGGCATCGGCCTCCATGGCATACTCTCCGCCCGAGCAACCAAAATCCCGCAGCAGATCGTCCCACGATACGCTATGGAACTCCGCATCCTGTGGACTCATCATCGCATTGCTGAGGACCCGTTTCGCACCGTCCAGAGTCGCAGCAATCAGGCATGCATTCTCGTTGTACTCGTAGCATTCCTCGCTGGTGTCGAACACCGAGTAACCAATCACTACGTGAGAAGCATCAGTACTCATCAGACCAAACGACTCCATTCAGCAAACCAGCTCGGCCACACGAAGCGGTTAAGTTCAAAGACCAGGATCAGCCGGTTGCCGCGACGGATCTTCCAATGTGTGCGCAGCCCATCGGCAACTTATGGTCATCCGCATACGACAGACAGGTTGACCGTACGGATCGGCATGCGATATCTATTCTTTGTATTGATCTGCTTTGGCCCGTTTGAACTCATAGACAGACGACCTCTTTCCTTGAGTATCGAATCCACCGGGGCGCGGTGCTCCGCGCCGGGCGAAGCAGACCCGCAGAACGTCACCCTTGAGTTCGTAGATGGCGTTGATTGTAGCCTTTTTGTCCCCCTCGCCAATCGTCCAGTTGAAATGGGCAGGTGACTGTGTGTCGTCCACAGCGAAGGTGCATTTCAGGTTCGGTTTGTGGGCCAGTCCCGCGGGTGTGGCCCGGGCTGGCATAATTTCCAGCGTTTCTTTTCCCAGCACCCATTGCATTCCGTCAAAGTTTATCGGATCGCGAGATTTACCACCGCTTTCCACCGAAGTGACGACCCAGTCACCGATAAGCGTCACTGTTTCGTCGGCCGCGCAAGGCAAAGTAAACGCACTAGTCCACACGATTGTAAGAAACATGTTGCAATACGGCTGACTCATTGAAAACCTCCGGGGACGAACGGCCACGGGCATCACCCGCCTGCCTCTTGACTTTAACCGGTACATCTAACCCGGCGGCGGCCAAGTGACTTCGATTTCAGAACACGCCCGATCCGCCGCTCGGGTTGACCGCCTTGATACTCATCATGGCCCCGGCATTTGGTTGAGGCGTGTCCTAAAGTAGATGTGAGAGACAGGCGTCTTCACAGGTTAACGGGCTCACGACACAACTTCACACAGGAGACCATGATGAGATTTTACAAGAATTCCCATG
>JANPHT010000283.1:0-6387 GCA_031424595.1 Planctomycetota bacterium
GTGCCCAAACTGGAAATCGCAGAAACCTATGACTTTTCTTATGACGTGAAGAATCCACACGTTGTCACAGGGAAGACCGAAGACGTAGTTTACGTGCTGAGGAAGCGTTAGGATGATTGTGCCATGGCGTGATCAGGGCCCCACGAAGAATCGCATACCTCACGCGAAAACCTGAGCTTACCCCTGCATCGACGGAATTCGCATCGACAACCCATGCCACTGCTGTCTCTCTGAATAGGCCTAACGATAGAAAATTCGTTTGCGTCCCGGTCCAGTGTTAAAGATGTCGAAGAACCAGTTGACGTACAGCGTATCGAAACCTGAACCAGAATTCAGGTAGTTTGAACCGCCATTACCATCGAGCAGGTCGTCTCCGTCACCGCCGAACAGCGAATCGTCACCCCAGTTGCCAAACAGTTGGTCGTGCCCTGATCCCCCAAGCAAAGTATCCGCTCCGCTGCCTCCGTATAAACAGTCATTACCGGCGTCTCCGCGAATTGTCGTCGCAATGTAGATCCAACTGCTGATCGTCACACAATCGTTCCCTGCTCCGCACTCCACCGAGATACAGCAAACGGAGCGTCCGGGAACCGAAAGCAGCAAACGATTGTTGACGGTGACATCGATCCAGGAACCGAAAGTCTCAAGGCGAATACTGTCATTGCGACTCGTGCCGCTGACCAGAAGGTTTCCGTTCACCATCAGCGCACCAGCTCGCAATGGAAGGCAATTCGCCACGACAAATCGACCGAGGGCATCGCCGGAGCTGAGTCCGGCTGTATTGTCGAACTGGAAGTGAATCCCGCCGAAAATTCGACTCAGCCCGGCTTCGGCAGCGGCCGATCGAAAGCTCGTATAGAAACGACTCGCAACCCCGGCAATCTCGGACTGAGCCACAAATGTGATGTTATCAGATCCAAAGAAATCGCCCAGGACTGCAGCGGCGGCAGAACTGAACGTACTGTGCCCCGACGTATAGGTAGGAAACGCCGGCGTCGTGAGCAGCGGAGTCCAGAAGGGATCGCGAATGGTACCGCGATTTGCATCCAGATCCGCATTCTGAATCGCGTCGATGGGTCTCCAGAGATTGTATGAGTACTTGGCGTCCCAAGAGACAATCGCGGCGTCTGCCATCGCGATATTCAACAACGCATACATGCGAGCACTGTGTACGATCGAAAGTCCTTGTTGTTCGGCAACGGTCTGAGCAATCATGTTCCATTGACCAGGAGGCGTCGCTGTCCCCTGTCCACCGGCCCAGAAATAGGCGATTGATGTCTGATCGGCGGTGCGGATGCGACTGTTTGCCGCACCGACCTTCTTCACTTCATTCAGATTGGCCGCGTAAACTGCGGAAGTTAATGGCGGCGGGGAGGTCGGACGGAACTGGTTCCCACGACTCATGGCCCATGGCGTTACGAGCGGCCACTGAGGCAGCACGGGGGGAGCAAACGTGGGCGCCGTCGGGTTCCATTCTCCGGGCACATCGCGAATGGTGTAGTTGACAGTACGATCCGCCCCATCGATGCTGCGCAGCGATAACAGTCGATCGGCCACAAACTGACCGGCTCCGATCCCAGCGTCCCGCATCGGCCCAAAAGGAACCATCGAGACCGTTGCGAAGTACTGCGCATCAAACACAGCCTGGCGGGACGGGAAGAGTTGCGACAGAGTTCTGTGGGCAGCAGCGGCGACCGCAGCTTCCTTCGATGCCAGCGGTGACACATTCACTGTGGTCCAGTATGCCTCATATCGGCCATCAATCGAATTGACCGCGTCAAAGACAGCAGTGCTGACGATTGCCATGGCTCTGGCCGCGATCGGCGGAGCCGGTTTCAAATCGCGAACCGTGTCCAGCAAAATGTCGTTCCAGTCGTGGACTGGATTAGCCGACATCATTTCGCGACTCTCAAGCGGCTGCACAATGGCTGAAACGTCGGAAGTGATCATCGTTGCTTTGCGGCGTCGGGACGGTGATCGAAACAGATTTGCAAGTGCGTTGAACATGCCACGGCTCCGTCTTGGATTTCGAGTCGATCGCCGAAACATAGCTCGGCGGAAGTCGAGAAAGGCGTAATCAGGTTTGAAGCCCCACGGCAAAGTCTCATGCTGTTGAGATGACTTTTCCTGAGAGATCATGCACCAAACGAGTGCCTGAGATTTCGAATTAATGCATGATCTGTGCCGAAGCTCGCGGATACGTTGGCTGGTTTACGAAGCCACTGACCGTTATGAGAATGGCTGCCTCCAGACGAACGGAACCCGGCGTTTTTTTGCCATTTCAGAGATGCCGATGCGGGTCGAGGACAAAATGCAATCCGCAGCAATCTGCCCTCCGGCAGCAAACTGCCGTCACTTGGGTCGCAGTGTGTATTCATTCGGATGGCGAAGGACTCACATCTTTACTCTTTGACCCGGCCGGAAAAACCTTTGGTTCGATCGCCATGGTCATGACCGCAGCATCGTCTTCGAATTGGACAGCCTTCTCGACACGCACGGCCAAATTGTCGTTTCAGCGACGGTCACCCCAGTTGTTTAATGCAACAGAGTGAGACAACTCTTAGGTCAGTTGGATGCAGGGTGGTTAAACTCTATCCTTTCAGCAAGCGTTCTGTTACGGATCAGACATGCTTGCCGTAATTGTCCGTCCCCTCCTGCGCTTTGGATCTATTTTGGAACAATCAACATGAACCGCCGTCAATTCCTGCAAAACTCGTCTTTAGCGCTCGGTGTGGCCGCATGGAACACGTCGACTTCGCGTGGAATGGAAAATCACGAGGCACGCTATCAGCTGGCACTGGGGCAGTGGACGTTTAACCGCGCTTTTCGAGGTGTTGAAGGTGTGGCCCGGCGTGACTCGCTGGAGTTCCCGACAATGGCTGGAGAATTAGGATTTGTAGGTATCGATTACAGCGGTATTTTACTTGGGGATCATCATGCGAAGCCGCAGTCGCTGAAAGAGCTGAATCATCGTGCGGCCGATGCGGGCGTCAAAAATGTTCTCATACTGGTGGACCTTCACGATGCTCTCGGAGCCCGTGATGCAGCCCTTCGGACGTCGAATGTTGAGAAGTATCGACCGTGGCTTGAGGCTGCGGCGACTCTTGGCTGCAGTGGGATTCGAGTCAATCCTATCAGCGACGATACTTTACCGAAGGAGGAACAATCTAAGTTACTCGCGGATGGCATCATGCAGTTGCTGAAGTTCAGTGTTCCGTTGAAGCTTGATGTGCTGCTGGAAAACCATGGCGAAGGCCTGCAAACTGACGGAGCCTGGTTGGCTTCCGTAGCGCAGCAAGTGTCGGATTCTCACTGTGGGACGCTGCCCGACTTTGGCAATTTCCAGAAGAATCGAGCCACGGGAGAATTCCACAATCGCTATGATGGAGTCGCGGCGATGCTTCCCTATGCAAAGGGCGTGTGTGCCAAGTCACTCGATTTTGACACGAATGGAGAAGAATGTTATGCGGACTACGGAAGACTGCTTAAAGACGTCGCAGATTCCGGATACCGAGGCTGGATCGAAGTCGAATACGAAGGTCCCGGTCATTCTCCAGGAGCACCCGCCGCTGAACGCAAACCCGCGAAACCGCTTTCAGAATCCGAGGGCTGCATGGCCACGGTGCGTCTCTTGCAGAAACACCTTGGAACTGATCTTGGAAAGAAGCCGTAATCTCCTGCTTTGACCGTTGGTCAAAGAGAATCTCACCAACAGCGGCGGTCCGTTCGAGCCGGTGTTCCTGACTCGAATCTCAGGTCAGCGGGACATGCATTCAGCTGGCACGGCTGATGGGAGAAATTCTTGCGTTGTCATGATTAAACTCAGATAACAACGAATAGACCGTTTCTTCGGTGATACGAGTCTCCGGCGAAGTCTCGTGGATAACTCGAAGCAGTGCGCAGATGCGGGACATTCTTGCGGCGTTGCCGATTGACGTGATCGAAATCGCTCGCACGGCTGACTCATCGACACTGGCCAGCTGTATGTCCTGTTGGCCAATAAGCGACCGGACAAAATCCGAGGACTCGGCGGTATCCAGCTCCGACAGCCGGATGGGAACAAGTGAATAGCTGGAAAATGCTGCCGGGAGTTGTTTGTCAGAAGCCAGGATCGTGGTCAGCAGACCCTGACATTGGGAACTCATCGCCAGCAGTATGCGAAGGAAGACACTCAGGTCACCTGCGGCCTTATGAAAGTCATCCAGCATCAGTACTGTCCGAACCCCGCATCGAGATCGGCCTGTCAGTTCGTCGCGAATGAGCATCAGCAGTTCATGGCGTCGCATTCCGGGCCGTGTGCGAACCGCCAGGCATTCTGTCAATTGCCAGTAAGCCAGTTCTTCATCCATCCCACTAAGATTGAAGGACAGGCCAACGATGCCGTTTCTCGCCAATTCTTCTCGAAGCCTGGAAAGGACTCTGGACCGTCCACTGCCTTCAGGGCCCTCAATGACTCCCAGCGGCTCCTGGTTTTCGACCAGAAAGAGAAGTCGACTGACGGCCTCAAGATGCATGGAACTGTCAAAGAACCACTCTGGTCGTGTCTTCTGCCCGAACATTTCGGAAGATCTTTCGTCTCTGGAAACCGGATTTTCATCGCGAGGCAGTGTGCCCTGCACGATCCCGCCACCGTCACAATCGGCAGATTCAGCGTAAGTGGTTCAAACAATTCGCGGCAATCTGAGGCTGGCTCAGGATTGGCAAAAGGAAACTCTGCTGTACCTTGCGACTTCGGCGGCTTGACAGTCGCGTCGGCAAGTCGTGCAATTCGTTTTTCTCGTCTCCTGTCAACAAGTGTTCACGGTTCCCAATTCCATGTCTGAAATGACTTATCGTTCCGCTGGTGTCGATCTCGAATTGTACGAGCAGGGCATGCAAAAACTGCCGAAGCTCATGCAGAAGACCTTTACGCCAGGCGTCATGGAACTTCCCGGTGGTTTTGCAGGCCTTTTTCGGCTGAATGCTGAAAAACAGTGGAAAGACCCCGTTCTGGTCTCAGGCACCGACGGAGTAGGCACAAAGATTAAGGTGGCCATTCACGCTCAGAAGTACAATACGATTGGCATCGATCTGGTGGCGATGTGTGTCAACGATTGCTTGTGCCTCGGAGCGCAGCCGTTGTTCTTTCTCGACTATGTCGCGCTTGGTAAGGACGATCCAAATCTTCTGGAACAGCTTGTCAGCGGAGTCAGCGATGGCTGCTGTCAGGCTGGCGCAGCGTTGCTCGGCGGAGAGACGGCGATTATGCCCGATTTGTACGCAGCCGGGGATTTCGACATGGCGGGGTTCTGTGTGGGCGTTGCCGAACGAACTGACCTCATTGATGGCAGACATCGCGTCGTCCCGGGAGATGTACTGATTGGTGTTCCAGCCTCCGGCTTCCATTCGAATGGATACAGTCTGGTTCGGAAGGTTGTCTTTGAACACGCCGGACTGAAAGTTTCGGACCACGTTTCCGAATTGAATTGTTCCGTCGGTGATGCTCTGATGTCACCAACTCGGATATACGCCGATGTCGTCGCTGCAGCAAAGCAGGCTGCTGGTGAAGGCAACATCCACGCGATTGCACACATCACAGGTGGAGGCATCGCGGATAACTTTGAGCGGGTGCTGCCGAAGCACGTGCAGGGCGTTGTGAATCGATCAGCGTGGCAGATTCCCGCATTGTTTCAGTGGCTGCAAAAATTAGGTGCTGTTGCCGAACCGGAGATGTTCAACGTCTTCAATATGGGCATCGGGCTTGTTTTGGCTGTCCCTGCCACTGTCGCCGACAAAGTGCAGGCCGCTTGTTCTACACCTGAATATCCGGCGTTCCGACTCGGAGAAGTTCGTTCACAGACTGACGAAGAACCAACCGTCGTCATGCTGTGAGTCTTCCATCGCAAAGCTCGACGTGGTTGATTCTCTGAAGTCAACTCACGGCAGGAACATGAATTCGTTGCTGGCCAGCATTGCATGTGAGAGTTGCTCCCAGCGGGTCAATTGATCCACAGTCCCAGGCTCGACCGGAGTCTGCAGGAACTCCATTGCGACTGCGGTTTCTTCATCGGTGGGCAACCGCGAGTAGGCAAGTTGCCATCCGAGCCGAAGTCGGTCTTCATCCCCGGACGCTGCGTTTTCGAGCCGCTTTGCGAACTCGCGGCTCATTTCGAACATGAACGGTCCGTTCAGAACGAACAACTGCTGCTGCGGCACCATGGTGATGTTGCGCTGATCGCTGGTCACATTCGGTTCCGGAAAATCGAACAGCGTCAGCGTCGCATTGGGCGCATAGCGGCTGACGACTGTGTAGAGTGTGCGACGACGTCCGGCGGGGTTGTCGGCTTCGAAACCATTGAGACGACTGAAAAAATTGAAACCCTCGACTTCTTTGAGGCCTGGCGTTGT